>DATLQK010000074.1:0-11039 GCA_035535195.1 Gaiellaceae bacterium | reverse complement strand
CAACCTGCTCTCGATCGCCGCTGCGTACGGGATCCTCGTCTCGGCCTTCAAGCTCGGCGTCGGGGAGCCGTTCGGGCTGACGCAGTTCGACCAGATCGAGGGCTGGATCCCCATCTTCCTGTTCGCGATGCTCTTCGGGCTCTCGATGGACTACGAGGTCTTCCTCGTCAGCCGGATGCGGGAGGAGTGGGACGCGAACCGAGACAACCGTCTCGCGGTCACCATGGGGCTGGCGAAGACCGGCCGCCTCGTCACCGCCGCGGGGCTGATCATGTTCGCGGCCTTCATGGGCTTCGTCGCCGGCTCGATCGTCGGCCTGCAGCAGTTCGGGCTCGGGTTGGCCGCGGCGATCCTGATCGACGTCACGATCATCCGCGCCCTGCTCGTGCCGAGCGCGATGGCCCTCTTCGGCCGCTGGAACTGGTGGCTGCCGGAGGGCGCGGCCAAGGTCTTCCGGGTGCAGCCCTCGCCGCTCGAGGAAACGCCGCCGCCCGCGGTCTCGCCCGCCGGCCGCTAGCGAAAGATCGCGATCAGCAGGAAGAGGGCGATCACGAGGATCGGCACCCAGGCCCAGCGCAAGACGTTGAACGCACGCTGCTCGCCCGGCCGTGGGCCCGGCTCGGGTGTGTAGGGATCGCGGCTCGGGGCCGGTCCGCCCAGGAGCAGGTCTTCGCCCTCGAACGACTCGTGTTTCGGCTCCTCGCTCGGCTCTTCGTGCTCGGTCTCGCTCATTCCGGCACCCTATCCAGAGCCGTCGCGGAGCGGGCTTTGCCCGTTCCGATCACTGACGTGTCGCGGAGCAACGAGGTACCACGAGCATGGAGCGGCGTGCGCGCAGGTGCTTCGACCATCGGTGAAAGTCGTGAGACTTTCAGCGAAACTGCGCCGCGATGAAGGGTGTGATCCTTGCCGGGGGCAGCGGCACGCGCCTCCATCCGCTGACGCGGATCACGAACAAGCACCTGCTGCCGATCTACGACCGGCCGATGGTGACCTACGCGATCGAGGCGCTCGTCGGTTGTGACGTCACCGAGCTGATGGTCGTCACGGGCGGAACGCACGCCGGCGAGTTCCTCCGCTTGCTCGGCAACGGCCACGAGTGGGGCATCGACCGGCTCTCATACGCTTACCAGGAGCGCGCCGGCGGGATCGCGGAGGCCCTCGGGCTCGCGGAGCGGTTCGCCGGCGGCGACCCGATCGTGGTGATGCTCGCCGACAACGTCTTCGAGCGATCGATCAAGCACGCGGTCGACAACTTCGCCGCGCAGGGCAAGGGCGCGCGGATCGTGCTGGCGCGGGAAGAGAATCCGGAGCACCTGCGGCACCTCGGCGTGCCTGAGCTCGAGGGCGAGCGGGTCGTGAAGATCCACGAGAAGCCGGAGGAGCCGCCGAGCGAGTTCGCCGTCACCGGCATCTACTTCTACGAGCCGAGCGTGTTCGAGATCATCCACGGGCTCGAGCCCTCGGGCCGCGGCGAGCTCGAGATCACCGACGTGAACAACTGGTTCATCGACCAGGGATCGATGCAGTACGACATCGTCGAGGGATTCTGGGGCGACGCCGGCGAGTCGATCGACGTCTACTACGCCGTCAACGACTTCGTCCGCCAGCACGGCGTGAACAAGCCGTGATCGAGGGCATCCTCCGGATCCCGCTCAGGCGGTTCGAGGACGAGCGGGGGTGGTTCGTGGAGCTGCGCCGCGAGAGCAGGCTGCCGAAGCGGACCGTGCAAACGAACCTCTCGTTCTCCCGGCAGGGCGTGATCCGCGGCCTGCACTTCCACGAGCGCGGCCAGGACGACCTGTTCGCCTGCTTGCAGGGCCTGGCACGGGTCGTCGTCCTCGACCGTGCGTCCGGCGAGACGTTCAGCGAGGACATCGGTGACGAGAACCCCGTTGCGATCTACATTCCCGGCCGCCACGCGCACGGCTTCGAGGCGCTGACGGACCTGCTCTTCTGTTACCACGTCACCGAGGAGTACGACCCTGCCGACCCGGACGAGCAAGAGATCCCGTGGGACGACCCCAGGGTCAGAGAGCTCTGGAGCACGCAATCGCCGATCCTGTCGCAACGGGACGCGGCGGCATCCTGATCACCGGGGCCGGGGGCCAGCTCGGAACGGCGCTGGCCGAGGTCTTCCCTGAGGCTCGGGCGCTCACGCGCGCCCACTGGGACGTCGCCGACCCATACTCCTACGTGGAGCGGCCCGAGCTCGTCCTCCACACGGCCGCCTGGACGAAGGTCGACGACGCCGAGTCTGATCCCGAAGGAGCCCGCCGAGCCAATGTCCTCGGCACCCGCAACGTCGTGAGCCTCGGCGCACCGGTCGTCTACTACTCGAGCGACTACGTCTTCGACGGGTCGAAACGGGAGCCGTACCTCGAGAGCGATCCGACGTCACCGCTCGGCGTCTACGGGCGGACGAAGCTCGAGGGCGAGCAGGAGGTCCGCGACGGGTGGATCGTCCGCTCCTCGTGGCTCTTCGGCTGGACGGGGCACAACTTCGTCCGGACGATGCTGAGGCTGGGGGCCGAGCGGGACGAGCTCGCCGTCGTGGACGACCAACGGGGCTCGCCCACCTACGTCGGCCATCTCGCCGCTGCGACCCGCGACGTGCTGGAGCTTCCGCACGGCACGTACCACGTCGCCGCCGGCGGCGACTGCACGTGGGCCGACTTCGCGGAGGTGATCTTCGACGAGGCTGGTCTCGACTGCCGCGTCCGTCGGATCACCACGGCCGAGTTCGGCGCGCCGGCGCCCAGGCCGGCCTACTCGGTGCTCAGAAGCGAGCGGGGCGCACCGGAGCTGCCGCACTGGCGCGACGGCCTCCGCGAATGTCTCCGCCGCGCAGGCGACTAGGCTTCGAGCCGATGCGGATCCTGGTCACCGGCGGCGCCGGCTTCATCGGCTCGCACTTCGTCAAGCGCCTGGTGCGCGGCGGCGACGAGGTGGTCGTCCTCGACAAGCTCACGTACTCGGGCAACCCGGCGAACCTGGCCGACGTCGACCACACGTTCTTCCAGGGTGACATCGCCGACCCCTCGGCCGTGGCCGAGGCGGCCGACGGCTGCGAGGCGATCGTCAACTTCGCCGCGGAAACTCACGTCGACCGGTCGATCCTCGCCGCGGGGGACTTCATCCAGACGGACGTGTACGGGACGCACGTGCTCCTGGAGTATGTCCGGGAGCACGGGATCCGGCTCGTCTACGTCTCGACGGACGAGGTCTACGGCGACGTCCCGTCGGGAGTCCATTCGACCGAGGAGGATCGTCTCCATCCGTCGAGCCCGTACTCGGCCTCGAAGGCGGGCGGCGACCTGCAGGTGATCGCCTACGTCCGCACGTATGGGGTCGACGGTTTGATCACCCGCGGGGCGAACACGTACGGCCCGAACCAGTACCCGGAGAAGCTGATCCCGCTGTTCACCACGAACGCGCTCGATGGTGAGCCGCTTCCCGTCTACGGCGACGGCAAGCAGGTCCGGGAGTGGCTGCACGCCGAGGATCACGGCGCCGGGATCGACCGGGTCCTGCGGCAGGGGCGAGCGGGCGAGGTCTACAACATCGGCGGCGAGCCTCACGAGAACCTCGAGCTGACGACTCGCATCCTCGAGCTGACCGGTGCCGACAAGTCCCTCGTCCGGCACGTCGACGACCGGCCGGGCCACGACCGGCGCTACTCCCTCGACGACTCGAAGCTGCGCGGCCTGGGCTGGAGCCCCGAGCACTCACTCGAGGACGGGCTCGCGGAGACGGTCGCGTGGTACCGCGACAACCGAGCCTGGTGGGAGCCGCTCAAGTCGGGCGAGTACCGCGCGTACTACGAGCAGCAATACGCCGAACGGCTCGGCTAGCCGCTATCGACACTTCTTGCGGGCGTCGCGGATCTCGCGGCGGCTGCCCTGGATCTGCTCCGAACGGTCGAGGTAGGCCAGCGCCTCGTCGCACCGGTTCTGCTCGATCAGGGCCCGCCCGAGGTTGTAGTTCGCATACGCCTCGTACAGCTGGCCTGAGCCGTTCAGCTTCTGCACGGCCTGGCGGGCGACCTGCTCCGCCTCTGCCCATCGCCCCTGGTTCAGGAGCGCCGTCGCCGCGTCGGTCAGCTGCTGGCCGGACTGCCCGGCAGGCGCCGGGGGCGGCGGAGTCGGAGACGGAGGCGTAGGAGGAGGAGGCGGCGGAGGCGGAGGCTGCTGCGTCACCGTCTCGCGGACGGTGGTCGGCTCGCCCTGCACGGTCGTCTGCCTGACGACGGTTCGTGTCTGCGGCTCGCCGCCGCCGAACAGGCCCGCCAGCGCGAGGCCGCCGGCCGCCAGGGCGAGGGCGACGGCGCCCAGAGCAACGAGAAGCCAGCCGCGGCTGCGATGCGGCGGCTCGACGTGGCGGTGCGCGGGAAGCGCCACGGTCGCCGCCGTCTGCTCCGCCTCGCCGTTGAGCGAGTCGCGGAGCTCGGAGACGAAGGCTACGGCGCTCGGGTATCGGTCGCGCGGGTCCTTGGCCAGTGCCCGGCGGAAGACCGGGTCGAGCTCGGCCGGCACGTCCGCTTCGCTGCTGATCGCCGGTACGGGCGCGGTGACGTGGGCCGTCGCCTCCGCCGTCGGGTTCTCGGACTCGAACGGCCGCCGGCCGGTCAGGAGCTCGTAGGCGACCACGCCCAGGGCGTAGCGGTCGCTGGCCGGTGTCGCGCGCTGGCCCTGCGCCTGCTCCGGCGAGAGGTAGCCGGCGGTGCCGAGCACGGTGCCGGTCATCGTCAGGGAGTCCAGCCCGGCGGCGCTCGCGACTCCAAAATCGGCGACGTGGACGTCGTCGCGCCCGTCGAGGAGCAGATTCCCCGGTTTGACATCTCTGTGGACGACCCCGGCCGCGTGACCGGCGTCGAGGGCCGCGGCAGCCTGGTCCAGCCACCGCAGCACATCGCCGCTCTCGGGCCGACCCCGGTTCAGGCGGTGCTCGAGCGAGCCGCGCTCGAGGTACTCCATCACGATGTACGGCTGCTCGGCTGCCTCGCCTACGTCGAAGATCGTCACCGTATGGGGCGCGTTGGAGAGGCGCGCGGCCGCGAGCCCCTCGTTCTTGAAGCGCCGGCGGACGTCGGCGTCGCCGGCGTAGCGCTCCGAGAGCACCTTGATCGCCACCGTCCGGCCGAGGGACGTGTCGGTCGCGCGGTAGACGTCGCCCATGCCGCCGCGGGCGAGATGCACGACGTCCTGGTAGCGCGGCGGGAATATGTCGATTCGGACCGCCACGAGATCTGGTTTTGCCGCATCTTCGAGCTTTGAAAACCCTGTAAAGAACGCGGTTCCCGCCGACGTCATGCGCTAGCCTCAAGCGCGTCCCGTTCGGGATCCGGGTCCGGCATGTCTCGAGCTCTCGCCCTGACAGCAGGCGTCATCTGCGGCTTCCTCGTGGCCGGTCTGGCGTTTGCCGGTTCGAGTGCGCGCAAGCCGCGCCAGGCTCCCTCCGGCCCTCGGGCGGGCGAGCCCGTGTTCGTGATCAACGGCCGGGGCTGGGGCCACGGCGTCGGGATGAGCCAGTGGGGCGCGAACGGCTTCGCGCGGAAGGGCTGGACCTACGACCGGATCCTCGCCCACTACTACCGCGGCACGACGGTCGGCGACGCGCCCGTGTCAAAGGTGCGCGTGCTGCTCGCCGCTGGGAAGCGGCGGCTCGACCTCGCCTCCGCGGCGCCGTACCGAGTCAAGGACGCCTCCGGCAAGGTCCGGAACCTGGCGGCGGGACCGGTGGCGCTGGGGCTCGGCCTGAAGGTCCTGCCCAAGGGCGCGAAGCGGAAGGTCGCTCTGAAGGCACCGCTCACGTTCCTGCCCGGCGATGAGCCGCTCCGGCTCGGACGGCGCTACCGCGGCTCGATCCGCGTCGACCTGCAGAAGGGGCGGCTCCGCGCGATCAACGTGGTCGGCCTCGAGCAGTACCTCTACGGCGTCGTCCCGTCCGAGGTTCCGGACGACTGGCCCGCCGAGGTGCTGAAGGCTCAGGCGGTGGCCGCCCGTACCTACGCGCTGGCCACGCGGAAGACGGACGGCGACTTCGACCTCTACCCGGATGTGCGCAGCCAGGTCTACCGCGGAATCGACGAGGAGGTCGAGACGACGACTGCCGCCGTCGACGAGACAGCCGGCGACGTCGTCATGTACGGCGGCGCGCTCGCACTCGCGTATTTCTTCTCGACCTCGGGCGGCAAGACCGCATCTGTTGCGGACGTGTTCGCGGGGTCGAAGCCGATTCCATATCTCGTCTCGGTTGACGACCCGTACGACTCGCTGTCTCCGCACCACGTCTGGGGCCCGCTCGTCTTTCCGGTCGGCCGCCTCCAGAAGGCGATCAAGGCGCCCGGCCGCCTGACCGACGTTCGAACCACAGTGAATCGTTCGGCCCGCGTGAGCACGGTCACCGGCGTCGGCACCCTCGGGCAGGTGACGATGCGCGGCAGCGACGTCCGTCGCGTGCTGGACCTGCGCTCGACCTGGTTCCGGGTCGGCGTCCTCGCGCTGCCGCTCCCCACGAAGCCGCTCGCGTACGGTGCGGCGGGCAAGCTCACCGGCACGGCGCGAGGGCTCTCGAAGGTCGTGCTCGAGCAGCAGTCCGGCTCCACCTGGCGCTCTGTGGCGCAGGTGCAGCCGGTCAGCGGCGGCGCGTTCACGGTCACGGTCCGCTCGACGGCGACGTCGCTCTACCGGCTGGCGGCCGGTACGGCACGGACGGCGCCCACGCGCGTCACAGTCGCCCCGCAGGTCGCGCTCGCCCCGGTGACGGACGCGATGGAGCTGCGCGGAAGCGTCAAGCCCCTGCTGTCGGGCGCCGGCGTCGAGATCCAGAAGCTGAGCGGAAAGACGTGGCAGACCGTCGGACGCGCCACCGTCGACGGCCGTGGCGACTTCTCCGCCCGTATCTATGTGCCCCCGGGGAGCTACCGTGCAGTGGTACCGACGCCGGGCCGCGGACTGGTCGCGGGAACGAGCTCGACGCTGGTGGTGAACGGATGAGATCTGCGGTTCTTCTGGCCCTCCTCGCGGGAGCCCTGGCGCTTCCCGGGGCGGCGCATGCCGCGCGGTTCGCCGTCGGGGTTGCACCGGGCTCGCAGGCCGAGGCGCTCGCGGCCCGGCTGGAGGCGAAGACCGGCGGCCGAGCCTCGGTGATCGGGCCGTTCGCCGTCTCACTGCGTGCGAAGTCGCCACGCGAGATCCGCGGCACCCTCGGCGTCTCGTACGTCGAGCGCCTTGGCGGCGCTCGGAAGATCGCCTTCGCGCCGACCGATCCGTTCTTCGTGCGGCAGTGGTACGTGCAGGCGGTGCGCGGCTTCGACGCCTGGGCCCTGCGGCCGACGCTGCCCGGCATGCGCGTTGCCGTGATCGACTCCGGCATCGACGCGAGCCACCCCGAGTTCAAAGGGCGGATCGCCGGCTACAAGAGCTTCGTCGGCGGCTCGGCGCTCAAGGACACGCAGGGCCACGGCACCTTCGTCGCGGGCCTGATCGCAGCCCGGATCGACAACCAGGAGGGGATCGCGGGGCTGGCGTTCCCGGCGCAGCTCCTCGTCGCGAAGGTCGTCCGCTACGACGGTGTCGTCCCGCTCGAGGCGGAGGCGCGGGCGATCCGGTGGGCGGTCGACCACGGAGCGCGCGTGATCAACCTCAGTCTCGGCGGCATGCGAGACCCGTTCGACGCGTCGCGTGACAGTTACTCGCCGCTCGAGGCGAGCGCCGTCGCCTATGCAATCCGGCGAGGCGCGGTCGTCGTGGCCGCGGTCGGGAACGGCGACCAGGCGCCGGAGCAGCCGTGGCGGTACGCGAGCTATCCGGCCGCGCTGCCGCACGTGCTCGGCGTCAGCGCGCTTGCGCGGGACGGGAGCGTGCCGCTGTACTCGAACCGCGACCCGCTCTACAACGACGTCGCAGCGCCCGGGGACGACCTGCTCTCGACGCTCCCACGGCCGATGACGGCGCAGCGCCCGACCTGTCTCGAGCAGGGCTACTCCGACTGCGGGCCTCCCGAGTACCGGCACGCCCAGGGAACCTCTTTCGCGTCCGCGCTCGTCTCGGCGGCCGCGGTGCTCGTGCGGCTCGAGTGGCCAGTGCTCCGGGCCGAGCAGGTCGCCGGCCTCATGGAGCGCGCCTCTGTCGACCAGACCGCTGCCACCGGCTGCCGCCGCTGCGTCGACGGCCGCGACCCGCAGACGGGCTGGGGTCGTCTCGACACGATGAACGCGGTCACCTGGGCCGGGCGGATCCCGCCGGCCGACCGGTACGAGACGAACGACAACGCGGGGGCCCGGGCGTTCGCGCTCTCGAACAGGAAGCGGTCGCTCCAGGCGAGCGTCGACTACTGGGACGACCAGAACGACGTCTACGCCGTCCGGCTGAAGCGGCGCCAGCGGATCACCCTGTCCCTGTCCGGTGGTCCGGCGAAGGTCGACCTCAACCTCGCGCTCTGGCGGCCCGGCACGACCCGGATCGACCGGCTTCGCCAGCCGACGGCGACCTCGTCACGCTCCGGGAGCCGGGAGTACCTGAGCTACCGCTCCAAGCGACCCGGCGTCTACTTCGTGCAGGTCAAGATCTCGGAGCCCGGGACCGCGACCTACAAGCTCAAGCTCGTCCGCTAGTCGGCGAGCAGCTCTTCGTCCGGGACGTCCCGGATCTGTCGGGCCGGATTGCCGACGACGACGGCCTTCGGCGGGACGTTGCGGACGACGACCGCCCCGGCGCCCACGAAGGCCTCTTCACCGACCTCGATCCCGGGCAGGAGCACCGCACCGCCTCCCACGCGGGCTCCGCGCCGGATCGTCGGCCCCTTCCGGAGCGCGTGGCGCTGCTCCGTGCGGCCCATGAAGTTGTCGTTCGTGGTGACGACGCAGGGCGCGATGAAGACGTCGTCCTCGAGCGTCGAGTAGGCCGTCACGTACGCGTTCGCCTGGATCTTCGTCCGGGCGCCGATCGTCGTGTCGTTCTCGACCAGCGACCCCCGACCCACGACGACGTCGTCGCCGAGGGTGCAGCGCTCGCGCACGCAGCTCTGGTCGCCGAGGATCGAGCCCGCTCCGACCGTCGTCCCCGCGAACACGATCGACCCCGTCGAGACGATCGTCCCCTCGCCGAGCTCGAGCGGCGGCAGCTCGTCGCGCGAGGCCGTCGAGCGCGGTGAAAGCGCCGGCTGCTTCCCGAGCACGACGTTGTCGCCGATCCGGCAGCCGTCGCCGATCACCGTCCCCGGGTAGATGACGACGTTCTCCCCGACCGTGTAGTTGGGCACTAGGCGGGGGCGCGCTCGAGGCTGTGCTGGAGCTGCTCGAGCACCCGGACGACGACCGCGCCTTCCCGCGCCGCCTGGACCTTGTCGCCGTCGCCGGCCACGAGCGACAGGAAGTGGCGGCACTCGAACCGCAGCGGCTCGTCGTTCGGGATCTTCGGGATGTAGATGTCGCCCGTGCGCGTGCGCCACTCGCCGTAGCTCTCGGCGCGCTGCTCGGTGCCCTTGTCGTAGACGGTCACCTTGCGCTCGAGCTCCATGTCGTCGAAGACCGCCATCTTGTTCCGGCCGACGACGGTCATCTTCCGCATCTTGTGCGGGTCGAGCCAGGAGAGGTGCATGTGCGCCACGATCCCGGAGGGGAAGCGCAGGTAGCAGAAGACGACGTCCTCGACCCCCTCGTGGATGAACGACTCGCCGCGGGCCCAGACCTCGGAAGGCTCCTCCCCGACGAGGTGGAGGATCACGGACAGGTCGTGGACGCCCAGCGACCAGAGGGCGTTCTCGTCCTTGCGGATCTGGCCGAGGTTCTGGCGGTTGCCGTAGATGTAGAGGATCTCGCCGAGCTCGCCCGAGTCGATCAGCTCCTGCAGCTTCGCGACCGCCGGGTGGTAGAGCAGGAGGTGGCCCGGCAGGAGGACGAGGTCGTTCTCGTCGGCCAGGGTGACGAGCTCGTCCGCCTCCGCCCCGCTGAGCGCCGGCGGCTTCTCGACGAAGACGTGCTTCCCGGCAGCGAGCGCGCGTCGCGCCAGATCGGCGTGGGTCGGCACCGGCGTCGCGATCACGATCGCCTGCACCGAGTCGTCCTCGAGTAGGTCGTCGAACCGGTCCGTCGTCCGGGCGTGCGGGTACCGCGCGCTGTACCGGTCGAGCAGGTCCGAGTTGAGGTCGCAGATCCAGGCCAGCTCGGCCAGATCGTCGAAGTTCCGTGCGAGGTTCGGGCCCCAGTAGCCGAGCCCCGCGAGCCCGAGCTTGGTGGTTCGGGCGGGGGCCTCGACGAAGTTATCGGGCGTCATGAGTGCGCGAGGCTAGGACGCAGGCCGCGTTCATATCGGTAGATATGGGCGCGGCTGAGGACGACGCCTCGTGTGCTCAGGACGCGCGAGAGCCCGCCGACGGCCGCCGTTCGAGCCACCTCAATCACAGCGTCCAGACCTTGTCGCTCGAGCGCCCTGTCGCGCCCGTGGCGTTGCGGAGGTCGACGACGACGTGCGCCCTGTCAACCAGGTCGTCGTAGTCGACGTTCGCGTGCGCGGTGACGATGACGACGCAGTCGTGCGCCGCCGGGTCGAGCGGCACCGACCTCAGTCCGACCTCCTCGAGCTCGTCCACGTACGGATCGTGGTAGGCGATCTCCGCCCCGGCTGTCTGCAGCAGCTCGATCAGCTTGATCGCGGGCGACTCGCGCGTGTCGCCGATGTCGTTCTTGTACGCGACGCCGAGCACGAGGATCTTGGAGCCGTTCAGCGATCGCTGCCGGCCGTGGTTCAGCGCCTGGGAGACGAGCGACCGGCAGTAGTACGGCATGTTCTCGTTGACCTTGCCGGCCAGCTCGATGAACTCGGTGTAGAAGCCGTACTCCCGGGCCTTCCAGGTGAGGTAGAAGGGGTCGATCGGGATGCAGTGGCCGCCGAGGCCCGGCCCGGGCTGGAAGCTCATGAACCCGAACGGCTTGGTCGCGGCCGCCTCGACGACCTCCCAGACGTCGATACCCATCCGGTCGCAGAGCTGGGCGAGCTCGTTCACGAGCGCGATGTTGACGGAGCGGAAGATGTTCT
>DATLQK010000073.1:0-49366 GCA_035535195.1 Gaiellaceae bacterium | reverse complement strand
CGGACTACGGGTGGGCCGCCTTCGTTGTCGCGTTCACGGCCGGGATCTTCGGCCCCCTCGTCGCGACGGTCGTGCTCGCCCGGCGGGATCGACTCTTCCTGAGAGGCGAGGCAGAGGTAGAGCGAAACCGCGGCCGCATCTTTCGCTTCGGCACCAGGGCCGGCTACGTCCTCGGCGCCGCGCTCGTCCTCGCGCTCGCGATCGGCGGCCTGGCTCTCGTCGTCGGGCTCGCCTTCGGTGGCGGCGCGCTCCTCGGCTTCTGGCCGGGCCTGCTGGCCAACTATCTGCGGCTGCGACGCGAGAAGTGGTCGCCCGGCGCGTGACCGCCCTCAGGGCGAGCTCGGCACCGCCGATCTGGCTCACGGAGAGCTCGTGGGGCACGATACGTCCACGACCGAGAAAGTTGAACCCGCGGAACGAGAGCAGGCCCCGG
The DNA here is from genome assembly GCA_035535195.1 of Gaiellaceae bacterium. GTDB lineage: Bacteria > Actinomycetota > Thermoleophilia > Gaiellales > Gaiellaceae > JACDAN01. The sequence goes on along the minus strand of DATLQK010000073.1, from coordinate 48,933 downwards.
AGAAGCTGGCGTCGTCGAGACGCGATCGCGGACGAGCCTGGATCGGTGCGGTCCGCGGCGACGCGGAACGGCTCACGCAGCGGGCACAGGCCGAACGCCGGCGGCACAGGTCCGTCGACGCCGTCTTCGAGATGATCGAGCGGGACAGCGAAGTCGCGGGCGGGATCCTCGCCGGCGCCCTCGCCTACCGGCTCTTCATCTGGCTGCTGCCGCTGGCGCTCGTCGCCGTCGCCGGGCTCGGCATCGCGGCAGACGCATCGTCGGGTTCACCCGAGGAAGCCGCGAAGGCACTCGGCGTCGACGGCCTGGTCTCGGGCTCGATCACCCAGGCAGCGGAGAGCCCGAACCGCTGGTACGCGATCGTGATCGGGATCCCCGTGCTCGTCTGGGTCACGCGTAGCCTGCTCCGCGCCCTGATCGGCGCGCACCGGCTCGTCTGGATGGACCTCCGTACGGCGGCTCCACGGCCGACACTGCTCGCCGCGCTCCGATTGCTGGGCCTGATGCTCGCCTTTGCGACCGTGGTCGCTCTCGTACAGGCCCTACGCGCGTGGTCGGGCGTGCCCGGATTGCTCGCGACGCTTCTGGCCATCGTGCCCTATGTCGGCTTCTGGCTCCTCGTCTCGGTCCAGCTCCCGCACCGTGGCGCGAGCTGGGTGGCGCTCGTCCCCGGGGCGCTGCTCTACGGAGTCGGCAGCGAGATCCTGAACGTCGTCGTGGCGTACGTGATCACGCCGTACGCCCTCGCCAAGGAGGGAACGTACGGCAGTCTCGGCCTCGCAGCGGCCCTCCTGCTCGGCCTCTTCCTCGTCAGCAGGCTGGCCGTCGCCGCCGCGGTCGTCAACGCGACGCTGTGGGAGCGGCGCGAGACGACCGGCTAGAGCGCTCGCAGCAGCGCCGCGGCGACCGCTCCGAGCCCGATCGCGACGAGCAGCGGCAACCGGAGCACGAACGCCACGCCGGCCACCGCGACGCCGGCGGTCTGCGCGTCGATGCTCAGCTCGCCCTCGTCGCTGAAGGTCCCGACGACCACCAGAGCCGCCAGGATCGCCGACGCCAAGAGCGCGATCACGCGCACGAGCACGTCGGGCAGCTCGCGACCGCCGAGGAAGACCGGCCCCGCCGCCTTGATCGCGAAGTTCACGCCCGCAACAACCGCGATCGAGGTCCAGACCGCCGTCACCGCCCGGTCCCCCGCAGCCCGAGCAGCGCGCCGACGCAGGCGACCACGATCGGTATGCCCGGCGGCGTGAACGGGATCAGGGCGACGGCGACGACCGCAGCGATCACCGCGGCGGCGACGTGCTGCCGACCGTTGCGTAGCTCGTCGATCAGCAGCGCCAGAAAGAACGCAGGGAAGAGGACGTCGAGGCCGAGCGCCTCCGGGTCGATCGCGTCGCCGGCGACGACGCCGAGCACCGTGCCGGCGACCCAGGCGACGTACTGCGGCAGCGTCGCGCCGATCATCAGCTCGCGGTCGAAGCGCCCGCCGCCGCGGTTCGCGAGCGCCCAGGAGGCGTCCACCGTGGCCTGCCCCTCGATCGCACGCCGCAGCCGGCCGCCGCGGAACGCCGACGCCGCCGCCACGCCCATCACCCCGAAGCGAGCGTTGACGAGGACGGCCGCCACGATCGCGGCCGCCGCGCTCCCGCCGGCCCCGAGCACGTCGGCGATCGCGAACTGCGCCGACCCGGAGAACACGACCGCGGACGAGACGATCGGCGCCAGTACCCCCCACCCCAGCTGCCGCGCGAGCACGCCGAAGGAGACGGCGAGGACGAACGTCGGCAGCGCGAAACCGGCGCCGGCGCGCAGCCCCGCCCGGTAGCCCACTACTCGAGCGTGAGCTCTTGCCGGACGGTCCCGGCCCGCTGGTGCCGCGCCTCGACCTGCACCGTCGATCCCGCCGGTGCCTCGACCACCCACTCCGCCTTGGCGCGGTCCGAGGTGGCGTCGTCGGACTCCCACCAGATCAGGCTTCGGCGATGGACCCGCCCGTCCAGCTGCCCGAGCTCGACCTTCGGCTGCGCGCTGAGGATCCGCGCGCCGTCGGGAACGATGAGCTCCGCCTCCAGCGGACGGACTGCCTTCTTCTCGACCGCCTTCTCCGTCACCTTCGTCGGCAGCCAGCCCGTGTTCTCGACCACGACCCGCACCAGCCAGGCTCCGTCGCTCAGGCCCTCCGCCTCGAGCGACCGGAGCTCTAGCCGCGGCGAGATCAGCGTGTGCCAGAGCGCGAGCTCCGAGTGCGGCGCGATCTCGGCCTCGAGGAACTGCGGCGGGACGTTCCCCCAGCAGTACATGAGATCCCAGCCGCCGAGCTCGACCTGCCCGAGCTGCTCGTGCTCGAACGGGTACCAGTCGACGTACCCCTTCCCGTCCAGTTCCTCGTCGTTCCACCGCAGCAGCTTGAGGTCGTCCTCCGTGGGGTGATCCCGCAGCCACTCGATGAACTGGTACTCCTCGATTCCCGCCTTGCGCTGCGGGCTCCAGAACTCCGTCGTCCACGAGACGACGCCGAGGTGGTCGTAGAGCCAATCGTGGGCGCTGCCCTTGATCGTCTGCTTCGGGTGGTACTTGAAGTCGTGGAAGACGGAGACGGAGGGGTAGCCCGTCAGCTCCGTCGCCTTCTCCCCGATCAGCTGGTAGGTGCGGAGGTCGTCGGTCGGGAAGTGATCGTCGTCGTAGCCACCGTACGGACGGAGGTGGACGCCGCTGAAGGTGTGGTAGGCGATGTGCCCGGTGATGTTCGGGCGCTCGACGACGGCCTGCACCATGGCGCGGATCTCGGGCTCGGAGGTCGGATACGGGCCGGCGCCGCGCTGCTCACCCTCGACCGTCCACTCCATCGGAAAGTTCCGGTTCAGGTCGAGCCCCTCGAGCGGCGGGGCGATCTTGATCGCGACGCCGTCGTAGTTCCGGATCCGGCCCTCCCAGAGCACCCGGTAGTACTCGCCGCCCTCGTCGACGGGGTCGCGGCGGACGAGCAGCCGCGGCTCCTCCGAGTGCGCCTTCCAGGCGCCGTTCGGGTCGGGGATCCGCATCATCAGAACGCGGCCGTCGCCGTCGATGTCCTCCTCGTACAGGCCGTCTTGCTCGTCGGTCAGGGGCCACGGCCGCAGGCTCGAGCGAACGAAGCGAGGACGGTCGGCCAGCGCCAGCTCAGCGCCGTCCGGGCTGAGCCGGGGAATCACGTAAAAGGCGCGCGTGTCCAGCGCGCGCGTCACCTGCTCGTCCTCGCCGTAGCCCGTCAGGAGGCGGTTGACGAGGTGGAGCGCGGCTGTGCAGCCGGTCACCTCGAGCGCGTGGATGTTGGCCTCGACCAGGAAGGCCGGCTTCTCGAGCGCCGGTCCCGTCTCGAAGTTCGTGATCGTGCAGAGCCAGACGTCGCGGCCCTCCCAGGACTGCCCGATCGACTCGAGCGCGTAGAGGTCGGGGCGCTCCTCCGCCCAGCCCTGCAGGATCTCCGTCAGCTCGTCGTACCGGTGGAACCGGTCGAACCTGAGTTCAGGCACCTGACGTCCCTGGCCGGCGGCGGCTCCCGCCGGGCAGAGCCCGGCTCCGCCCCCACCTCAGTCCGCCAGAAGCGTCAGGCCCCAAGTTCCGTGAGCAGCGGCTTCGTGTCGTACGGGTCGAAGCCGAGGCGGCCGGCGATCTCCTCGCTCGTGGGCCGCGTCCCCTCGGCGAACAGCGACCGCAGGTGGTCGCCCGTCTTGCGGTTGTGCCACCAGTCCTCCCCAACCTCGCGCTCCAGCCACGTGCGCAGCTGCGCCGAACGGATCCAGGCGCGAAGGTAGTCGGCGGAGTAGAAGCCGGCGTCCATGTCGGCCAGGTAGGCGTCCGGGCGGTAGGAGACTCCGGCGGCCGCGGTCAGCAGCCGGTGGTACTCGTCCGGCCCGGCGCCGTCGCCGTTGCCGAAGCCACTCCAGAAGTCGAGCTCGAACTGGAGCTTGGCCGTGTAGCGGCGGAAGAGCAGCGCCTCGAGGAAGACAGTCGCGTCGGCGTTCTGGCGCGCCTGCTCGGGCGGGAGGTCGAAGTACTCCTCGTGCCAGCCCGGCTCGCGCGAGATCGCCTCGAAGATGTACGAGTAGATCTCGGTTAACGCGTGGTCGCGCGAGAGGTTCCGGAAGGTGTACGGCAGGTCGGGGTCGCAGTTGCCGTAGTGGAGCGCGTGCCCGGCCTCGTGCAGGAACGCCTGGTAGTCGTGGAGCCCGCCTTGCGCGCGCGTGATTAGGTGGACGATTCGCGGCGGGTCGGCGGCGATCACGCAGGCGCGCGGTGACTTCTGCGGCCGGTCGTCTAGGTCGAGCTTGATGTTCGGCTCCTCCGCCATGTCAAAGCCGAGCTCGCGGAGCGTCTCGAGGCAGACATCGGTGGCACGCTCCTTCGTGTACGTCGCCTCGAGCGGCGAGAGCCGCCGGAGCCAGGCGACGTGGTAGGAGGTCGGGACCTTTGGGCGGTCGCTCCCGAGCAGCTTGTCGAACCAGCGACCCGACAGCGCGCCGTAGATCTCGTCGGCCGCCATGCTCGCGGTGTTCAGCACGTGCGAGAGCTCGCGGAGCGAGATGCCCTTCTCTTCCTCGTTCCGCGCCACGGCATCCGGCTCCCCGGAGAGCTCGGCGTCGAGCTCCTCCCGGGCGCGCAGCAGCTCCATCCGCTCGTCGTTGAACGAGGCCGAGGCGTCGCCCTGGAGCACGCCGAGCTCCTCGCGGTCGCGGTACTCCGGCATCACCGCGAGCTGCGCCTGCGCCGACCGGAGCGGCAGCTCCTCGCCGCGGAAATCGACCCGTGCCGCCAGGATCGCGTTCTCGAGCGTGTCCTCCCGCTCGCTGAGCTCGATGTCGACGAGGCCCGACTCGCACGTCTTGCGGAGACGGTAGACCCGCTCGCGCTCGACGCCGGAAAGGTCGCCCTCCGCCTCCTTCAGCGCCTCGAGCTGCTCCCGCGTGAAGAGCTCCCGGTACCGCGCCACGATCTCGGCGCGCTCGGAGACCTCCTTCTCGCCTACCCGCACCGCACGGCCTTCCTCTGCGCGCTCGAAGAGATAGCGCTGTAGCTCGGCCTCGTACTCGGCAGGGGTCCTGACTGCGGTCACGCTCATCTGCGGATGGGGAATCTACCCGAGGAGGACGAGGCTACGAAGCCGCCAGCTGTCGCACCGTGCCGGTCAGCTCGTCGATCCTGAACGGCTTCGGGATCACCGTCGAGCCCATGGGCAGCTGACTACCGGGGCTGCCGGTCAGCAGCGCGAGCGAGGAGCCGAGGCCTCGTTCCTCGATCTTCGGGATCAGCGCCGCGCCCTGCTCGTTCCCGAGGTGCATGTCCAGGAGGATCACGTCGACGCCGCCGTTGTCCAGCGCTGCCTCGGCCTGCGCAACCGAGCCCGCCTCCACGACGGCGTAGCCCTCGAGCTCGAGGTTCACCCGACACAGCAGCCGCAGAGACGGGTCGTCGTCGATGACGAGCACCGTCGTCGTGTCGTCGCCCACCGTCCGAGGGTAGCGTCGGGTGCCGAAAGGCGCAATTTCCGCGCTTTCTACTGCGACGGCGTAACGGATCACACGCTCCGAACGTTTACTCTTTAGAAATGGGAAGCCGGTCTCAACCGGAGCGCGAGGACCACTTTCACAAGCGGCTCAGAGCACAGCTCCCCCAACCGACGCCGACCTTCCGCCGGCGTGCCTGGCTCGAGTTCCAGCGGGCGCTCGATCCGCTGGCGCCGCCTAAGCCGCTGCCGCGCGCGCAGCACTAAGCCGCGCAAGGCTCCGGTCCCGCCCGAGTAGCTCCAGGCTCTCGAACAGGCCAGGCGAGACCCTCGACCCCGTGACGGCGACGCGGATCGGCTGAAACGCCTCCCGCGGCTTCAACTCGAGCTGCTCGGCAAGCCCGCGAAGCGTCGCCTCGATCGTCTCGGCCGCAAACGGCTCCGTCTCGGCGAGCGCCTCGCGGGCCGCGTCGAGCACGCGGGGATCGAGCAGCGAGGGATCGGGCTCGACCTCCTCGAACAGGAACCGGACGTACCCTGGGAACTCGGACAGCGTCTCGATCTTCTCCTGGACGAGCGGCGCCGCCCGGCGGACGAGCTCCTCGTCCCAGTCGATCCCCCGCTCGCGGAGGTACGCGAGCACGCGGTCCGCGTACTCCTCGGGCGGGAGCTTGCGGAGATGGACGCCGTTCAGCCACGAGAGCTTCTGGTAGTCGAACACCGCCGGGCTCGGTGAGACCCGCTCGAGGTCGAAGTACCGGAGGAGCTCGTCCCGGGAGAACACTTCCGTCCGGTCGTCGTACGACCACCCCAGCCGGGCGAGGAAGTTGACGAGCGCCTCGGGAATGTAGCCCTGTTCGCGGAAGTCGTTCACCGACTGGGCGCCGTGGCGCTTGGAGAGCTTCTTGCTGTCCGTGCCGAGGACGTCGGGGGCGTGTGCGTGGACGGGAAGCTCCGCGCCGAGCGCCTCGAGGATCAGGATCTGCTTCGGCGTGTTCGAGACGTGGTCCTGGCCGCGGATCACGTGGGTGATCCCGTCGAGCATGTCGTCGACGGGCGAGGCGAAGTTGTAGGTCGGGCGGCCGTCGGACCGGAGGAGCACGAGATCCTCGAGCTTCTCGTTCGGGAACTCGATCCGCCCGCGGATCAGGTCATCCCACCCCGTCGTCCCCTCGTCGGGCATGCGGAAGCGAATGGCGCCCTCGTCCTCGTACGCCCTGCCCTCCTCGACGAGCTGCCGCGCCAGCCGCCTCGCGTCCTCGATCCGGTCGAGCTGGAAGCGGACGTCGCCGTCCCAGTCGATTCCGAGCCAGGTCAGGTCCCGCTGGATCTGCTCCGTCGCCTCGGCGACCTCGCGGCTCGTGTCCGTGTTCTCGATCCTGAGCAGGAGCTCGCCGCCCCGCTGGCGCGCGAAGAGCCAGTTGAAGAGGAAGGTCCGGACACCCCCGATGTGGAGGAGGCCGGTGGGGCTCGGAGCCATGCGGACGCGGACCGGCGGCATGCCCGTATCGTAGGTGCGTGCTCTTCGGCGGCCATGTCGGGGGCGGCGTCAAGGCCGCGCCGGAGCGGGCGCAGGCGATCGGCGCCGACGCCCTACAGCTCTTCGTCCAGAGCCCGCGGGCCTGGCGGTTCCCCAACCACGATCCGGCTGTGCTCGCGAGCTATCCGGAACGGGCGCGGGAGGCGGGGATCGAGTCGACGCTCGTCCATGCGATCTACCTCTGCAACTTCGCGAGCCCCGACGACGTGATCTACCACAAGTCTGTGGCGACGCTGAGGAGCACCGTCGATGCTTCCTGCGCGATCGGGGCCGATGGGGTCGTCTTTCACGTCGGCTCGCACCTCGGGGCGGGGTTCGAGGCCGGGCTCGAACGGGCGGTGCCGGCGCTCGAACAGGTCCTGGAGCGTTGCTCTGACACGACGTGGCTGCTGGTCGAGAACGCCGCCGGGACCGGCGCGACAATCGGGCGCTCACTCGAGGAGCTCGCCACGCTCGTCGAGCGCCTGGATCGCCATCCGCGGCTCGGGGTCTGTCTCGACTCCTGCCACCTCTGGGCGTCGGGGTACGACGTGACCGACCCGGCGGCGTTCGACGCGCTGCTGGACGAGTTCGACCAGCTGATCGGGCTCGACCGGCTGCGCGCCCTCCACGTGAACGACTCGCAAACGCCGCTCGGCTCGAACCGCGACCGGCACGCGAACGTCGGCGAGGGATTGATCGGGAACAAGCTCTCGGTCTTCCTCGGAAATCCGCGGCTGCAGGAGCTCCCGGCGGTGGTCGAGACCGAGGGTCAGGCCGGCAAGGGGCCGGACGAGCACGAGATCGAGACGCTGAGGAAGCTCTGGAAGGCCGGCGTCAGGCCGACCCGCGCACCTGCGCGAAAACGCGGAAGCTCGGGTGCCCGACGGGGAGCTCGTGGAACTCGGGGTTCACGCAGCCGAGGTCGTCGGTCCGGCTGAGGTAGGTGCTCTCCACCTCGGCCTGGCACATCGGCAGCGGCTTCCGGTTGGCCCTGACCGCGCCGAAGCCCGGCTTGCGCGCCTCGGCCTGCTGCAGCAGCTCGAGGTCGATCTCGACGGAGTAGACCTTCTGCATGCAGCCGACGTAGGTGCGGCCGACCTCCTCGTAGGCGTAGAGGAACGGGCATGACCGCGCCACGCAGGCCGAGGGATAGACGACCTTGTCGCAGTGGACCCCGCAGCGGCGGCACTCGACCTCGTCCTGGGGCCGGAGCGGAAGCTCGCGGGCAGGACGGGCGATTTCTCGTGACGCCATGTGCTGATTTTGGGGCACGGTTCCGGCTCCGCGCAAGACTTGACAGGGTGTGCGGAAGGCGCTAAGCGCGCTGGTGGCTAGCCGGGCAGCTGGGGCAACCTCCCGGTTTCCCCAGACCCCTTCCCCGTGTCCACTTCGCGGACAGGCACTACATGCCGGTCCACGACGTTGAGGACGTCCATCTGGGTGAAGGCCTCGAAGTCCGGCTCGGCCTCGACCGGCGCGTCGTCGGCCCGGAACCAGAAGGCCTGGACCGTCTTCATCCCGACCCGCGACGCGCCGAGGATGTCGGCCTCGAGCCGGTCGCCGACGAAGAGCGCCTCCTCCGCCTGCACCTCGAGCTCCTCGAGCGCGCGCTGGAAGATCGCCGGGTGCGGCTTGCGTCGTCCGACCTCCGACGAGAGCACGATCGCGTCCAGTCGTTCGACGAGCCCCTGTCGCTCGAGGACCGGCTGGAGCAGCCACTGAGGGCTGGCGCTGTTCGAGACGAGGGCGAGCCTGAGCCCCCGACCGCGGAGCGCCTCCAGCAAGGCGTGGGTCGAGGCGGCCAGCCGGTAGTAGGACGACCAGACGTCCTGGGCCGCCCGGAGGAAGAGGCGGAGGTCGTCGTCGGTCAGCTCGACGCCCTGCCGTGCGAACGAGTCGAGCATCACGGCACTGATGTCGATTTCCTCGTCGCTCGCGAGCGGGAACAGCTCGGTCTCGTGCTCGCTAAGGAAGCTCGTGAAGGCCGCGGCGTCCGGCAAACCGTCACGCTCGAGCGCCGCGAGCCCGGCGGCATGGCCCTCGACGGCGATCTCGTCGGACCACTCGTCCTCCATCAGCGTCCCGCCCCAATCGAAGAGAACCGCCCGAAGCACGGCGGGTAGGGTAGTCCGGTGGCCAGGAGGATCCTTTGGGGCTCGCTCGCCCTAGCCCCGGCCACGATCGTCATCCACTACGCGCTCCACCCGGATGACGTCGTCGAGTTCGTGCTCGCGGCGCTGGCGCTCGTCCCGCTCGCGTGGTTGATCGGGGAGGCGACCGAGCAGGCCGCCCACCACACGGGCCCGGGAATCGGTGGCTTCCTCAATGCCACCTTCGGCAACGCGCCCGAGCTGATCATCGCGCTCCTCGCGATCCACGAGGGCCTGCCGGAGGTCGTGCGCGGGTCGCTCACGGGCAGCGTGGTCGGAAATCTCCTGCTCGTGCTGGGGTTTTCGCTGATCTTCGGCGGGCACGGCCAGCTGGACCGCGAGTCGAGCTTCGTCTCGCTCGGCCTGGTCGCCCTGGCCGTCGTGCTGCTGCTCGTGCCGGCCGTCCCGGGCTGGAGCGGCGCCCCCGAGCGCCACTCGCTCGCCGTCCTCTCCCTCCCGGTCTCGGTTGCGTTGCTCGTCGTCTACGTGGCGGCCACCTGGTACAACCTCCGCCGCCACCGGGAGCTGCACCTCGCGTCGGAGCCGACAGACACCGAGGCGTGGAGCCTCGGCGTCACGCTCGCCGTTCTCAGCGCAGCCACGGTCGTGACGGCGCTGATCGCCGAGATCCTCGTCGGTTCCCTGGAGGCGTTCGGTGAAAAGGTCCACCTCTCGGACTTCTTCGTCGCGGCCGTGATCGTCGCGATCGTCGGGAACGCGGCCGAGCACGGCGGCGCCGTCGTCGTCGCCCACCGAGGCCAGATCAAGCTGGCCGCGGAGATCGCGCTCGCCTCGAGCGCGCAGGTCGCCGTGTTCCTGATCCCCGCGGTCGCCATCCTCTCCTGGCTGATCGAGCCGCTCGCGCTCTCGTTCCGCGTGGTCGAGATCGTCGCGCTCGCCGGGTCGGTCATTCTCGTCTTCGCGCTGCTGCGGAATGGGCAGTCGAGCCGGGGCCGCGGCTGGGCCCTCGTCGTCGCCTACCTCGGAGCGGCGGCGATGTTCTTCGCCGTCGGAGACCGCTAGACGCGTTCCCGCGCGGTCAGCCGAGCGTCTCGGGCGTCCGGGTGACTGGATAGGTCGCGAAGTACATCTTCGTCGGCGTGCCCGCCTCGTCCCGCACGATGCGCAGGAGCTCACCGCGCTCGTACCCCTTCTTCACCCGGTACAGGTCGGGCCCCTCGCGGTCGTAGACCGAGCGACCAAGCCCGAGCCGCGCCTCCGGGAAGTCCGACTCGAGGCTCCCGTTCCGGTAGGAGAAGACGACCTGATGACCCTCGGTCCACCAGCTGCCGAGGATGCCGCGGAGCTCCTCCGGCGCCGGCTCGCCCGGCTTCCACTCCTCTGGCACCGTCGGGTATGCGTCCGCGACGGCACGCGACAGCTGGATCCCGAGCGCGGAGATGGTCACGCCGGCGCCCGAGTTCGTCAGCACCGCGGCGCCGGTCTTCGCCGCCGGCAGGCTCGAGACGTGCGCGAGGTAGCCGGCATGGGCGCCGTCGTGGCCGGCGAAGATCCGGTCGTCGACCCGGTAGAGGGCGAAGCCGAGCCCGTAGCCGAGTCGCCACTGTACGAGGTCGACCATCGACTGGAACACCCGCATCTCCTCCACGGTCTCGCGCGCGAGCACGTCCGGGTCGGGGTCGGCGATGAACGCCGCCCAGCGGCAGAGGTCGGTCGGCGTGCTCCACAGCTCGGCCGCGGGCGCCACGGCGCGGCCCTCGATCACCGCCTCGCGGCGAGGGACGTCCGAGTACGGGTCGACGAGATAGCCAACGGCGGCGGGGTCCTCCGCCGTCCACGTCGTCCGCGTCATCCCGAGCGGGCGCAGCACGCGCTTAGTCAGGTACTCCTCGGCCGAGCCGCCGGTGACGCGGGCGACGACCTCGCCGAGCAAGGCATAGGCGAGGTTCGAGTAGTGCCAGTAGGCGCCCGGTGCCAGCGGCCGATCCGCCTCGGCGAGCTTCGGGAGGAGCTCGTCGCGCGTCGGCATCTCGAGTGTCTCCCAGACCTCGCCCGGAACCTCGCGCTGGATGCCCGAGAGGTGCGAGAGCAGTTGTCGCAGGGTCGGCGCGTGCGCGGCCTCCGGCAGATGGCGGTCGAGCGGGTCGTCCAGCGTGAGCTTGCCCTCGTCACGGAGCTGCATCAGGCCGACCGCCGTGACCGTCTTCGTCACGGATGCGATGCGGTACTGGTGGTCGGGGGTCGCCTCCTCGCCTGCCGCGGTGTCGGCGAGGCCGACCGCGCCTGCCCAGACGATCTCCCCGTCACGGACCGCCGCCGCGCTCACGGATGGCAGCCGGTGCTCGGCCTGCGCCGTGCGGATGATCCGCTCGAGCTCGGCCGCGGGAACTTCAGGCTCGGGCAAGTACTCCCAGCGCTTCGGGCACGAGGTCGATCGCCCGGTCGATGTCGTCGTCGGAGACGTCGAGGTGTGTCACGGCGCGAAGTCGGGTGGGGTGCACGGTCGCCGAGAGCCCGACGCCCACCTGGTGCAACCGCTCGAGGGCGTCCGCCGCCGTCAGACCGAGCGGTTCCACGTCGATCTGGACGAAGTTCGTCTCGACGTTCTCCGGCTGGACCGGCATGCCTGCGGCGGCGAGACCGTCGGCGAGTCGCTTCGCCCGCGTGTGGTCCTCCGCCAGACGGTCGACGTGGTGGTCGAGCGCGTACACCCCGGCCGCCGCGACGATCCCGGCCTGCCGCATCGCGCCGCCGAAGAGGTGCTTGTAGCGGCGCGCTCGCCGCATCAGCTCGGACGAGCCGGCCACGAGCGCTCCGAGCGGGCAGCCGAGTCCCTTGGAAAGGCAGATCGTGACGGTGTCGGCGTGCCGGGCGATCTGCGCCGCCGGAACACCCGACGCGACGGCCGCGTTGAAGAGCCGCGCGCCGTCGAGGTGGAGCCGGAGGCCGAGCTCGCGGCATGTGTCCGCCACGGCCTCGAGCTCCTCCAGCGTCCAGACGCGCCCGCCCGAGGCGTTGTGGGTGTTCTCGATCGAGACCATCCGCGTCAGCGGCATGTGGTGCTCGAGCACGGTGTTCGCATACCGGCGGATCTGCTCGGGCGAGATGCGGCCGGCGTTGCCCGGAAGCCCACGTGTCTGGAGCCCGCTGTGGGCGGCGGGGCCGCCGAGCTCGGCGATGAGGATGTGCTGGTGCTCCTCGCAGATCACCTCGTCCCCCGGCTCCCCGTGGAGCCGCAGCGCGATCTCGTTGGCCATGGTCGCCGTCGGGACGTAGACGGCCTCCTCGTGCCCGAGGAGCTCAGCGACCCGTTGCTCGAGCAGGTTGACGGTCGGGTCTTCGCGTCGCTGCTCGTCCCCGACCTCCGCCTCGGCGATCGCCCGGCGCATCCCGGGGGTCGGCTTCGTCTTCGTGTCCGAGCGGAGATCGATCACGCCCGGATTCTTGCTGAGCGCGGCGGGCGGCGACGAGGTAGAGGATCGCACCGCCGAAGGCGATCGCGGCGACGAGCAGCCACATCCCCCGCTCGCCGAACCCCGCGCGCGCCTGGAGCCCGATCGCCGGCGCGAGCGCCATGCCGCCCCAGCTCGCCGCGTTCGCCGTGCCCAGGTAGACGCCGCGCAGGCCGGGCGGCGCCAGCCCCGCGACGAGCGCCTCGGACGCCGGCGCCCACAGCATCTCGCCGAGAACGACCACGAGCAGGACGGCCACAATCACCGCCAGCGCGTCGTTCAGCTCGAGCAGGAAGTACGGCGTTCCCATCAGGAGCACCCCGGCGGCGAGGCGGGCGCCGCGAGAGGCAAACGACGCCCAGCGTGTGACGCGGAGCTGGAGCAGCACGATTACGATGGGGTTCAGCGCGTAGAGCAGGCCCCAGGTCGCCGGCTCGAGGCCGTGGCTCTGCGTCAGCGAGATCGGCGTCAAGAGCTCGAAGGCGCTGTACGTGCACCAGCCTCCGAGGGTCGCGGCGAAGACGGCGAGGAACGCGCGATCACCGAGCAGTGGCAGCACCGACGGCGACGGCCCTGTCGTCACCGGCCCTCGGGCGCTCTCCGGCAGCCGCAGGGCGGCGAGCGACGAGAGCGCGAAGGCGATCGTGATCGCCGCGAAAAGGGAGTCCCAGCGCCAGCTGACCAGCGCGGCGCCGACGACCGGGCCGAGCGTCGCCCCGGCGTTCAGGACGACCCTGAACGCGCCGAACGCCTCCTCACGCCGGTCGTCCCCGACCAGGTCGGCGAGAAGCGCGCGCTGCGCGGTTCCCCGGATTGGCTGGCTGAACCCCATCGTGACGAGCACGCCGTACGCAAGCTCGAGCGGAAGGTCCGGCACCAGCAGCAGCGCAGCGAGCGCCTGGAGGGTCGCCCCGGCGAAGATCACGGGCTGGCGGCCGACCCGGTCGGAGACGCGGCCGCCGAGGAGGCTCCCGCCAACCGCGGCGAGCGCGGAGCACGAGTACGCGAGGCCGACGTGTGTGGCCGGCGCGTCCTGCTGCGTCAGTGCCCAGACGGCGAAGAAGGCGAAGAAGGCGAACTGACCGAGGGCCCCAAAGCCGACGGAGACGAGGACCGGCCTGAGGATCGGATCCACCTCGCCGCCGAAGATGCGCCTGAACACGCCCCGAGTGTCGTCACGCCAAGTATTCCTCGCAATGACGATTGCGCCTGTCGCGATAACATTTCGGCATGCTTGATCCACGCCGGCTCGCACTGCTCCGCGAGGTCGTCCGCCACGGCTCCTTCTCCGGCGCGGCGGCGGCCCTGTACCTGACGCAGCCGGCCGTGTCGCGGCAGATCGCGAAGCTCGAGGAGGAGGCCCGCGTCCGGCTGATCGAGCGGACGCCGCGAGGTCTGCGCCTCACGGAGGCGGGCCGGGTCGCGGTCGAGCGGGCCGAGGCGATCGCCGGCCACCTCGCCGCGGCCGAGGCAGAGATCGAGGCGATCGCGACGCTCGGCGGCGGGCGCCTCCGGATGACCGCCTTCCCAACGGCAGCCTCCACGATCGTCCTCGACGCCCTACAGGAGTTCCGCAGGAGGCACCCGGCGGTCGAGCTCACCTTCGTCGAGTCCGGGACGAACGCGGGCCTGCGCCGTCTCCGTGCGGGCGAGGTCGACCTGGCGCTCGCCTTCCGGGAACACGGCCGGCCGCCCCCCGAGGAGTGGGCGGATCTCGAGGCCGAGCTCCTGATGCTCGATCCGCTCTTCGTCGCCGTCGCGAAGGACCACCCGCTGGCCGGCAAGGAGGCGATCCGCCTCCGCGACCTCGCCGACGACGGCTGGATCCAGGCGGTGCAGGCAGGCCCGGCCGGGATCACGTATCAGGCGTGCCTGGCGGCCGGGTTCGAACCGCGGATCGTCGCGCTGAGCGACCACGCGGAGATCACGCAGGGCCTCGTCGCGCTCGGCATCGGGGTGACGATGATCTCGAGCTTCTCGGTGCCGCGCGCGAGGCGGGACATCGCCGTCCGCCCGCTCAAGCCCGACGGCCCGAAGCGCGACGTCTTCACCGTGACGCTCCCCGGCAGGCTGCCGCCGCCGGCGATCCGGGAGATGGTGAGGACCCTGCAGAAGCTGGCGGGGCGCTACTCCGACCGGGCCGGCGGCTCGGCCCCGCGCTCGAGCAAGAGCGCGTAGAGCTCGTCGTTCCCGTTCTGCACAGCGGCGTCGATCGGGCGGAAGCCGCCTTCCTGCACGGCGTTCGGGTCCGACCCGGCGTCGAGGAGCAGGCGCGCCGTCTCGTTCGCGTCGACTGCCGCGGCGCTGTGGAGCGGCTGTACGCGCATGTCGTTCTCCGCCACGGCGCCGGGATCGGCGCCGTGCTCGAGCAGGACGCGGGCGGCGTCGGCGGTGCCGAAGAACGCCGCGTAGTGGAGCGCGGTGAAGCCGTCGGGCGAGCGCAGCGCGACGAGCTCCCGGTCGGCCGAGACCAGCTCCCGGACCCGATCGCCGTCGCCGAGCGCAGCAGCCTCCAGCACGTCCAGCTCGGCACCGGCGGCCGCTTCCCCGGCGGCGTCGCGGTCCCCGCGGTAGAGAGCGCCCAGAATCGCACTCACCCCCGCATTCTCACCGTCCGAGGGATCGGAGTGCGAGTGAGCGCCGCCGATGGAACGACGAAGCGAAAGGAGAAGCGCATGTCCGAAACCGCTGCTTCTCTGTGGCAACTCGTCCGCGACGACCAGCTGGTGCGTCGGGGGGCATATGTCTGTATCGGCGTCGTCTGGTTCGCAGCGGCCTGGGCGGACCTCAAGCTCCTGCTGATGATCCCGATGGTCGCGCTGGGCATCTACGTCCTCTACCGCCGGCGGCCGGTGGTCGAAGACGACCTCGACCTGCTGTAGTTAGAGCTAGACGCCTTTCGGAGCTTCCGTCGCCGCCGACGCCGTCGGTTCGGCGGCGAGGTCCGGGTGGTCCTCGAAGCGGTAACGGACGACCGCGCGCTTCGCCGCCTTGACCTCGTCGAGCCGCTTGACCGGCCGGTTGTGCGGCGCCGACTTGATCACGTCGGGGTCCTCGGCCGCCTCGCGCACGATCGCGGTCATCGCGTCGGCGAACTCGTCCAGCGTCTCCTTGGTCTCCGTCTCCGTCGGCTCGATCATCAGCGCCTCGGGCACGACCAGCGGGAAGTAGATCGTCGGCGGGTGGAAGTCGTAGTCCATCAGCCGCTTGGCGACGTCGAGGGCGGTGATGCCGTGCTCGCGCTTGAGGTTCCGCGCCGAGAGCACGAACTCGTGCATGCAGAGCCGGTCGTACGGCAGCTCGTAGGCGTCTCTGAGGCGCGCGAGCAGGTAGTTGGCGTTCAGGACCGCGTCCTCGGACATCGTCTTCAGCTCCCGGCCCCAGGCGAGGATGAAGGCGTACGAGCGGACGAAGACGCCGAACGGCCCGGTGAAGGCGCGCACCTTGCCGATCGACTTCGGACGGTCGAACTCGAGGCGGTACCGCCGGCCGTCGCGGACGACCGCGGGGACCGGGAGGTACGGCTCGAGGCGGCGGCGCACCGCGATCGGCCCGCCGCCGGGGCCGCCGCCTCCGTGCGGCTGCGAGAACGTCTTGTGGAGGTTGATGTGGACGATGTCGAACCCCATGTCGCCCGGGCGTGAGATGCCGCAGACGGCGTTCAGGTTGGCGCCGTCGTAGTAGAGGAGCCCGCCGCTCTCGTGGAAGATCCGCGCGATCTCCTCGATGTGCTCGTCGAAGAGACCGAGCGTCGACGGATTCGTCAGCATCAGGCCCGCCGTCTCGTCGTCGACCTTGGCACGGAGGTCGTCGAGATCGATGTTCCCGCGCTTGTCGGTGTCGACCTTGACGAGCTCGTACCCCGCCATCGTCACGCTCGCCGGGTTCGTCCCATGCGCGGTGTCCGCGACGACGATCTTCCTCCGGCGGTCGCCCTCACCGCGGTCGGCGAAGTAGGCGCGCATCAGCATCAGGCCGGTGAGCTCGCCCTGGGAGCCGGCCGCCGGCTGGAGCGAGACCGCGTCGAGGCCCGTCACCTCGGCGAGGATCTCCTGCAGCTCGACCATCAGCTCGAGGGCCCCCTGCGAGCCCTCCTCGTCCTGGAGCGGGTGGAGGTCGCGGAAGCCTGGCAGTGCGGCGACGCGCTCGTTGACGCGCGGGTTGTACTTCATCGTGCAGGAGCCGAGCGGGTAGAAACCCGTGTCGATTCCGAAGTTGCGCGTGGTCAGCTTCGTGAAGTGCCGAACGATCTCGTTCTCGGGGATCTCCGGCAGGCGCGGCGGCCGCCGGCGGCGGAGCTCCTGCGGCGCCTCAGCCCTGGCGAGCCCGTCGGGCCTCGGCACCGTGGCCGCGCGCCGGCCTTCCCGCGAGCGCTCGAAGATCAGCTTCATGCGGCGAGCGCCCCTGCGAGCGCCTCGATCTCGTCGAGCGTCCGCTTCTCGGTCACGGCGACGAGGAGCACGTCGTCCATGCCCTCGTAGTCCCTGCCGAGCGGGTAGCCGGGATGGACGCCCCGTGTGCGCGCCGCCCGGATCGCCTCGACGGCGGGCCGTCCGATGCGCACGGCAAACTCCTTGAAAGTTGTCCGTTCGGGAAACACCGGCTGGAGGCCGAGCCGGTCCTTCGTGTGCTCCGCGAGGCTCATGCAGGTCTCCCCCAGCTCGCGCAGCCCCTGCGGGCCGAGCCAGCACAGGTGGATCAGGCCGCCCAGCGCTAGCAGGGTCTGGTTCGTGGTGATGTTCGACGTCGCCTTCTCGCGCCGGATGTGCTGCTCGCGGGTCTGCAGGGTCAGGACGTAGCCGCGGTTCCCGTCCACGTCGGTCGTTTCCCCGACGATGCGGCCGGGCATCCGCCGCGTGAACTCCTCCCGCGCGGCGATGAACCCGTAGTGCGGCCCGCCGAAGGCCAGCGGGTTGCCGGCGCCCTGACCCTCGCCGATCGCGATCGCGCAGCCGTACGCACCCGGTGCCTCGAGCACCCCGAGCGAGACCGGGTCGACGTGGGCGACGGGCAGCGCGCCCGCGTCGTTCGCGGCGGCGGCGAGCTCCGGCGCCGGCTCGAGACAGCCGAAGAAGTTCGGCTGCTGGAAGATCACGGCGGCGGCGCCCTCGGCCGCGGCGCGGAGCTCCTCGGGGTCGGTGACACCTTCCCGGTGCGGGACGTCGACGACCTCGAGCCCGAAGCCCGGCGCGTACGTCCGGACGACCTGCCGCACCTGCGGGTTGAGCGACTCTGCCAGGACGACCTTGCTGCGGCCGGTGGCGTGCTTCGCGATGTAGCAGGCGTCAGCGGCGACGGTGGTCCCGTCGTAGCCGGAGGCGTTGGACACGTCCATCCCGGTCAGCTCGCAGATCACCGTCTGGTACTCGAAGAGCGCCTGGAGCACGCCCTGGCTCAGCTCCGGCTGGTACGGCGTGTACGCGGTCAGGAACTCGCCGCGCTCGAGGATCGCGTCGACGATCGCCGGGACATAGTGGTCGTAGACGCCTGCGCCGAGGAACGAGATCTCCTCGCCGGCGGGGACGTTCCGCGCCGCGAGCCGCTCGAGCCGCTGGACGATCTCGAGCTCGGAGAGCGGGTCGTCGAGGTCGAGCTCCCGCTTCAGCCGGACCCCCTCGGGGATGTCGCGGAAGAGCTCCTCGACCGACGAGACGCCGATCGTCGCGAGCATCTCCTCCCGGTCGGCGTCGGTGAGGCAGACGTAGGTCACTGCTCGGCGAGCACCTCGCGGTACGCAGCGGCGTCGAGCAGCTGCTCGGCCTCCGCAGGGTCGCTGAGCCGGATCCGGATCAGCCAGCCGTTGCCATACGGGTCCTCGTTCACCGTCTCCGGCGCGTCCACCACGGCTTGATTCACCTCGAGCACTTCGCCCGAGACCGGCGCGATCACGTCGGAGACCGCCTTGACGGACTCGACCTCGCCGTATGGCGTTCCTCTCGACACCGTCGCCCCCTGCTCCGGCGGCTCGTAGTGGACGAGCTCCCCGAGTGCGTCCTGCGCGTACCAGGTGATCCCCAGCACCGCCTCGTCGCCCTCGATCCGCGCCCAGTCATGTTCGCGGTGGTAGCGAATGTCGTCGGGGTAGCTCTCCTCGGCCGCCATCAACCCTCCTGTCGCTTGTAGATCGGCTTCGTCACCACGCGGGCCGGCCGCTCCCTGCCGCGGACGTCGACCGAGAGCTCGGTGCCGGGCTCGGCCTGCGCGACCGGCACGTAGCCCATGCCGATCCCCTTGTCGAGCATCGGCGAGTGCGTCCCGGAGGTGACCTCGCCGCCGCCCGCGATCGCCATGCCCTGGCGTGGGATTCCGGCACCTTCCATCTCGAAGGGCACGAGTTTCCGCTGCGGCCCCTCCTGCTTGATCCGCCGCAGCTCCTCGACGCCGGTGAAGTCCTTGTCGAGCGCGCTCGTCCACCCGAGGCCGGCGGAGATCGCATCGGTGTCGGGCCCGATGTCGTTGCCGTGCAGCGGGAAGCAAACCTCGAGCCGGAGCGTGTCGCGCGCTCCGAGACCGGCGGGGACGACGCCACGCTCGAGCACGCGGTCCCAGAGCTCCTCCGCGTCCTCCGCCGGCACCATCAGCTCCACGCCCTGCTCGCCCGTGTACCCGGTGCGGTTGACCATCACCTCGATCCCGTCGAGCTCGCCCATGGCGAAGGTGAAGGAGGGCGCCGCGTCCAGGCCGAGCCACTCGAGCGACCGGGGTCCCTGGACGGCAAGGAGCGCGTAGTCGTCCGAGACGTCGCGGACGTCCGAGCCCGAGAGCTCCCGCTCCTTCAGCGACTCGTAGACCGCCTCACGGTTTGAGGCGTTGACGATCAGCAGGTAGCGCCCCGGCTCGAGCCGATACGCGATCAGGTCGTCGATGATCCCGCCGCGCCCGTTCGTGAGCAGCGTGTACTGGGCTCCACCCGGCTCGACCTTGTCGAGGTCGTTCGAGAGCATCGACTGGAGGAACTCGTGCGCCCTCGGCCCTTCGACCTCGAGCTCGCCCATGTGCGAGACGTCGAAGACGCCGGCATCGGAGCGGACCGCCTTGTGCTCCGGGATCACGCCCTCGTACTGCACCGGCATCTCCCAGCCGGCAAAGGACACCATGCGCGCGTTCAGCGCGCGGTGCCGCTCGTAGAGCGGGGTTCGGCGGAGCGTCTGCATGACGCGCGGATGCTACCGAGCAGCAAAGCCACCGCCCGCGCCGGCGAAGCCGGCAGGTGCTCGGTCGGCGCCGCCGAGTCGGCGCCTCAGGACCGCCCCGCGACGCTCAGTCGCGGAGGAACGAGGGGACCTCGAGCACGTCCCGCGGGACCTCGAAGCCCTCCTGCTCGCCCTGTTCGGGGCGTTGGGCCGGAGCCTCTTCCTCGACGGTTGCGCGACGGCGGCGGCGATGCGCGCCCGGGCCGAACCCGGTGGCGATCACGGTGACCCGCACGGCGTCCTTCAGCGACTCGTCGATCACCGCACCGAAGATCACGTTCGCGTTCTGGTCCGCGGCGCTCGTGACGACCTCGGCTGCCTCGTTGACCTCGAACAGCCCCATCTCGGGCGGCCCGCTGATGTTCAGCAGGATCCCGGTGGCGCCCTCGATCGACGACTCGAGCAGCGGCGAGGAGACGGCCGTGTGCGCCGCCTCGGCGGCGCGGTTCTCGCCAGAGGCGGTGCCAATCCCCATCAGCGCCGAGCCGGCCTCGGTCATGATCGCCCGCACGTCGGCGAAGTCGAGGTTGACGATCCCGGGAACGGTGATCAGGTCGGTGATCCCCTGGACGCCCTGGCGGAGGATGTCGTCCGCCATCCGGAACGCCTCGACGATCGAGGTCCGCTTCTCGACCACCTGGAGCAGGCGGTCGTTCTCGATCACGATCAGCGTGTCGACCTGCTCGCGGAGCTCCTCGATCCCGATGTGCGCCTGCTCGGCGCGGCGGCGTCCCTCGAACCCGAACGGCCGAGTGACGACGCCGACGGTCAGCGCGCCCAGATCGTGCTTCGAGATCTCCGCGACGATCGGCGCCGCGCCCGTCCCGGTGCCGCCCCCCTCCCCGGCGGTAATGAACACCATGTCAGCGCCTTTCAGGACTTCCTTCAGCTCGTCGCGGCTCTCCTGCGCCGCGCCCTTGCCGACTTCCGGATTCGCCCCTGCGCCGAGGCCGCGCGTGGACTCCGCGCCGATCTGCACCTTCACGTCGGAGTCGACGCCGAGCAACGCCTGCGCGTCGGTGTTCGCAGCGATGAACTCGACGCCGCTGAGGCCTGCGTCGACCATCCGGCTGACCGCGTTGGAACCGCCGCCGCCGACGCCGGCGACCTTGATCACCGCAAGGTAGTTGCCTGTTTGGTCACGCACGCTCAACGTCCCTCCACCTCAAGCTCGAGTGTAGCTTCGCCGTTGCGGTAGCTCCGGCCAGCCCCAGGGTATGGCCGGTCCACCCCGCTGTCAACGCCGCAGACGGCGATGAAGTCTAAGGCTCGATCTGAGAGTTGAGAGTCGTCCCCGCGACGGGACGCTCCGGTACGGCGACGTCCACGTACGACGCGGCAGCGCCGGTCGCCCGGACCGCCGCAAGCACCTGCCGGGCAACCTTCACCTTGAGCGCGAGGTCGGTGCTCTCGCCGAGGCGAAGCTCGAACCGATCACGGAGCACCATCGTCAGTCCGCCGTCCTCGCCTTCCTTCACGTACCAGATGCGGCGGGAGAAGCCGGGGGCTGACGCCCGGACGGTGGCCAGCGCGGCAACGCCGCGCGCCGGTTCCCGCGTCCGGACGATGCCGCCGATCTCCGGATCGGCGTTCCGCGGCAGCCAGACGACCGGCAAGGGTCGGCGGAGCCGTTGCTCAAGCTTGCGCAAGACGCGGCCCTGCCCGGAGACGAGCCAGTTCTCGTCGCCGCGGCGCAGGACGGCGACGGGCCGCTCGACGCTGACGTGGACGCGGAGACCGCTCGGGAAGGACCGGTCGTAGCCGAGCAGGTGGACGTGCGGGAGTCTGTCGAGACGCCTGGCGATCGTCGCCTCGTCGACCTTCATCAGGCTGGTGCCCTCGAGCGGCCCCAGCGCGCGCGCTACGAGGCGCGCGTGGCCCGCGGGCTCCGTCTCGACCTCGATCGAGCGCACGGCGAACACGGAGGTTTCGCGGGCGCCGAGGTAAAGCACGAACGCGGCGGCGAGGAGGCCGAACCCGATCGCCAGCGACCGGCCAGACGGCAGCAGCTGCAGGGCTGGACTTGCCGCACGCGCCTCGGCGCGAGCAGCGGCTACCTGTCGTCCTCGGGCCACGCCCCAACGTTCGCCGCAGCCGGGACCGCTCCTACAGCGCCGGGAGCTCGAGCGGCCCGAGGAACTGCACTTCGTGCTCGAGCCTCACGCCGAACCGCTCCAGCGCCCGCCGGCGGGCCTCCGTCATCAGCGCCACGGCCTCCGCCGAGCGCGCGTCGTCGGCGTTCTCGATGAAGTTCGCGTGGCGCGGCGAGATCTGCGCGCCGCCGATCCTGTGCCCCCGCAAGCCGGCGGCCTCGAGCATCCGCCCGGCGGTCAGCTCGTGGTCCGGGTTCTTGAAGACGCTGCCGAAGGTGCGCTTGTTCGTCGGCTGCGCCGCCTTCCGCCGAGCTTGCATCTCTCCGACCCTGGCCTTGATCTCCTCCGCAGGTCGCGGCGTCAGCGCGAACTCCGCGCGGGCCACGACTTCCCCTGAGTGAAGGCCGGAGCGCCGGTACTCGAGGCCGAGCTCTCCCGGGGACCGCCACGACGCACCGTCGGCGGAGACAACGAGCGCACGCGCGAGCACCCCGGCGATGTCGCCGCCGTACGCACCGGCGTTCATCCAGACGCTGCCGCCGACCGTGCCGGGTATGGCGCAGGCAAACTCGAAGCCCCCGAGCTCGGCAGTGCGCGCTCGATGGAGGCACACCGCGAGCGGCGCGCCGCCGCCGGCCAGCAGTTGTTCGCCTTCCACCGCCGCCTTCGCGAGCTCGCCCGAGAGCCTCAGGACGAGTCCCTCGACTCCCCCGTCGGCGACAAGCAGGTTCGAGCCGAGCCCGACCACCGACACCGGCACCTCGCGCTCGGCCGCCCAGGCGAGTGCCCGCTCGAGCTCCTCCTCGGTCTCGGGCCGGGCGAACCAGCGCGCCGGCCCGCCGGTGCCGAGAGTGGTGAACCGCGAAAGCGGGACGTTCTCCTCGATCACGACAGGTGGTCCAGCACGAGGCCGGCG
Organism: Gaiellaceae bacterium; assembly: GCA_035535195.1. Lineage (GTDB taxonomy): Bacteria > Actinomycetota > Thermoleophilia > Gaiellales > Gaiellaceae > JACDAN01. The sequence goes on along the minus strand of DATLQK010000073.1, from coordinate 26,161 downwards.
GCGCGGTCGACGTCGCCCGCACCGATCGTCGCGACGACGTCCCCGCCCCGCGCGCGGCCTGCGACGAATCGCGCTCCGTCCTCGACGGACGGCGTCCAGCCGATCGTCATCCCCGGCCGCAGCTCCGACAACGCATCCACGACGAGCTTTCCGCTCACGCCCTCGACCGGCTCCTCCCGCGCCGGATAGATCTCGGTCACCGCCACGACGTCGGCCGCCGCGAGCGCCGCGGCCGTCTCGCGCGCGAGGTGACGTGTGCGCGAGAAGAGGTGCGGCTGGAACAGGGCCAGCACCCGCCCCGCGGTCTGCTCGCGCAGAGTTCGGAGCGTGACGGCGATCTCGGCCGGGTGATGGGCGTAGTCGTCCACGACGCGAACGTCGCCGGCGACGCCGACCTCCTGCAGCCGCCGCCCTGCGCCGCGGAAGTCCCGCAGCTGCGGCCACGCCTCACCGGGATCCACCCCGGCCGCCTCGAGCGCGGCGAGCGCCGCGGCGGCGTTCCGCCGGTTGTGCTCGCCGGGCAGGATGAGCTCGCCGTCGTACGGGTCGAGCCCGTCGCCGCGCACCACGGTCGGCACCTCCGCAAGCCAGCGCTCGAACAGCGCCTCGACCTCGGCGCGGGAGCGGAACTCGCTGTGGTGGTCGAGGTCGACGTTCGTGACCACTGCGATCTTCGGGCGAAGGTGCTCGACCGTCCGGTCGGACTCGTCGCCCTCGACCACGAGCCAGCCGGAACCCGCCCGCGCGTTCCCGCCGAGCTGCGGCACGTCGGCCCCGATCAGGAACGACGGGTCGCGGCCGAGGCGGTCGAGGACGAACGCGACCATCGCGGCCGTCGTCGTCTTGCCATGGGCGCCGGAGACGACGATCGAATCCTGGAGCGAGACGAGCTCGGCGAGGAACTCGGCCCGCGTCCACCCCCGGGCCTGCCCGGCGAAGGCCGTCGACACGACCGTCTCCGCCCCCGCGGGCGCCGCCGTCACCTGCTCGCCGATCTCGACCGGAATCCCGGCGTCACGGACATGCTCGAGGTACGGCGTCTCGTACCGGTCCCACCCGGACACCTCGGCGCCCCAGGCGTCCGCGAGCAGCGCGTACCCCGAGAGGCCGGCGCCGCCGATCCCGACGAAGAAGAGCCGCCTACCCTCGAGCGGCCGCAAGGGCGATCAGCTCCTCCGCGATCTCCTCTGCTGCGTGCGGGCGGGCCACGCGCTGCATCGACTCGCTCATCCGCTTCAGCCGCTCCGGGTCGGCGAGCAGCGAGCGGATCAGCTCCGGCACCCGCTCGAGCTCGGTCTCCGGGACGAGCGCCGCGCCGCCCGCCTGCTCGAAGTAGCGCGCGTTCGTCGTCTGGTGATCCGCGGTTGCGAATGGGTACGGGACGAGCACCGCAGGGAGGCCCGCAGCGGCGAGCTCCCACACCGAGCCGCCCGCGCGGGCGAGGACGAGGTCGGCGGCGGCCAGCGCCGCGCCGAACTCCGGGACGAAGGGCAGCAGCCGGTAGTCCGACCGCGAGACCCGTCCGGCCAGCGACTCGAAGTCGCGCTCGCCGCTCAGGTGGAGCACCTGCGGCCCCGCGGAGCCGAAGCTCTCGACCGCGAGCTCGTTGAGGCTCCGCGCGCCCTGGCTCCCGCCGAAAACGAGCAGCACCGGGCCGTCCTCGAGGAAGAACTGCCTCCGCGCCTCCTCCTTGGTGACCTTTACCCGCGAGGCGGACGGAATGGGCCGCCCAGTGACGCGGTAGCGGCCGCCGGACCGCCCCTCGATCGGAAACGCGAGGAATACGCGGCGCGCGAACGGCGCAGCGAGCCGGTTCGCGAGCCCGAGGTGTGCGTCCGCCTCCATCAGCGCCGTCGGAATCCGTCGCCCTGCCGCCGCAAGCACCATCGGCCCCGCAACGTACCCGCCGCCGCCGAGCACGACGTCCGGGCCGCGACGGCGCAGGATCGCTCGGCACGCGCGAACGGCGCCCGCCGCGCGGAAGGCGGCGCGCACCTGCGCCAGGCCGGGCCGTCGCGGCAGCCCGGAGACCTCGAAGGCATCGAACTGGAAGCCCGCCTCGGGGACGAGCTTGGCCTCAAATCGCCCGGGAGACCCTGCGAACGTCACGGCGGCGCCGCGTTCGCGAAGCGCTTCCGCCACCGCGAGCGCCGGGAGCACGTGGCCGGCGGTTCCGCCGGTTGCGATCAGACACGTCGGACCTTGACGTTGCTCGCCCATCGTCGCCGGCGATGTTAAGGAGGATCCCGACCGCTGCGAGCCCGACGACGAGGCTCGACCCGCCGTACGAGACGAAGGGGAGCGTGATTCCGGTCAGCGGCGCGGCTCCCATCACCGCCGCGATGTTGATCAGGGCCTGGCCGCAGACGAGCGTCGTGATCCCCGCTGCCAGCCGCTTCCCGAAGGGGTCCTTGCAGGTCAGCGCGACGCGGAAACCGGCGTACGAGAAGGCGGCATAGGCGGCGATCAGCGCCGTGGCGCCGACGAGCCCGAGCTCCTCGCCGATGATCGCGAAGATCATGTCCGTGTGCGCCTCGGGCAGGTAGTTCGCCTTGAGGACGCTCTGGCCGAGCCCCTCGCCGAAGATCCCGCCGGAGCCCAGGCCGATCATCGCCTGGACGGTCTGGTATCCAGCACCCTGGGCGTCGCTCCAGGGGTTGAGGAAGCTGAGCAGCCGTGCGCGGCGATAGGGCTCGAACCACGCCGCGGCGAGGACGAGGAAGACGGCGATCCCTCCGGCCGAGGCGAGCAGGCGCCCCGGCGCGCCAGACACGACGAGTACGCCGCCGAGCATGACGGTGATCGTGATCGCGGTGCCGAGGTCGGGCTCGGCGAGGAGCAGCGCACAGACGACCCCGGTCAGGATCCCGAGCGGCTTGATCAGCTCGCTGAGCGTCTGCGGCGCCGGGCGGCGGGCGAGGTAGGCGCACGCGAAGACGAGCAGAGCGAGCTTCGCGAACTCGGAGGGCTGGAAGACCGCGGGCCCGACCGTGATCCAGCGCTTGGCGCCGTTCACGGTCGTGCCGATCACGAGCACGGCGAGGAGGAGGCCGATGCTCGTCAGCACCAGCATCGGCGCGAGGCGGCGGAGCGTCCGGTAGTTCAGCCGCCGCGCGACGAGCAGGAGCACGACACCTGCGACGGCGTAGAGGCCCTGCTTGCGCAGGTAGAAGGACGAGTCGCCGTTCGCCAGCGCGGCCGAAGCCGAGGTCGCGCTGTAGACCATCACGAGCCCGAAGGCGACGAGCGCGAGCGTCACCAACAGGAGCAGCTGCTGCTCGAACTGCCCCTTCCTCACCGGAGCTCCTCGACGAGCCGCCGGAACTCGTCGCCCCGCGACTCGTAGTTCTCGAACTGGTCGTAGCTCGCCGCCGCGGGCGAGAGGAGCACGACGTCGCCGGGCTGTGCGGCGGCGGCCGCTGCGCGGACGGCGGCTGCGAGGTCCCCGCTCCGATCGTACGGCACGTCCAGCGCGGACGCGAGCTCGTCAGCCGACGCGCCGATCAGGTACGCGCGGGCGGCGCGGGCGCGCAGGTCGGCCGCCAGCTCGTCGTAGCGCTCGTTCTTCCCGAGGCCACCGAGGATCACGTGCAACGGGGCCTCGTACGAGGCGATCGCGCGGCGGGCGGCCGCGGCGTTCGTCGCCTTCGAGTCGTTCACGAACCGGACGCCGCGGATCTCGGCGATCTCCTCGAGGCGGTGCGGGACGCCGGGGAAGGTCCGGAGCGCCTCCGCGATCTGCTCGTCGGGAACGCCGGCCGCCCGCGCCGCAGCCGTCGCAGCCGCGGCGTTCTCGCGGTTGTGCGCCCCGGGGATGCGCGGCTCGGTCGGAAGCTCGTCCGTGCCGGCGAACTCCATGCGCCCGGCCTCGCCCACCTTCGGGAATCCCGCCGGCACTACGGCGACGTCGTCCGCCCCCTGGTTCTCGAAGATCCGCAGCTTCGCGTCGCGGTAGGCCTCGAAGGTGCCGTGACGGTCGAGGTGGTCGGGCTCGAGGTTGAGGAGGACGGCGATCCGCGGGTGGAACTCGTGGATGTCCTCGAGCTGAAAGCTCGAGAGCTCGCAGACGATCCAGTCGTCGTCGTCGACTTCGCCCACGAGCTCGGTTAGCGCGCGGCCGACGTTGCCGGCGACGGGTGCCCCGAGCATGGCGCCGAGGAGCTCGGAGGTCGTCGTCTTCCCGTTTGTGCCGGTGACGCCGAGGATGGGGTTCGGCAGCAGCCGCGCGCCGAGCTCGACCTCGCTCCAGACGGGGACCCCACGCGCCCGCGCAGCGGTGACGAGGGGTGCATCGGACGGCACCCCCGGGCTCTTGACCAGGACGTCGATTCCCTGCAGCAGTGAGGCCTCCTCGGATCCGGGGTGGACTTCGACACCCGCGGCCTCGAGCCTGCCCGTCTCGACCTCCTCGGACCGGTCGACGGCGACGACGCGATCCCCTCGGCGGGCGAGCGCCAGCGCCGCCGCCTGCCCCGACCGGGCGAGGCCAAGGACGACCGCGTTCACGAGGCGAAGAGGTCGGGCCGGAAGCCGCGGAGGTACTGGTAGTAGAGCGCGAAGCCGGCGGCGCAGAAGATGGCCGCGACGATCCAGAACCGCACCATGATCTTCGTTTCGGACCAGGCCTTCATCTCGAAATGGTGGTGGATCGGCGCCATCAGGAAGATCCGGCGCCCCCGGTAGCGGAACGACAGCACCTGGAGGATCACCGACAGCGCCTCGATCACGAAGATCCCCCCGACGAGGAGGAGCAGCAGCTCGCTCTGGCTCATGATCGCGAAGCCGCCGAGCGCTCCGCCGATCGCCATCGAGCCGGTGTCGCCCAAGAAGACCTCGGCGGGGAAGGCGTTGTACCAGAGGAATCCGATCGCCCCGCCGATCAGCGATGCGCCGAGGATCGCCTGGTCGAGCGCCGCCAGATCCTGCTCCGTCGCGACCTGGCTCGACCGGATATACGTGAACACGTTCATGGCCGTGAAGGTGAGCAGCGCGATGATCCCGACGCCGATCGCCAGGCCGTCGATTCCGTCGGTGAGATTCGCGCCGTTGGCCGAGCCGGCGATGATCAGGAACAGGAAGAGGAAGAAGCCGAAGGTCAGCGGGATTCGCCAGTCGAAGACGGGCACGTAGACGGACGTGTCGTAGTTCAGGTCGTTGACGGCGAAGCCCACGCCGACTGTGATTCCGGCCAGCAGGAGCAGCTTCCAACGCCCCGAGAGGCCGAGCGACCGCCGGTGATGGACCTTGATGTAGTCGTCGGCAAAGCCGATCGCGGCGCAGGCGATCGTCACCGCGAACACGGTGAGCCCCTGGGTCGTGTAGTGGCTCAGCGCGAGGAACGGCAGAGTCATCGAGAAGACGATCAGGATCCCGCCCGCCGTCGGCGTCCCCTGCTTGACGGCGTGGCCGGCCGGCCCCTCCTCCCGGATCATCTGGCCGAACTCGTTGCGGCGCAGGAACTCGATGAACTTCGGGCCGGCGAAGATCGAGATGAGCATGGCGAGAAGGCCCGCCGCGAGGACTCGTTCCATTAGAGGTTCAAGTTCGCTGCGACGGCCTCGAGGCCTACGGAACGCGAGCCCTTGACGAGCACCACGTCGCCAGGCTCGAGTAGCTCGCGGAGAAGCGTCGCGGCCGCCTTGGCGTCCGGGACCCAGTGGGTGGGGCCGTACTCGCGGGCAAGCTCGCCGACGCCGACGACCGCGTCGAGGTCGCCCGTCAACGTGGCGATCTCACGGTGGTAGCGCGGGCCGTCGGGGCCCAGCTCGGCCATGCCGCCGAGGACGGCGATTCGGCGGCCGCCGTTCCTCGCCGAGAGGTCGCGCAGCGCGGCGGCCATCGAGGCGGGATTGGCGTTCCAGCAGTCGTTGATCAGGACCCCACCTCCCTCGAGCGGCAGCTCCTCGCCGCGGAGGCGCGAGAGCTCGATGTTCGCGGCGCCCTCGCCGATCCGGTCGAGCGGGAGGCCGAGCGCCCAGTACGCGGCCGCGGCGGTGAGCGTGTTCTCCGCCTGGTGCGCCGCGCGGAACGGGGTCTCGATGGCGACCCGGGAGCCGCCGAGGTCGAGCGCCACGCGTCCGTCGTCGAACGACAGCAAACGGGCGTCGTCCCCGACGCGAATCACCTCGAGGTCGGCCCGGAGGTGCGGCGCGAGCTCCGTCGACGCCGCGGGGACGACGGCCTTCGCGCCGGCGGGAAGCTCGTCGAGCAGCTCCGCCTTCGCCCGCGCGACGCCCTCCACCGATTCGACGAACTCGAGGTGCACCGGGCCGATCGTCGTGATCACGCCCAACGTCGGCCGCGCGATCTTGCAGAGTGCGGCGATCTGGCCGAAGCCACGCATCGCCAGCTCGGCGATCAGCAGCTCCGTGTCCGGCTCCAGGCGCGCGAGCGTCAACGGCACCCCGAGCTCGGCGTTGAAGCTGGCCTCGGCGGCAACGGTCCTCCGGTGAGGGCGGACGAGGGCGGCGAGGATGTCCTTCGTCGAGGTCTTGCCGGTCGAGCCCGTGATGCCGACGACCTCGGCTGAGCTGCGGTCCCGCACCGCGCGGCCGAGAACAGCGAGCGCGACGAAGTCGTCATCGGGCACGAGCGTCGCCGCGGCGCCTCTCTCCCGCGCGTCATCGAGATGGTTCACGCCGCCCCGCACGGCGACGAACAGATCGCCCGGCTCGACGCGCCGCGAGTCGATCTTCACGCCTGTCACCGCGGCGGCGTCGCCCTCCACCCGACCGAGCGGGCGCACCTCGTCGAGGGGCACCGGGATCACGCGGGCGTCCACACCTGCCGGAGCGCCTCGCGCGCGACTTCGCGGTCGTCGAACGGGATCTTCCGGTCGGCGAACTCCTGCCCCTGCTCGTGCCCCTTGCCGGCGATCACGACAACGTCGCCGGCCTCGGCCGTCGCGACCGCCTGCTCGATTGCCGCGCGCCGGTCGGGCTCGACCTCGACGGCCCCCGCGATGCCGACGAGGATCTCGTCGATGATCGCCTGCGGCTCCTCGCTCCGCGGGTTGTCGGAGGTGACAATCGCGACGTCGGCGAGCTCGGACGCGATTCGGCCCATGATCGGGCGCTTGCCGCGATCCCGATCGCCCCCGCAGCCGAAGACGCAGATCACCCGCCGCTGTGTGAGCTCCCGTGCCGCCCGCAGGACGTTCTCGAGCGAGTCCGGTGTATGCGAGTAGTCGACGATGACTTGGAATGGCTGTCCTTCGTCGACGCTCTCGAATCGCCCCGGCACGCCGCCTAGCCGCTCCACGCCCTCTGCGACGGCGGCGTCGGGAACTCCGACGAGGCGCGCCACGGCCCACGCGGCGAGGATGTTCTCGGTGTTGAACCGGCCGACGAGGCCGGTCTGGAACGAGTGCTTGCGCAGGTCGGCGTCCTCCGAGCGCCCGTAGGTCAGCAGCGGCGCGCGGTCGAGGCGGCGGAGCTCCTCTCCGAGCTTCCTGCCCCACTCGTCGTCGACGTTGATCGCGGCCGCCGGCAACGGCTCGTGCTCGGTGAAGAGTCGTCGCTTCGCCTCGTAGTAGCGCTCCATCGTCCCGTGGAAGTCGAGGTGGTCCTGGGTCAGATTCGTGAATGCGAGCGCCTTGAAGCGCACCCGCTCGAGCCGGCCGAGCGCCGAGCCGTGCGAGGTGGCCTCGGTGACGGCGCTCCGATCGCCTGCGTCGAGCATCTCCCTGAAGCTCCGCTGAAGGTCGATCGCTTCTGGTGTGGTTCGCACCGCCGGCCGGACCTCCCCGCCGACGCGGGACTCGATCGTGCCGACGAGGCCGGGCCGCATCCCCGCCGCCTGGAAGATCGAATAGATCAAGAACGACGTCGTCGTCTTGCCGTTCGTCCCCGTGACGCCGGCCAGCACCAGGTCTGCCGTCGGGCGGCCGAAGAACTCGTCGGCCGCGACCGCCATCGCCGCCCGCGCCGAGGACACGACCAGCTGCGGCACGGCGAGGTCGAGCGGGCGCTCCACGACCAGCGCGGCAGCGCCGCTCGCGACGGCGTCGGCCGCGAAGTCGTGCCCGTCCGCCCGCTCCCCCGGCACGCAGAAAAACAGGGCCCCTGGCGTGACCGAGCGCGTGTCGTACGCGAGGTCGGTGACGTCGAGAGGGGCGCCTCCGCGGACCTCCTGGGGCCCGAGCGCGGTGACCAGCCGCTCGAGATCCATCGGCAGGGGACGTTAGCGGCCGGAGGGTGTGGCGTCCGGCGGGATCTCCAGGTACTGCAGCGCGAACCGCGCGATCTCCTGGAACGCCGGGGCCGCGACGACTCCGCCCCAGATCGCGCCGTGCGGCTCGTCCACCGTCACGAGCACGACCAGTCGCGGTGCGCTCGCCGGGACGACGCCGACGAACGAGGCGACGTAGCGCTCCTTCGAGTAGCCGCCGCTCGGGTCGGGCTTGGCGGCGGTCCCGGTCTTGCCGGCGACCTGGTAACCGTCGATCTCGGCCTCGATCCCGGTTCCCTCGATCACGACGTCCCGCAGCATCGACATCAGCTGGTCGGCGACGTGCGGCGACATCACCCGGCGACGGTGCGGTCCGGTCCCGAGCGACCGGTCGGCGACGAGCCGGGGCCGAAGCCAGACGCCGCGGTTCGCGATCGCGCCGTAAGCGGAGGCCATCTGGATCGGGGTCACGGCGATCCCGTGGCCGATCGGCAGCGTGCCGATCGTCGAGCCCGACCAGTAGAAGGGCAGGATCCCGGCGGTCTCGCCGGGGAAGTCGATCCCCGTCTTCTTGCCGAAGCCGAAGCGGGCGACCCAGCGCTCCAGCCGCTGCCGCCCGAGCAGCTCGGCCAGCGTGATCGTCCCGACGTTGGACGACCGCGAGAGGATCTCCGCGACCGTCATCCGCTCGGTGCCCTCGCGGTGGGCCTCGTGGATGATCCGGTCGGCGACATGGATCGAGGGCGCCAGGGTGAACTCCGTCGAGGGCGTGACGAGCCCCTCCGAGAGCGCTCCGGCGACCGTGACGACCTTGAGGGTCGAGCCGGGCTCATAGTTGTCGGTGACCGCGCGGTTGCGCTTGGCGTCGTCGCTCGTCTGCGGGAACCGGTTCGCGTCGAACCCGGGCTGAGCGGCCATCGCGAGCACCTGCCCGGTCCGCGGGTCGAGCACGACCGCGCTGGCGGCCTTCGCGCCCCAGGCGCGTACGGTGCGCTGCAGCACCGACTCGGCGTTCGCCTGCAGGGTGTTGTCGATCGTGAGCCGGACGTTCTGCCCCTCCTGTGCCGGCACGGACGAGATCACGTTCATCGTCCGTCCCTCCGGGTCGCGGATGATCGACTGGCGTCCGTTCCGGCCGGCGAGGGTCTTGTCGCGCGCGAGCTCGAGGCCCGAGAGGCCATGGTTGTCGATCCCGGCGTACCCGAGCACGGCCGCCGCCACCGACCCCTGCGGGTACACGCGCCGCTCCTCCGGGTAGAACCCGATCCCTGTCAGGTCGAGCTTCTTAAGCGCGGCTGCGCGGCTCGGCTCGGCCTTGCGGACGAGGTAGACGAAGCCCTTGCTGCGGTCCGCGAGTGATCCGTACAGCTTGTCGGGATCGACGTGGAGGGCGCGCCCCGCGGCGATCGCCGTCGCGCGCGGGTCGGCGACGTGCTTCGGGTTTGCGTAGACCGTGATCGCCTGCTTGCCGATTGCGAGCTCGACGCCGTTCCGGTCGAGGATCGAGCCGCGGGCGGCCGGCACCTCGACCGTGGCGTGGTGCTGGCCCTGCGCCATTCGGTCGAGCGGCCGGGCCTGCACCGCCTGGAGCCAGACGGCGCGCCCGAGCGTCGCCATGAAGGCGAGGACGAAGAACACGAGAAGAAACCGGATGCGCCGGTTCGGAAGGCGCGCCGATCCCCTCATTCAGCGACCCAGTTGGAGGTACGTCGTCGTCGCGGGATCGGCGGGCTGGAGCCCGAGCTGCCGACGGGCGAGGCTCGACGTCCGCGCCGAGGCGGCCCTCGACGCGAGCTTCGAGGCCAGGTCCGCGCTTTCGGCGCGGAGCTCCGAGCGCTCCTGGGCGAGCTGGTCGGACTGAAGGTTCAGGCGCAGGACGGCAACGTTCAGGGCGACGACCCCGGCGAGGAGGACACCCATCAGCACGATCCACACGGCGCCGCCTGCGACCCGCCGCTGTGCCGCAGCCTGCTTCCGCGGGCGCGGGCGGCTCTGGGCCTTCGGCCTGGCGCGCGGCGCTCTGGCGACGGCGGTTGCCATCAGGTCTTCTGGGCCACCCGGAGGCGGGCCGAGCCGGCGCGCGGGTTCGCGGCGACCTCCTCGGCGCCGGGACGGACCGGCCGGCGGTTGAGCGCGCGGAGCGCGGGCTCCTGCCCGCACACGCAGACGGGGAAGTCGGGCGGGCAGGTGCAGCCGTGCTCCTCCCGGCGGAGGAACCGCTTGACGATCCGGTCCTCGAGGGAGTGGAAGCTGATCACGGCGAGCCGACCGCCGGGCCGCAGCACCTCGAGCGCCGCGGGGAGTGCCCGTTCCAGCGAGTGCAGCTCGTCGTTCACCGCGATGCGGAGCGCCTGGAAGACCCGCCGGGCAGGATGTCCGTCGCCGAACCGTGCCGGCGCCGGAATCGCCGCCTTGATCGTCTCGACGAGGTCGCCGGTTCGCTCGAACGGCGACTCCTTCCGGCGTCGGACGATGGCGCGCGCGATCTGCCTCGCGTAGCGCTCCTCGCCGTAGCCGCGGAAGATGTCGGTCAGCTCGCGCTCGCTCGCCGTGTTGACGAGGTCGCGGGCCGAATGCTCGGCTGAAGGATCCATGCGCATGTCGAGCGGCGCGTCTGCTGCGTACGAGAAGCCGCGCTCGGGCCGGTCGAGCTGCATGCTCGACACACCGAGGTCGAGCAGGATCGCGTCGGCACGAAGCCCGTTGTCCGCCATCCGCTCGATCACGTCGGCGTAGTCGCCGCGCAGGAACCGCGTCGGCACGCCCGCTTCGCGTTGAAACGACTCGAAGTACGGGCGCACGCCGGGGTCGCGGTCGATCGCGACGAACTTTCCCTGCCCGCGCAGCTCCGCCGCGAGCTGTGCGGCGTGTCCGCCTGCGCCGAAGGTCGCGTCGATCACGGTGTGGCCCGGCTGAACCTCGAGGAGGTTGCGAACCTCGTCGGCGAGGACGGGGACGTGATCAGTCGCGTTTGGCTGCAAGACGCTGGGCAACATGCTCCGCGCTCCCTTCCACCTCGTTGAGCTCCCGCCGCCAGGCCTCGCGATCCCAGATCTCGAGGTGGTCGTAGACGCCGGCGACGACGACGTCCCGCGAGAGCCCGGCGTAGCGCAAGAGAGCCCCGGGGATCATGATCCTTCCCTGCTTGTCCAGTTCGGCCTCGGCCGCGCCGGAGAAGAAGTGACGCTGGAGCTTCCGGCTGTCGGGCTCGAGCGGATCGAGCGCCGCCACCCGAGTCTGGAATCGGTCGCGCCAGTCGTCGGAGGAATAGGCGAAGAGGCAGCCATCCATGCCCCTCGTGACCACGACGCCGCCGGCCATGGCCTCCCGAAACTTCGCCGGAAGCGTGAGCCGGTTCTTGTCGTCGATGGTGTGTTCGTGTTCGCCGAGAAGCATCGCTGGGACATCAATCGCCTCCCACTTCGCACCACTTTAGACCACTATCCCCCACTTTGCAAGACCGACGCCGAGCGAGAGCTAGCAGCAGTCCTCGCCGTTGCGCGGCGCGCCTCAGGGGACGCGCGTTCAGCGCAGCGTGACCTGTCCGCCGAACGGCGCGCGCCCCGTCATGGCTGATGCGCCGCAGCGCGAGGCGAAGGCGAGCGCGTCCTTCGGCTTGCGGCCTTCGCCCAGGGCGAAGGCGAGGCCGGCGGCGAAGCTGTCCCCCGCGCCGTAGGCGTCGACCACCGGCCCCGGCGGCGGCTCGGCCTTCCAGTGGCCCTCTTGGTCGCCGACGAGGAAGCGACCGCCTTTCCGGCCGGCCGTCGACACGACCAGGCGTGGCGGCGGATCGAGGTCACCGACCCGGTAGCGCTCGCCGGCGTCGGTCGCGCTGCGGACGAGCGCGTCGAGCTCGACGTGGGCCTCCACCAGCGTCGGCAGCTCCCGCGCGGTCGCGACGAGCACGCGGGCGCGGCGGGCCTCCCGAAGCGCATCCGGATCACCGCCGGTGAAGTAGACGGCGTCGACCTCGTCCAACAGGTCCCAGGGCAGGTCGTCCAGGCCGCGCGCGACCAGCTTCCGGCCGATCACCGTGATCGTCCGCTCACCGTCCTTGTCGATGTAGGTGAAGCCCCGTCGCTGCGGCTCGTCGAGGTAGGTGCACTCGATTCGGAGACCCTGGTCGCGCAGCTCGTCGGCCGCTCGATGCCCGAGCTCCTCCGCGCCGAACGCGGCGAAGAAGGTCGTGTCGCCGGAGAGCTTGTACAGCTGCACCGCGGCGACCGCGCCGCCCCCGGCCGCCGCCGTCCACGTCTCTTCGGTGTGGACGATCTCGCCCCGCGCCGGGATGTGGTCGACGCGCGCGAACTCCACGACCTCGCAATGTCCGACGACCGCCGTCTTCACGTCATCTCACAGTGTCCGCGACCTCTACGTTGGAGAGGATGATGGAAGCCGTGAGCGTCCCGCCGTTCGAGCGGTTCTACGAGGAGCACCGCAGCGCGGTCTTCGGCCATCTCGTCCGGCTCGTCGGCCGGCAGCGGGCGGAAGACGCGTTCCAGGAGACCTTCCTCCGCGCGCTCCGCGGCTACCCGAGCTTGCGCCACGGACGGCACCTCAAGGCCTGGGTCTTCACGATCGCCACGCGGGTCGCCGTCGACGAGAGCCGGAAGCGGCCGCCGGCGCCCACCGACGAGGTCGCCGAGCTTCCGCACGAGGACGGCCGCCCGGCCTGGGCCGAGCTCGAACATCTCGCCGACGAGCTCCCGGAGAAGGAGCGCGCGGCGGTGGTGCTGCGCTATGGCTACGACCTGCCCTACGACCAGATCGCCGACGCCCTCGACTCGAGCGAGGACGCCGCCCGCCAAGCGGCCTCCTCCGGCGTCCGGCGGCTCCGAAGGAGGCTCGCATGAGCTTTTTCCCACCCGACCTCGACCTGCGCTTCCGCGATGCCGCGGTCGCCGAGGGCCTCCTCGACGTCTCCTACGACATCGCCGACACGCCGATCGGCCCGCTGCTCGTCGCGGTGACGGAGCGCGGGCTCTGCCGGATCTCGTTCGATCCCGAGCCCGACCGCGAGCTCGACGGCCTCGCCCGCGACTACGGGGCGCGCGTGCTCCGCGCCGCCTCCCCGATCGACCCGGTGAAGCGTGAGCTCGACGAGTACTTCCAGGGCCGGCGGCGGAAGTTCGAGCTGCCGGTCGACCTCCGCGGCCGCTCCGAGTTCTCGCTGGCCGTGCTGCAGCAGTTGGCCGACGTGCCTTACGGCGAGGTCACGACCTACGGCTCGCTCGCCGCCCGTACCGGCCGACCGAGGGCTGCCCGAGCCGTCGGGACGATCATGAACCGCAACCCGATCCCGATCGTCCTCCCCTGCCACCGGGTCGTCGGCTCGACCGGAAGCCTGGTGGGCTACGGCGGCGGCCTGGAGCGGAAGCGGCAGCTGCTCGACCTGGAGCACGCTCCCGTCTGAGCTTGATTTCCTTGACCGTAAGCGTAGACTTACGGTAAATGAAGACTTACGAAGAGGCGATGAACGCGCTCGGCGACCCGACCCGGCGCCGGATCTTCGAGGAGCTCGCCCGCGGGCCTCAGCCCGTCGGCGAGCTGGCGAAGACCCTTCCAGTCAGCCGGCCGGCCGTTTCCCAGCACCTCCGGGTGTTGAAGTCGGCGGGGCTCGTCGCCGGGCGTCCCGACGGCACTCGGCGCGTGTACCGCGTCGACCCCGAGGGGCTGGTCGCGCTCCGCGCCTACTTCGAGAGCTTCTGGGACGGCGCCCTCGCCGACTTCAAGGCGGAGGCCGAACGACGGAAAAGGAGCAGGAGATGAGCACGACCGAGGCACTTGCGGACATCCACAAGACGATCACGGTGGCCGTTCCGGTCGAAGAAGCGTTCGTGACGTTCACCCGGCGGATCGGCAGCTGGTGGCCGCAGGGCTCGCACACCATCTTCGAGGACCGGCTCGAGGAGATCGTCTTCGAAGAGCGCGCCGGCGGACGCGTGTACGAGCGGTCGACCGACGGTGAAGAGGCCGACTGGGCCGACGTGGTGGCGTGGGAACCGCCTACACGGCTCGTACTCCGCTGGCGAGTGAACCCCGAGCGTGCGCCGACCGAGGTCGAGGTTTGCTTCACGCCCGACGGCGACGGCACGCGTGTCGAGCTCGACCACCGCGGCTGGGACGCGACCGGCGACCCGGACGGACGTGCCGGGTACCACAGGGGCTGGGACTACGTGCTCGGGCAGTTCGCGGACGCGGTTCAGACGTAGCCCTGGGTGGAGGCGTACTCCTCGGCCACCCGCTTCGGCACGCAGAACGCCCACGCGCCCTCGACGAGCTCCCGCATCTCCGCCTCGTCGATCATCGCGAGTCGGACGTGCACCCAGTGGTAGCGCAGGTCGCCCGCGCTCGGCAGCGCGAACTTCTCCGGTTCCGCCTCGACGAGCGCATCCCGCCACTCCTTCGGGAAGGCGAACCCCATCGTGGAGCCGTCCCTGGCGAGCGAGAGGTAGACGATCCGCCCGATCCGGAACTTCACGCGGCCGCGGACGATCGCCTCGTAGCTCCTCGGCAGCGTCGAGGCGAACGCACGCACCTCGTCGACCGTGACCATTTCGTCAGTCTACGAGCGAGTACCCCACCCCCCACACGTTGCGCACGAAGTCTCCGCCCGCGGACGCGAGCTTTCGCCGAAGACGGGACGCGTGCGAGTCGAGGGTGCGGGTGCGGCCGAGCGACCGGAAGCCCCAGACCTCGCGGAGCAGCTCCTCCTTCGTGAACACCCGCGCCGGCTCCGCGGCGAGCCTCACGAGCAGCTCGTACTCCTTTGCGGCGAGCGGGACCGCCGCGTCGCCCACCATGACGCGGCGCGCCGCCCGGTCGATCGTGAGCGACCCGATCGCGAGCCGCTCGCGCGCGGGAGGCGAGACCCGGCGCAGCACGGCGCGGATCCGCGCAAGCAGCTCCTCGTAGTGGAACGGCCGCGCCAGGTAGTCGTCGCAGCCGCCGTCGAACGCGCGGACCCGGTCGACCGCATCGGAGTCGGGCCGGCCGAGCACGATCACCGGGACGTCCGTGGCCAGGCGGCAGACATCGGCGGCGAGGGTGTCGGCGGCGAGGACGAGATCCGGCCGCGCGACCTCGAGCAGCTCGAGGGCCTCGCCGTCCAGCGCCTCCACGACCTCGAACCCGTCCTGACGCAGGTGTCGCTCGAGAAAGCCCCGCGTCGCGGCTTCGGGCTCGGCGAGCAGCAGGGCGCTGGACATGCGGGCGACGCTACCAACGCCCTTCGGGCGCGACCAGATGTCTTTTCGCGCAGATGTGCGCCGAGAAATCCGCAACAGCCTAGGCTGCCGGTCTACGCGACCAGCTCGAGGCCCGCGTCGATGTAGGCGCTGATCAGCGCCTCGACGACGACCGGGTCGAACTGGGTGCCGGCGCACCGGCGGAGCTCGCTGATCGCGTCCTCGGAGGTCATCGCGCGTCGATACGGACGCTCCTCGGTCATCGCGAAGAACGCGTCGCAGGCGGCGATGATCCGCGAGAGCAGCGGGATCGTGTCGCCGCTCAGCCCGTCCGGGTAGCCTAGGCCGTCGAGCCGCTCGTGCGTAGAGCGCACGAGGCGCGCGATCCGCTCGAGCGAGGGCGCGGCGCAGAGGATCCGCTCGCCGACGAGCGTGTGCCGGTGGACGAACGACCGCTCCTCGTCCGTCAGCGCTCCCGGCTTCTGGAGGATCGCGTCGGGGATCGCGAGCTTCCCGACGTCGTGGAGCTCGGCCGCGAGTGCCAGGTCGTGGAGCTCGTGCAGCGGCAGCTCGAGCCGAGCCCCCACGGCACGAGCCAGCTGAGCGACACCCGTCAGGTGGCCGCGCAGCTCCGCGTCCCGTTCGCTGAGCACGCTCAGCAGGACGTCCTTCGATTGCCGGACGGCCGAGGCTCGGCGCGAGTCCTTGTTGCCGTACATGCGCGTATCGGCGATCCGCAGCGCCTCGGAGAGCTCGCTCGTCTCTTCGGGCACGACGATCGCGCCGTAGGCGCAGGTGATCTTGAAGCCCTCACCTGCGTCCTCGAGCGCCTTCGTCGCCGTGGCGACGATCGATGCGCGTTGCGACGGATCCCCGTGGGCGAGGACGCAGAACTCGTCGCCGCCCATCCGGTACGAGCGGCCGAACTGCCGGCAGGCCGCGTCGAGCTTCTGGGCCAGTCGGCGCAGCAGGGCGTCGCCGGCCGGGTGGCCGAACGCGTCGTTGTACGACTTGAACCCGTCGAGGTCGAAGAGGATCAGGAGCGTCGGCACCTGGGCCGCCAGCCGCTCCTCGAGGTCGAGGAGGAGCTTGCGCCGGTTCGCGAGCCCGGTCAGCGCGTCCGTCTCGGCGTCACGGCGGCTCTGCTTCAGCAGCTTCGTGTTCTCGCGGAAGGTGAGGGCCATGCGGCCGATCACAGCCCCGATCGCCGCCGTCGAGAAGAGCAGCGCCGCGTGGTTCAGTCGGTGGAAGTGGTCGTAGACCAGCAGGCCGAGGCCCAGCAGGCCGAAGCCCACCGGCACGGCGAGGACGCGGAAGCCCTCGAGCCGGCGGTGCACCATCGTCCGCGGCGTCTGCCACGCCCCGAAGGCGAAGAGCAGCAGGCCGGCCGGCCAACCCGCGTCGAGGATCGTGCTCTGCTCGTAGGTGCCGACGGCGGTCTGATACAGGTAGGCAGTGTCGGTGACGGCGAAGATGGCGCAGCCGACCAGCATGCAGCCCCACACGCGGTCGATCTGCCAGCCGGTCAGCCCGAGTGTCGACAACACGATCACGAGCAGCCCCAGGTCGCCGAGCGGGTAGGACAGGTTCGTCACGATCGTCCAGAAGTCGCCCCCGGTCGTGTCGACGATCGTATTGAAGAGCAGCGCGGCGCCGAGGGCCGCGACGGTCAGTCCCGCGATCGTTCCGTCCAGCCAGAAGCTCCGGTTCGCCTCGAGCGTCCGGTTCCGCAGGAGCAGGCCGAGCCCGAGGTAGATCAGCGGGTAGAGGCCGATGTACCCGGCGTCGGCGAAGGACGGGTACGGCGGCGAGTCGAGCTTGGCCAGCCAGAACGAGAAGTAGATGTCGCCGACGGCGAAGGACAGGATCCCGAGGCCGACGGCGATCCACGCCAGGCGGTTGTGGGGGTTCACGATCGGGCGCGCGAGACAGAACAGCGCGGCGCCGATCTCGAGCGCCGTGTACAGCGGCACCGAGATCGCTCCGCCCAGGCTGTGCTCGGACAGGCCGAGCCCGGCGATGAGCGCATACACCCCGAGCAGGGATGCCAGCAGGATCCCGAACAGGCGGGGGCTAAGGATGTCGTCAAGGCGCCGCATCGCAGAAGGTCGCCTGCCGCAGGTGACCTGTCCCAATATCAGCGCAAATAAGCCGCTTTCGTCTCCCCCTTCCGAGTGACTGGTGCGCGGTTTGCGCGACCGAACCTAGGCCCATGCGCATCGCAATCGCCGCGGCAGTCGCCCTGCTCCTCGTGGGCTGCGGCGGCGTGCGCGCGGGCGACAGCGGCACCACCACGAGTAAGAGCATCGTGGTCGCAGTCGAGCCGTCTAGCACCGGAGCCGAGAGCGACCAGGAATGGAGCCTCTACTGCCGTCTCCGACGTGACGGGCAGGTCGTCGAGGTCGTGAGGGCGCCCGACGCGCCGGACGAGCCGGACGCGCTCGACGAGTGCGCCGCGAGGATCAGCGACGGCTGGGAGCTCCTACCGATCGACGAGATGTGGGAGGACGACGGTGAGACCGGCATCCCCGGCGGCGGCGGGTGTTTCGTCGCGACCGCTCGCTTCGAGGTGGAGCTCGCAGGGATGGAAGAGCCGCAGCCGCTCTGTGACTCACTCGCCGAGCGCTATCTCCCCGCGCAGGTCGCCTACCGCACGCTGCCGGTGCCGGACGACCCCGAGCTCCTCGCCGACGTCGTCTGCGAGGCGTCACGGGACGATCAGGAGGTCCGGCTTCTGCGCACCCCGGGTGTCCCGCGCACGATCGACACAGCCGGCGTCTGCGACGCGCTCGACCAGGACGGTTGGACGGTGGTGCGCTGGGGCTAGAGACGGCCCGAGCGGATCACGCCCCAGAGGAGCCACAGCCCGAGGATCCCGGACACGACGAAGCCGATCACCGCGAGCGCGTTGATGCCGAGGATCTCGGGGCCGCCCGTCGCGAAGATCCCGAGCAGGCTCGACGCCACGAGGCCCGCGGCGACGACGAGCGCGATCACCAGCCGGTTGATGGTGACGACGAGCCGGTCCATGAACTCGTCGAGGCCCTTGTGGACGAACCCGACCTCGATCTGGCCGTCGCGGACCTGCTCCAGCGTGTCGTGGACCTGGTACGGCAGCTCAGTCGCGATGCGCGTGAGGTTGATCGCCTCCCGGCGCGCGCGGGAGGCGACGCGTCCCGGCGTGTAGCGGCCCAGCAGCAGGCTGCGCGCGTAGGGCTTCGCCACCTCGAAGACGTTGAACTCGGGCGAGAGCTCGGTCGTCACCGACCCGAGGGTCGCGATCGCCTTGTCGAGCAGCACGAATCTCGTCGGGAGCCGCAGGTTCATCCGGTAGATCAGCCCGAAGACGTCGCGGATCACCTGCTGCGGGTCGATCTCCGCCAGCGTCGCGCCGTAGTAGCGGTAGAACATGTCGCGGAGCTCGGCGACGAACTCCTCCTCCCGCTCCTTCGGGTAGCGGACGCCCAGGTCGGCGAGCCGCTTCGGCAGCCCCTCCACGTTCTCGTTCACCACGTCGATGAAGAGCCGAGTCGCCTTGCTGATGTCCTCGTCGGTGAGGCGGCCGGCGAGGCCGAAATCGACGAGGCCGATCCGGTCCGGCGCGAACACCAGCACGTTCGCCGGGTGCGGATCGCCGTGGAAGAACCCGTGGCGGAAGATCATCGTCATCCACGCCTCGGTCAGCACCTCGGCAAGCCGGTGTCGCTGCTCCGGCGTCCAGCCGAGGATGTCCACGTCGGCGAGCTGCGTCCCCTCCATGTACTCGAGCGTCAGCACCCGCTGGCGCGTGTACGTCCAGAAGACGCGCGGGATCCGCACGTGCGGGTGGCCGGCGAAGTTCTTCCGGAACGCCTCTGCGTTCCGGGCCTCGAGCCGGTAGTCGAGCTCCTGGCGGATCGAGCGCGCGAACTCGTCCACGAGTGCGTGCGCGTCGATGAAGTCGAGCGCCCGTACGCGCTCCTTCGCCAGGCGCGCGCCCTGGTACATCAGGTTGAGGTCGGCCTCGATCTGGCGCGGCGCTCCGGGGCGCTGCACCTTGACGACGACGTCCCGCCCGTTCGGGAGCACCGCCCGGTGCACCTGTCCGATCGACGCAGCCGCCATCGGGACCGGGTCGAAGCTCGTGAACAGCCTCTCGATCGGCTCCCCGAGCTCGGCGATCACCATCTCCTCGACCCGCTCGTACGGGAACGGCGAGACGTCGTCCTGGAGCCCGCGGAGCTCGGCGATGATGTCGGGCGGCAGGATGTCCGGCCGCATGGAGAGCAGCTGGCCGAACTTGACGAAGGTCGGGCCGAGCTCGTCGAGCAGCTCGCGGAGATGCCGGCCGCGTTCGGAGGCGGGCTCGTCGGTCAGCGCCCGGCCGTTCTCGTCCGGGATCAGGTCGCTGAGGCGGTTCCGGTGGAAGAAGTAGCCGAACCCGTGGCGGACGGCGACCTGGGCGATCTCGGAGATGCGCCCGATGCTGCGTGGAGGCGCTTCGGCCATGGGCGCAGTGTTGCAGCCGGTGCGGGCGAGCCGGCTACGAAGACCTTGTTTCGGGCGGCTCCTCCAGCAGCCTGATCCGGTGCTCGAGCTGCGCGATCCGGAGCTCGAGATCCTCGAGGTCGTCGCGAGTGACGAGGCCCAGCTCGCGGAAGATCGCCTCCATCGTGGCGCCCGCCTTCTCCCCCACGCGCGTGGCGTCGCCGCGCCAGCGGGAGGAGAGGTCCTCGATCAGCGCTCTCGCCTCGTCGCGCTTGGCGATTCCGCGGTCCGCGAGCTCCTCGGCCAGCGCGTCCGCGCGCTCGGCGGTCAGCGCGACGGCGCCGACGGTCGAGAAGACGACGCGCTCGGCGAGCTCGCGCCAGGCCGCGGTCTCGTTATCTCGCTCGGCCATGCGGGCGGGCCCGCCGCCGTTGGCGGCGCTGCTCGCGCTTGGAGTCGCCTCCGGCTAGCACCGGCTTCGTCTCCGTCGGGGCGACCGGCGGCGGGAGGTCCGGCGCCGGCTCGTCGGCGGCCGCCGCGGCGGCCTCCTCGACCACCTGCGTGGCGACGGCGCCCTCGAGCGCTCCGTCGCCGTCCAGATGCTTCTTGCGCTCCCACTCGGGCTCCCGCTCCTTCCACATCGTGAGGAGCGGTGCGGCGATGAAGATCGACGAGTAGGCGCCGGAGCCGATGCCGATCAGCAGGGCGAACGCGAAGTCCTTCAGCGTGTCACCGCCGAAGAAGAGCAGCGATCCGACCGGCAGCAGCGTGATGAATGTCGTGGCGAGGGAACGGCGGATCGTCTCCCAGAGCGAGACGTTCGCGATCGTCGCGAACGACGCGCGGCGCATCAGCGGGACGTTCTCGCGGATGCGGTCGAAGATGATGATCGTGTCGTAGATCGAGTACCCGAGCACGGTGAGCACCGCGGCGACCGTGGCGGTGGTCACCTCCCGGCCGGTCAGCGAGTAGATCCCGACGGTGATCAGGACGTCATGGATGAGCGCCGCGATGATCGGGACGGCGTACTTGAAGTCGAACCTGAACGACACGTACGCGACGATCAGGAGCAGCGAGACGATGATCGCGATGATCGCGCCCTTCGCGATCTGGCGGCCGAAGCTGGACGAGACGTTCTCGACGCTCACGATCGTCCCGCCGAACTCCGAGCGCAGCTGCGACGAGAGCTGCTCCTGCCCCGTTCGGGAGAGCTCCTCCGTGCGCAGCTGGAACCGTGAGTACTTGCCGTCCTGCGACTGGCCGCGGCCCTGGAGCACCGCCTTGCCCTGGCCGAGGTCGGCCACACCGCTGCGCACGTCGTCGAGCGACTTCGCCGGCGAGGTCTGGAAGACGATCTGGGTGCCGCCGCGGAAGTCGATGCCGAGGTTCAGGCCCTTGACGGCGAGCGAGCCGATCGCGATCACGACGACGACGCCGGAGATCCCGAGCCAGATCCACCGCCGGCGCATGAAGTCGATCTGCAGCCACTTCGCGCCCTGCGCGCCGGCCGCGCCCATGAAGCGTGGGTTGTCGAACCACCTGAAGTTCGCCAGCAGGCCGAGCAGCGCGCGGGTCGCGGCGATCGCGGTGACCATCGAGATAGCGGTGCCGATCAGCAGCATCAGGGCGAAGCCCTTGACGCTCGCGGTGGCGACGGAGAACAGGACGAGCGCCGTGATCGCCGTGACGACGTTCGCGTCGACGATCGTGTGAAAGCCCTTGCTGTACCCGGCGGCGATTGCGGCCCGCACGGACTTCCCCGCGCGGACCTCTTCTTTGATGCGTTCGAAGATGACCACGTTCGCGTCGGCCGCGACTCCGATCGTCAGGATCAGGCCGGCGAAGCCCGGCAGGGTCAGCGTGACGTTGAAGAGCAGCAGCGCCGCGTACAGGAACGCCGCATAGATCGCGAGGCCGGCGACGGCGACCAGGCCGAGGAAGCGGTAGAAGAGGAGCAGGAAGATCGCGACGAGCAGCAGACCGCCGATCGCGGCGCGCTTCGCCTGGTCGAGCGAGTCCTTTCCGAGCGTCGCCGAGACGTCCGTTCGGTCGATCTGCTTGAACTCCACGGGCAGCGCACCGGTCTGGAGGACGAGCGCGAGGTCCTTCGCCTCGCCTATGTCGCCGATGCCGGTGATCTCGGCGCTGCCGCCGGCGATTCCGTCCGGGTTCTGGTTCCAGTCGACGGTTGGCGCCGACTTGATCTCGCGGTCGAGGACGATCGCAAAGCTCTGGAGCGCCGCGTCGTGGCCGACTTGGTGCTCGGCCGCCTGGCCGCGGGCGGCGAGGTCGCGCGTGATCTTGTGGAACTTGTCGCCGCCCTTGCCCGTGAACTGCATCAGGACGATCGGGCCTTCGGTCTGGCTGATGTCCGAGCGTGTGCCGTCGAGCTTGAGGTCGGCGCCGGTCATCTCCGGCACCGGGTGCGTCTTCGAGTCGGGGTCGTACTTGAAGAGGTAGTAGTAGTTCCTGGTCGGCGGCTGCTCGTTCGTGCCGGGGCAGTAGCGCTCGCCGATGCCGCAGTTCAGGATGATCGTCTTCTCGGGGACGCCGTAGGGGACGAGGTTCTTCGGCATCGGCTTGTCGAACCGCGCCTGGTATGACTGCTTCAGCTGCTCGACCGTGTTCTCCGGGCCGAGGATGACCTTCTTCGTCTCGGGGTTGACGAGGTAGTACTCGGTCGGCGACCCGTTCTTCGCCCGCGGCTGGATCGCCTTCAGCAGCTGGAAGAGGTTCGTGGAGGGTTGCGGCTGGGTGACGAAGCCCTGGCTGACGGCGGTCGGCTCGCGGATGTTCGCCTGGAGGTCGAACAGCCACAGCTGCGCCGTCTTGCCGATGATCTCGAGCGCCTTGCGGGGGTCCTTGACGCCCGGCAGCTGGATCACGATCTGGTCGTTGCCCTGCTTCCGGATCTCGGGCTCCGAGACACCGAGCTTGTCGACGCGGGCGCGCATGATCTCGACCGAACGGGTGATGTCGTCCTCGTTCAGGCTGTGCCCCTTCGGCGGCACCGCCTGCAGAACGACCTCGAGCCCACCCTGGAGATCGAGGCCAAGGTTGATCTTCTTGTGAATCGGCGACTGCGGGATCGCAAGCAGCGCCACCCCGATCAGCGCAGCGACGATCGCCGCGACGAGCGAGAGATGGGACCTGCGGTCAGACATTGTGCGGAGCCAGGTTAGCCGTCCTTTCGCACGAGTCCGCTGATTGCCTGCTTGGCAACACGGACTTCCGTGCCCGGTGCGATCTCGAGCCTGATCTCCTCGTCGCCGACGTCCTTCACGACCCCCAGCAGGCCGCCAACGGTCACGACCTCCTCACCGGGCGCGACCTGCGCGATCATGGCCTGCTGCGCGGCCTGGCGCTGTCGCTGCGGCCGAATCAGGAGCAGCCACAGGACCGCAACCAGGAGGACGAGGAAGATCAGGGGTCCGGCGTTCATCCGAGGGTCTTGGAGGGTTCGAGTCGGTCGAGAGCGCGGCGCTTGAAGGATGCCAGGTCACCGGCTTCGATCGCTGTCCGCGCACTGGCTGTGACGTCGAGCACGAAGTAAAGGTTGTGCAAAGTTAGGAGGCGGAGGCCGAGGAGCTCCTGCTGGTTGACCAGGTGCCGGATGTACGCGCGGCTGAAGCGCGAGCAGGCCGGGCACGAGCAGTCCCCGTCGAGCGGGCGATCGTCTCGCGCGAAGCCGGCGTTCCGCATGTTCAGACGGCCCGACCAGGTGAGGGCGGAGCCGGTTCGCGCCGTGCGGGTGGGGAGCACGCAGTCGAACATGTCGATCCCGCGCTCGATCACGTCGAGGATGCCGACGGCGTCGCCGATCCCCATGAAGTACCGCGGCTTCGCCTCCGGGAGGAGCGGCGCAGCCCAGGCGGTCGCGTCCATTGTCAGCTCGCGAGGCTCCCCCACGGAGAGGCCGCCGAGCGCGTAGCCGTCGAAGCCGAGCGCGGTGATCTCCTCGATCGAGCGCCGGCGCAGGTCGGGGTCGGACGCGCCCTGGGCGATCCCGAACACCAGCTGGCCCGGAGCCCGCAGCGCCTCGCGCTGGCGACGGGCCCAGGCGGTGGTCAGCCGGACGGCTTCCTCGAGTTCCCCGCGCGGGACGCCGGGCGGCGGGCAGACGTCGAGGCACATGGCGATGTCGGAGCCGAGGTTCAACTGGATCCGCGCGACGGACTCCGGCGTGAAGCGCTCGGGCGAGCCGTCGTAGACCGAGCGGAACGTGACGCCCTCGTCGTCGACGTGGAGGATCGTGTCGCGCAGCGAAAAGACCTGGAAGCCGCCCGAGTCAGTCAGGATCGGAGCGTCCCAACCCATGAACCGGTGGAGGCCGCCGAGCTCCGCGATCACCTCGTCACCGGGGCGGAAATGCAGGTGGTACGTGTTGCCGAGCAGGATGTGGGCTCCGAGGTCGCGCACCTCGTCGGGGTGGAGCGTCTTGACGGAGGCCTTCGTGCCCACGGGCATGAACGCCGGCGTCTGCACCTCCCCGTGCGCGGTCGTCAGGACTCCGGCGCGCGCTGCGCCGTCGGTCGCCGTGACCTCGAAGCTCACAGGATCAGCATGGCATCGCCGAACGAGTAGAAGCGGTAGCGCTCGGCGATCGCGAGCTCGTACAGGCGCCTCGTCTCCTGCTCGCCCGCGAACGCCATCACGAGCGCGAGCAGCGTCGACCGCGGGAGGTGGAAGTTCGTCAGCATCGCGTCGACCCGCCGGAACTCGAAGCCGGGCGTGACGAAGAGGTCGGTGCGGCCGGCGAGCGGCCCGCCGCGGGCAAGCGTCTCGACCACCCGCACGGACGTCGTCCCGACGGCGAGCACGCGCTCGGCCGCGCGGATCCGCTCCCACTCCGCCGCCTCGACCTCGTACCGCTCGCTGTGGATCGCGTGCTGCTCGAGTGTGTCGGACTCGACGGGCCGGAACGTGTCGAGCCCGACGTGGAGCGTCACCCGCGCGACCTCGAGCCGCGCGAGCAGCTCCGGGGTGAAGTGGAGCCCGGCAGTCGGCGCCGCCGCAGATCCCTCTTCCCGCGCGTACACCGTCTGGTACCGCTCGGGATCGCCGAGCGGCTCGGTGATGTACGGCGGCAGCGGCGTTTCCCCCGCCGGCTCGCCCTCGAGCCGCAGCCGCCAGCGGCCCTCGCCGAGCGGCTCCAGCAGCTCGACCTGGCCGAACCGCATCCCGGGCCGCAGCCGCCGCGACGGCCGCGCCAGTCCCTCCCAGACCCCGTCGCCGAGCCGCTCCAGCAGCAGCACTTCGGCCTCTCCGCCCCCGGGGCGCCGGAGGCGAAGTCGCGCCGGGATCACCCGCGTCTCGTTTACCACGACCAGCTCGCCGCCGAGCTCCTGCGGGAGCTCGGAGAAGCGCCGGTGCCGCACCTCGCCCGAGGCTCGCTCGAAGACCAGGAGCCTCGACTCGTCGCGCCGCTCGGCGGGGTGCTGGGCGATCAGTTCCGGCGGCAGCTCGTACTCGAGCCGGGCGGTTTCCATCCGGGGGCCACGGTACATTCACGGCCATGGACTACAGCGCCGTCGAGCGTGCGAGAGAGCGCCTGGAAGCCGCCGCGAAGAACAAGACGCAGCCGGGCGACATCGACGCCGCGCTCGACCGGGCGCGGGCCCAGATCGAGGAGCTCGCTTCGCTCACCGCCCACCTCGAGGCGTCCCTTCCGGCCCAGGTCGGGGAGGCCGTCCAGGAAGGCATCCGGAACGAGGCGCTGCCCGTCGCACGCCAGGTCGCCGAGGCCCGCGGGCTCGCGAACCAGACGATCCGGCGGCTCGAGCGGATCGAGGGCGACAACCTCGCCGAGCGCCACGCCCGCGTCGATGACCTCGGGCTCCTCGTCGATCTGATCACCTCCGGCTGGCAGACGGTCGACGAGCGCCTCACCCGCATCGAGAGAAATCTCGAGGAGAGCGGCGGCGCGATCGTCTACCGCATCCAGGACGCCCAGGACCGCGCCAGAACCGGCTAGGTCAGGCCGAGGATCACCGCGCAGGTCACCGCCCAGGCGGCGATCGTCGCCAGGATCGGGACGTCCGACAGCAGGACGTTCTCGGGCTCCTCGCCGAGCTCTTCCCGATGCATCAGGAGCAGGTAGCGGAAGAGCCCGAAGACGACGAACGGGATCGTGATCATCATCCACGAGCCGTCCCGCGCGGTGAACGTGTAGAGCGAGTAGGCGACGATCGTGCAGGCGGCGACGATCGAGACGAGCTGGTCGACGAGCGCGAACGAGTAGCCGTCGAGGGCTGGACGTGTGCCCTCGGCACCGAGTGCGACGAGCTCCCCCCTCCGCTTCGCGAGCGCGAGGAAGAGCGCGAGCAGCGCGGTGCAGA
>DATLQK010000072.1:0-40874 GCA_035535195.1 Gaiellaceae bacterium | reverse complement strand
AGCGCCCGCGCAAAGTCCTGCGGATCGAAGGGCCGGAGGTCCTCGATCTTCTCGCCGACGCCCACGAGCTTGACCGGGAGACCGAGCTCGTGGGCGATCGCGAGCGCCACACCGCCCTTCGCCGAGCCGTCGAGCTTCGTGAGCGCGACGGCCGTGACCTCGACCGCCTGACCGAAGAGCCGCGCCTGTTGCAGGCCGTTCTGGCCGGTGGTCGCGTCGATCACGAGCAGCGTCTCGTCCGGAGGGCGGCCGAGGCGCCGCTCGATCACCCGGCGCACCTTCCGTAGCTCCTCCATCAGGTTCGTCTGGGTGTGGAGCCGCCCGGCAGTGTCGACGATCACGACGTCGCGCCCGCGGGCCGCGGCTGCCTCGATCGCGTCGTAGGCGACCGCCGCAGGGTCTCCGCCGCGCTCCGACCCGACGAAGTCCGCGCCGGCGCGCTCCGCCCAGATCTCGAGCTGCTCCTCTGCCGCCGCCCGGAAGGTGTCGGCCGCGGCGAGGATGACGGACCGGCCGTGGTCGCGGAGCACGCTCGCGAGCTTGCCGATCGTGGTCGTCTTGCCGGTGCCGTTGACGCCGACGACGAGGATCACGGACGGCTGCTCGTGGAGGTCGAACGGCGCGGGATCGCCCAACAGCTCGGCGGCCTCGATCGCCAGAGCCTCGCCGAGCTCGCCGACCTCCTGTTTCGCTTCGAGCCTCTGGACGAGCTCGGCCGTCGTCGGAACGCCGACGTCCGCGGCGATCAGCGCCTCCTCGAGGCGCTCCCAGGCCTCGTCGTCCGCCGGGTCGAACGCGGCGGCGGCGAGCTGGTCCGTCATCGCGCGACGGGTCTTGCCGAGCGAGTCGCGGAGCCGCGAGAAGAACCCCGCCTGCTCGTCGGCGGTCTCGTCGGCCGTCTCCGCGTCGCCGAGCAGCTGTCCCCAGCTTCTACTCATCGCGGGAGGCTAGCGGCGCCCTGAACGACAGGGAGCGGCCTGCAGGCCGTGTCGGTCCCGGGGCCTACGCGGCCGCTTCTGCTGTTTCTTCTTCGCGCGGCAGGCGGCGGGCGATGATCTCCGAGACGCCCTCGGCGCCCATCGTGACGCCGTAGAGGACGTCCGCCGCCTCGATCGTCTTCTTCTGGTGCGTGATCACGATGAACTGCGCCCGGTCGGCGTAGCGGCGCAGCAGCTCGACGACGCGGCCGATGTTGGCATCGTCGAGGGCCGCCTCGACCTCGTCCAGGAGATAGAAGGGGCACGGCCGCGCCAGGAAGAGCGCGAACAGGAACGAGATCGCGCCGAGCGCCTTCTCGCCGCCCGAGAGCAGCGACAGCCGTGTGACCCGCTTTCCGGCCGGGCGGAGCTCCACCTCGATCCCCGGCTGCGACTCCTCGTCGTCCCCTTCCTGCTCCCCGGTCAGGCGG
This sequence comes from Gaiellaceae bacterium, assembly GCA_035535195.1. GTDB lineage: Bacteria > Actinomycetota > Thermoleophilia > Gaiellales > Gaiellaceae > JACDAN01. The sequence goes on along the minus strand of DATLQK010000072.1, from coordinate 39,466 downwards.
AGGCGGCCCTGACCGCCCGGGAAAAGTGTCTCCGCGACCTCCTGGAAGTGCCTGCTGACGGCGTCGAACGTCTCGGCGAAGCGCCGCTCCACGGTCGCGTCGAGCTCGTCGCGGAGCTTGGCAAGCTCGGTCAGGCTCGCCTCCAGGTCCTCGCGCTGCGCGGTCAGGTCGGCGAGGTTCTCCTTCTCGCGCTCGTACTCCTCTGCGGCGAGCGGGTTGACCCGTCCGAGCTCCTCGCGCCTGCGCCTGAGCTTCTCGACCCGCTCGGCATGCGCCTCCCGGTCCTCGCCGTCCGCCGGCTCCGCGCCCGCGGCTTCCAGGCGGCGCTGGGCCTCGCCGCGCTCGGCGTGAAGCCGGGCAAGCTCGACGTCAACCGCGCTCGTCCTCGCCGCGACCTCGGAAGCCTCCCGGCGGATCTCGGCCTCCGCCGCACCGAGCTTCCGAAGCTCCTCGGCGAGCTCGGTCGTTCGAGCGCTGCCCGCGTCGGCGCGGGCGCGCAGCGTCGGCTCCGAGCGCGCCGCGACGGCGGCGGCCGCCGTCAGCTCCTGCTCGAGCCGCCTCGCGGCCGCGATCAGCGGCCGGTAGCGGGTGTCGTCGACGACCGTCTCCGGCTCGGCGTCCCGCCGCTCGAGCTTCGCGACCTCGTCCGCCAGCTCGCGCCGGCGCGCCTCGAGCTCGAGCAGGACCGCTTCCGCCGCCTCGCCCGCGAACCAGAGCTCTCGGCGCTCCGGGTCGTACGCGATCCCCTCGCGGGTGACGGCGAGCGTCCGGGAGGAAAGCAGCTCGTGCTCCTCCACGATCGTGAACTCCTCGAGCGGCCGCTCGCCGACCACGACCGTGACGCTGCCGAGTCCCCTCCGCCGAGCCTCGCGGACGAGCGCGAGGCCGGTCTGCTCGTCGGGCGCGACCACGGCCGCCCCCCGCCCCCGAAGGGCAGCGGCGACCGCACGCTCGTCGCCCGCAGGCACATCCAGTCGAGAGAGCACGAGCGGGTGGCCCTCCTCGGCCAGCGCGCGCGCCGCCGGAGGCACACCTTCGCGCTCGGCGAGCATCCGCTCGAGGGCGCCAAGCCTGCCGCGGGCCTCCTCCAGCAGCCGCTGCCGCCCGAGGTCGATCGACAGGCGCGGCTTCCGCGCCGCCTCCTCGAGGGACTCGACGAGGCCCCCGGCGCTCTCGCAGCGCAGCGAGACCCGCTCGGCGGCGCTGCGGAGCCGGTAGAGGGCGGCCGTCGCGGACTCGCGCCGCCCCGCGGCGTCGGCCAGCTCCTCCTCGGCGCGGTGGCGCTCGGCGAGCAAATCCTCGAGCTTGGAGTCGCTCCGTTTCCGGGCGTGGTCGGCCGCCCCTCGCCGCTCCTGCGCGGCGCCGATCTGGTCGTCGATCGCACGGAGGTCGATCGACGCGATCGCCGCTTCGAGCGCTCCGATCTCGCCGCCGAGCTTCTCCGCCCGCTGCGCCGCCGTCGCCTGGAGCGCAAGCGGCCGCAGGCGCTTCCGCACCTCGGCCTCGACGTCGCCGGCACGCTCGACGTCCTGCGCGACGCGCGCGAGCTTCAGCTCCGCCCGGTGGCGCCGTCGCTTGAACTTCCCGAGCCCCGCCGCGTCCTCCACGAGCGCCCGACGCTCCTCGGGCTTCGAGGCGAGGATCTCTTCGACCTTGCCCTGCGAGATCACGGAGCCCGCGGCGCCGCCGAGGCCGATGTCGGCGAGCAGCTCGACGAGGTCGGTACGTCGTACGCCGGTGCCGTTGATCAGGTACTGACCCTCGCCCCCGTGGTGAAGCCGGCGCATGATCGAGATCTCGGCGCCGAAGCCCGGCAGCTGGCCGTCCTCGTTGTCGAGCAGCAGCTCCACCTGGCAGTGCTCGGCCGGCTGCCGCCCGCCCGAGCCGGCGAAGAGCACGTCGTCCGGCTTCTCGGCCCGCAACTCGCTCGGGCTCAGGCTCCCACACGCCCAGAGCAGGGCATCGGCGACGTTCGACTTGCCGGAGCCGTTCGGCCCGACCACGACGGCGACGCCCGGCTCGAGGCGGACCTCGACCGGTTCAGGGAACGACTTGAAGCCGCGGATGCGGATAGCGCGCAGGTGCACGTCGGCGGAACGCTAGTTGGCGGAGCGGATGCCGCTCAGACTGCGCGAAGCCGCTCGAGCGCCTGCCGGGCGGCTTCCTGCTCGGCCGCCTTCTTCGACGGCCCGGTGCCGACGCCGGCCTGGTCGCCGTCGATCACCGCGGCGGAGGTGAAACGGCGGTCGTGAGGCGGGCCCTCCACGTCCAGCACGGCATAGCTCACCTGCTGGCCGCGTGACGCAAGCTCCTCCTGGAGCTCGGTCTTGAAGTCGACGTGCGTGGTCGACGCGTACTCGATCCGCCCTGAGAACGCGTCGACGATCGCGTCCTCGATCGCCTCGTACCCGTGCTCGAGGAAGAGCGCAGCCAGCGCGGCCTCGAGCAGCGCCGCGAGCACGTTGCGGTTCCGCGAGAGCCGCTCGAGCTCGTCCGGGGGGACGACGGGCGTCCCCTTCTCGATCAGCCGCGGGCCGAGATCGAGCTCGCGCGCGACCACAGCGCAGCTGGCGCGCGAGACGACGTGCGACCGGATCTTCGCGAGCCGGCCCTCCGGCAGGTCCGGGAACCGCTCGTAGAGCGCACGGGCGACGGCGAGCTCGAGGACGCTGTCGCCCAGGAACTCGAGCCGCTCGTAGGAGTCGCCCCGTACGCTCGCCCAGGACGGGTGGGTGAACGCGTTGTCGAGACGCTTCTTCGGAAGCTGCTCGATCAGGGCCGCGAGCCGGGCGCCGTCGCCCGGGGGTGCGCCGCTGCTACTGGTGCGACGTGACGTAGTCGACAGCTTGCCCGACCGTCTGGATCTTCTGGGCGTCCTCGTCGGGAATCTTGAGTCCGAACTGGTCCTCGAGCTCCATGATCATCTCGACGAGGTCGAGCGAGTCGGCGTCGAGATCCTCCTGGAAGTTCGCCTCTTCGCTGATGTCACCCTCTTCGACGCTCAGGCGCTCGACCAGGACTTCCTTGATGCGCTCGAAGACTTCGTCGCGGGACGCTGCCATGTCACCTCGCTTGCGTTCGGGGGATTGAGAGCGCGCCGATTCTACGGGACCGGCGCGCGAAGCGGTTCGACCTCGCGTCCGCGGTAGGTCTTGCAATTGGGGCAGACGCGGTGCGGCCGCTTCGGGCGATGGCAGACGGGGCACTCGTTCAGGCGCGGCGCCTCGAGCTTGTGCGTGGCGCGGCGCTTGTCACGCCGCGATTTGGTGGTTTTCCTCTTGGGGACTGCCATCGCGACGGCGGAGTGTAGCTACAAAAGGCGGTCTTTGAGCCCCTCGAGCGCGGCCCAGCGCGGGTCCTGCGTCTCGTCCTCGTGCTCGTGCGGGTTGTCGTTCAGATCCTCGCCGCACATCGCGCACAGGCCGGCGCAGTCCGGGCTGTGGAGGATCTGCTCCGGCAGCTCGGTCGCGATCGCGTCGCGCGCCCAATTCGATAGAAGCAGCTGGTTGTCGCGCACGTACGGCGTCCGGAGCTCGTCGGACTCCCCCGGGCTCGTCGCCTGGTACTCCTGGGCGCGGATCGAGAGATCGAGGACCGCGTCGCGGAGGCAGCGGTAGCACGGCCCGTGCAGGCGGACCGGGAAGCGGACCTCGAAGGTCGTGCCGCTCGTGCCGCGGGTGATCGAGAGGTCGGCGGTGACGTTCTCGGGCACGGGCAGGTAGCGCTGCCCGCCGAGATCGAACGGCGAGAGCGCAATCTCCTGCTCGTCGCGGTACTCCTCCCCGGGGCGGAGCTTCGCGTGTCTGAGGTCAAACCTGGTCATCCGAGCCAGCGTAGCGACGGCTGTGCTGCTCGGCGGCCATCGGCTCGAACACCTCCAGGGCTTCATCCTCCGACGGCACGTTGCGGACGTTCTCCTCGGCAAACTGGGCCGCTTTCGGCCAGTCCAGCGTCTCGACGCGCGCGGCGAACGCCTCGGCGTCGTAGGGCGTCCGGCGGTGCTCGACGTCCGGCCCGAGCGCGAGCCAGTTGGCACCCGCAGCGCCGTAGGGAAGCCCGACGCTCCCGGCGTTCACCACACGCCACCGGTCGACGCGCCGGTCGAACTGCATGTGCGTGTGGCCGCAGACGACGACGTCGGCGTCGACCCCCTCGAGCATCTCCCGGAGCCACCCGTCAGGCGTCGTGCGGAGGATCATTTCCTCGTCGCCTCGCGGCGAGCCGTGGCAGAAGAGGACTCGGCCGACGCGATCCACTTCGACCTCGATCTGCTCCGGCAGCCCCGCGAGGAACGCCTTGTGGCGCTCCTCCAGCTGCGCCTGCGCCCACAGGTCGCTGAGCCCGCCGGTGGCCTCGCCGATCAGCTCCCGGTCGGCGTTCCCGCGGATCGAGAGCGCCTCGAGCTCCATGATCCGGTCGAGCGTCTCCGCGGGCAGCGGCCCCGACGCGAGGTCCCCGCCGAAGACGATCAGCGCGTCGCCGACCTCGGCGAGCACGGCGTCGAGCGCCGGGAGGTTCCCGTGCACGTCGTACAGGGCAGCGACCCTGCGGGCAGCCACCGGCCGCGCCGGCGAAGCCGTCACGGCCTCAGTCGGCGACGCCGAGTCGGCGCCTTGCTACGCGTAGGGCTGATCGTCGTTGGTCGAGGCGCCCGGCGCCGCAACACCCGCGACCACGGTCTCCTGCGAGCGCTCATGGAGCCGCTCGCGACCGCGCTTGACAGCCCCGAGGAACTTGTCGAGGTTGACCTCGAGCGTCGAGAGGATGCTGTCGGCCCAGTCCTCCATTTCGAGCCGCGTCTCGCGGGCCTGCCGCCGCGACTCGTCGATGATCTCCTGCGCCTGGCGCTCTGCGAGCTTGACGATCTCTGTCTGCGACGCCTCGCGAGCGGCCTGCTCGCGCGCCTCCCCGAGAATGCGGTCGCACTCGCGCTTCGCCTCGGCGAGCATCTCCTGGCGCTCCTTGACGATCCAGCGGGCCTGCTTGATCTCCTCCGGGATCGTCGCCCGCATCTGGTCGAGGATTTCGTAGATCTCCTCGCGGTCGATGCGGACCTGGTCGGTGAGCGGCACCGCCTTGGCGTTGTGCACGAGGTCGTCGAGCTTGTCGATGAGAACGAGGACGTCCATGGCTTGGGAGTGTACTCAGCGCACCGGCCACCCCGCCTTTCTGGGCCGTCAGCGCCGGCGAGAAGCGCGAGGTGGTCTACTCAGAGGGGCTGACGGGAGCCCCGGGGCGGCCGTCCGGATAAAGCTCGCGGAGCCGTTTCGCCACCGCCGCCGGCACGAGCCCGTTGATGTTGCCGCCGAAGGCCGCGATCTCCTTGATCCCGCTCGAGGAGACGAAGCTCACCTCGGGGCTCGCCATCACGTAGACCGTCTCGATGTCCGGCGCCAGCGTGCGGTTGAGCTGGTTCATCTGGAACTCCCACTCGAAGTCGGAGATCACGCGCAGCCCCTTCACGATCACTTTCGCTTCCCATTTGCGGGCGAACTCGACGACGAGCTCCTTGAAGACGTCGACCTCCACGTTGTCGATGCCCTGGAGCGCTTGGCGCAGGAAGTCGACCCGATCCTCCACCGAGAACATCGGCTGCTTGTGTTGCGGCGTGCCGACGACGCCGACGACGACGCGGTCGAAGATCCCGGCCGCGCGGCGAATCACGTCGACATGCCCGTTCGTGACGGGGTCGTACGTGCCGGGGTAGATGGCCGTGATCACTCGCGCTCCTGGCCGGCAGCGGCTCCCGCCGGGCGAAGCCCGGCTCCGCCGCTGCCTCGCCACGCTGGCGACGCGGCGCTCTCCGGGGCCGTGTTGCTCACACTGTCCCCTCCGGCGCCGCGCTGCCAGACGTGGCCAGAAGCGCGAGCGTGCTCGAAGAGCGTGAGGCGGGCGGAGCCGTAGCGACGGCTCGTCCGCTTCTCGAGCGGCAGCTCCGGCTCGTCTTTCGCATGAGTCTCGACCACGGCCAGGCCGTCGTCGGCGAGCACGCTGGGGAGGTAAGTGGCCAGGGCGGTTTGCACGTCCGAAAACAGCCGGTAGGGCGGGTCGACGAGGACGAGATCGTAGCGCCTGCCTGCCGCGGCCTCTTCCGACAGCACCTGGATCGCATCGCGGCAGAGCAGGGTCGCGCCGGTGAAGCCCAGCTTCTCCAGATTCGCGCGGATCGCGTCGCAGGCCGGGCGCTCCGACTCGGCGAAGACGGCGGTGGCCGCGCCGCGAGAGAGCGCCTCGAGACCGTAGGCGCCGGACCCGGCGAAGAGGTCGAGCACACGCGCGTCGTCGACCGGTCCGATCAGGTTGAAGGCGGCCTCGCGGACACGGTCGCCCGTCGGTCGGGTGTCGTGCCCCTTCGGCGCGGCGATCTTGGCCCCGCGCTTCTCGCCGGCGATGATCCTCACGCCGCCAGGTCGTGGTCGGCGAAGAGCTGCTCGACCTCGTCGTTCAGCGGGCCGTCGTAGTCGACGAGCTCCTCTGCGAGCTCACGCGCCCGCTCCAGGAGGTCGCGGTCGGCGCGCAGTTTCGCGAAGCGGAACTCCGTCAACCCCGACTGGCGTGTGCCGAGGAGCTGTCCCTCGCCGCGGAGCTCGAGGTCGACCTCGGAGAGCTCGAAGCCGTCGGTCGTCCGGACCAGTGCTTCCAGCCGCGCCTGCGCCGCATCGGTCAGCTCCTCCCTCGGCCGCGAGATCAGCAGGCAGTACGACTGCTCGGCTCCGCGCCCGACCCGACCCCGGAGCTGGTGGAGCTGCGCCAGGCCGAACCGGTCCGCCTCCTGCACGATCATGATCGTCGCGTTCGGGACGTCGACGCCGACCTCGATCACCGTCGTTGCCACGAGCACGTCCAGCTCGCCCGCCTTGAACTGCCCCATCAGCTCGCGGCGCTCGTCCGGTCGCAGCCGTCCGTGCAGCAGGCCGACCCTGTAGCCACGGAGCTCGCCCTGCCGAAGCCGTTCGGCCTCCCGCTCGGCCGCTCGCGCCACGGAAGTCTCCGACTCCTCGATCAGTGGGCAGACCACGTACGCCTGGCGACGGTCGTCGAGATGCTTGCGCAGCCGCTGGTAGGCGGCGCTCGACCGCTCCTGGGGGACCCAGGCCGTCTCGATCGGCTTCCGGTTCGCCGGAGGCTTCGCGATCTCGGTGACGGAGAGGTCCCCGTAGACCGTCAGCGCGAGCGTCCGAGGGATCGGGGTCGCCGTCATGTGCAGCACGTGCGGTCGGCGGCCGCTCGTCAGCGCCGCTCGCTGCTCGACTCCGAAGCGGTGCTGCTCGTCCACGACCGCGACGCCTAGCTCCCCGAGCCCGGCGCCCTCCTGGATCAGGGCGTGCGTCCCGATCACGATCTGCGCGGTGCCCACCTCGTGTTTGACCGACCCGGTGAGGAGCGCCGCCGGCACGCCGAGCTGCGCGCAGATCGGCTCGACGGTCAGGAAGTGCTGCTCCGCGAGCGTCTCCGTCGGCGCCATCAATGCGCCCCGGCCACCCGCCTCGACGGCGCGGAGGAGCGCGTAGAGCGCCACGACGGTCTTACCGGAGCCGACGTCGCCCTGGAGGAGCCGCTCCATCGGGCGCTCGCCGGCGAGATCGGCGTCGATCTCGGCGATCGCGGCCTCCTGGCTCGGCGTCAGCTCGAACGGGAGGAGCCCTCGGTACCGGTCCACGAGCTCGCCCGGCGAGCCCAGGGACGGCGCGCGCTCCTCCTGCCGGCCTTCACGCCGGCGGGCGAGGCCGACCTGGAGCGTGAACAGCTCGTCGAACGCCAGGCGGCGCCGCGCGCGCTCACCCTCCTCCTCCGACCTCGGACGGTGGAGCGCGACCAGCGCGTCCGACTTTCCGGGCAGCCTCTCTCGCGCCTTCAGCTCCGCCGGCAGCGGATCGAGCACGTCGCGCGCGCGGTCGAGCGTCTGCCCGACGACCTCGCGGAGCTTCTTGACCGTGATCTCCTCGCTGGCGGGATAGACCGGCGCGAAGTCGGCGGTCGAGGCCGTTCCGTTGACGTCGTACGAGCGAACGGTGAACTCGCGGCCCTTCAGGTTCCCGCGCAGGCGCACGCGCGTCCCGGGTCGCAGCCGGTCCTTCAGCCACGCCTGGTTGAACCAGACCGCGGTGATCTCACCCGTCTCGTCGGCGACGCGCGCCTTCACGAGCTGCAGCCGCCGCGCGCGCTGCACGCGCACGCTCCGCACCTCGCCGGCGATCGCCGCCTCCTCCTCGCCGAAAAGATGTGCAATGGGCAGCTCCGGCGCCGCGGGCTCGTACCGTCGAGGCGCATACCCGAGCGCATCGCCGACGGTTCGTAGCCCGAGCGCCGCGAGCCGCTTCTTGATCGTCGGGCCGACGCCGTCGAGGGTGTCGAGCCCCAACTCCAGCCGCTCGGGCCGCGACGAGCCCGGGAGCACCGGCCACGTCGGGGGCGCGTCGGCCCCCGCGAAGCCCCGCAACCGGCTCAGGCGCTCTCCGCGACGGGAGGCTCCGCCTCGAGCTCTTCGTGGAACTCGACCTCGAGCCGCTCGATCCTCGCGCCCTCGATCTCACGCACGACGAACTTCACGCCGTCCCAGACGACCTCATCGCCTCGCAGCGGCGCCCGCCCGAGCTGGCCGAAGACGAAGCCGGCAAGGGTGTGAAAGTCCTCTTGGGGCATCTTCTTGTGGAACTGCTCGTTGAAGTCGTCGATCGGGAAGGTGCCGTGCACGAGGACGCGGTGGTCGTCGATCCGCTCGATCGTCTCGTCCGGCAGGTCGAACTCGTCCTCGATCTCGCCGACGATCTCCTCGAGCAGGTCCTCGAGGGTGACGATCCCCTCCATCGCTCCGTACTCGTCGACCACGATCGCCATGTGCTGATTCGTGCGACGGAACTCCTTGAGCATCGCGGCCAGATCCTTCGTCTCGGGGACCATGGGCGCCGGGCGGATCAGCTGCTCAACGCGCGCCGCCGGCAGCCCGCCGTCGACCACCGAGGAGAAGAGGTCGCGCACGTGGAGGATCCCGACGATCTCGTCGAGCGTGTCACGGTAGACGGGGTAGCGGGTGTACGGCGACTCGATCACTGCGGCGAGACACTCCTCCGGCGGCAGGTCGACCGACAGCGCCACGACCTCGGGCCGCGGCACCATCACGTCGGCGACCTCCTTGTCCGCGAAGTCGAAGACCTTGTAGAGCATCTCTTGTTCCTCCGCCTCGAGCTCGCCGTGCTCGGTCGAGCGCGAGAGGAGCATCTTCAGCTCGGCCTCGGAATGGACGGCGGCGTCCTCGGCGCCCGGCGGCTCGAGACCCAGCAGCCGCAACGCGGTGTCCGAAGACCGTTGGAGGAACCAGATGAGCGGCTTGAAGACCCAGAAGAACATCCGGACCGGACCGGAAACGGCGAGCGCGACGTTCTCGGCGTGGCCGAGCGCGACGCCCTTCGGCACCAGTTCGCCGACGACGACGTGGAGATAGGTGATCAGCAGGAACGCCAGTCCGAACGCGAGCACCCCGGCGAGCACGGGGTCGAAGATCTCGGCGAAGACCGGCTCGCCCAGCGCACCGATGGCCAGGCTGGTCGCCGTGACGCCAAGCTGCATCGCGGCGATGAACCGGGGCGGATTCTCGGTGATCGCGAGCGCAGCGCGCGCGCGACGGCTGCCGGCGTCCTCCAGCTCACGCAGGCGCGTGCGCCTCGCGGTGACGAGCGCGTACTCCGACGCCACGAAGAAGGCGTTCAGGAGCAGCAGTACTGCAACGGCGAGGAGCTCGAAGAAAAGGGTCACGCCCCGCTCTCCGGGGCGTGGGTACTAGGCGGTCGGTCGTCGTCCAAGGAAGTCCTCCGATTATAGGAACAGGGCGGACAGCGGCGGGCGAACGTATGTTCTAGACTGTGGGGCATGCGGGTCGAGTACCGCGAAGAGCCCTGCCGCAGCGCGCTGAACCGGGTCAAAGGCATGGCCTTCGAGTGGTCCCTGAACCCGTACATGGGCTGCGTCCACCGCTGCACGTTCTGTTACGTCCGGGCCTTCGAGCGGCGCGCAGACCGGCCGTCCGACGAGCGCTACGGCCGTTCGATCCGCGTGAAGACGAACGTCGCCGAGGTCCTGCGCAAGGAGCTGGCACGACCCTCGTGGGAGGACGCGATTGTCGCCATTGGCGCGGCGACCGACCCCTACCAGCCCTGCGAGGGCAAGTACCGCCTGACGCGCGCCTGCCTCGAGGAGTTCGTGTACGCCTCGAACCCGATGCGCCTGATCACGCGCGGCCCGATGATCGTCCGCGACATCGACGTCCTCACCGAGCTCGCCCGCCGGGCGAGCGTCGGGATCACGTTCTCGGTCCCGACGCTCGACGAGGAGATCTGGCGCAAGACCGAGCCCGGCACGGCGCCGCCGCGCCAGCGGCTCCGCGCCCTGAAGGAGCTCGTGGACGCCGGGGTCAAGGTGGGCGTTGGGATGGCGCCGGTTCTCCCGGGGATCTCCGATCGGCCGGAGCTCCTCCGCGAGGTCGTGAAGGCAGCGCGCGAGGCCGGCGCCACAGGCGTCTGGACGAACCTCCTCTTCCTGCGGCCCGGCACGCGGGAGCACTTCCTCGAGCACCTGGCGGAGGACTGGCCGGACCTTCTCCCCCGCTACCTCGAGCTCTACCAGGGACGCGCGTACCTCAAGGGCGACGACACGAAGCCGGTCCGGCAGCAAGTCGCGGCACTCGCGAGGGAGTACGGCGTCCGTGACCGCCGCAAGATCCGCCTCGACGGCACGCAGCACGACGAGCAACTGGAGCTCGCTGTCTAGGGGAATCCGACTCCGTCCCTAGAATTCGTACTGCCGTGGCTCAGGATCCCGCCTCTGACGGCGCCGCAGAGATCACCTGCCTGATCGTTGACGACCACGAGGTCGTGCGCGAAGGCCTCCGCCTCTCGCTGTCCCGCGCGCCGCACATCCGCGTGATCGGCGAGGCCTCCGACGGCGCGTCGGCCGTCTCCCTCGCCGAGCGGCGCAGGCCGAACGTCGTGATCATGGACGTGCGCATGCCGGGCATGGACGGGCTCGAGGCGACGAAGGTGCTGACCTCGAAGGTGCCCGAGACCTCGGTGCTGATCTTCACCGCCTACAGCGAACGCAGCCTGCTCAGCCGCGGCCTCGAGTCCGGCGCGAAGGGCTACATCCTCAAAGAGGCGCCGCACCAGAACCTCGTCAAGGCGATCGAGAAGATCGCGGCAGGCGACGGCTACGTCGACCCCGCGCTCATGCCCTCCTTCCTGCCGGGCGACAAGGACGACATGCTGACGGCGCGCGAGCGGGAGATCCTCCAGCTGCTCGCAGACGGGATGTCGAACGCCGACGTCGCGGCTCGGCTCTTCATCAGCCAGGAGACGGTCAAGAGCCACGTGCGGCACATCCTCGCGAAGCTCGAGGCGGACACGCGGACGCACGCGGTGGCGATTGCGCTCCGCGAGGCGATCATCGACTAGTTAGGCCGCGAGTCTCCTGGTCGCAGGCGTCGCTCTCTCGGCACTGGTCGCGATCTTGGGCGTCGGGACCGCCGTCGGCTGGCTCGCCCTCGCCGGTCTTGCGGTCGGGATCCTGCTCGCCGCGCTGCTCGCCTACCACCTGCTGCACAGCGAGCGCGAGCGCCACGAGACGGTCGAGGCCGAGCGGGTGCGGCTGTCGGACCAGCTGATCACCGCGGAGCAGGACGAGCGCCGGCGTCTGGCGCTCTTCCTCCACGACGTGCCCGTTCAGGCCATGTCCGGGATCGCGCTGATGCTCGACGGCGTGCTCGATGCGATCAGGCGCGGCGCCAACGAGGATGCGGAGCGGGTACTCCAGTCGGCGCTCGAGCTCCAGCGGCAGACGATCCGCGAGTTGCGCGACCTCTCCTTCGCGCTCGAGCCCGTCGTCCTCCGCGACCAGGGCTTCGGGCCGGCGCTGCAGGCCCTCGCGGAGCAGATCGGCCTCTCCCATCGAATCCAGATCGACCTCGACGTCGAGGCCGGCGAGGCGCTCGCGGAACGCGCGCAGGCCGCGCTCTACCAGATCATCCGCGAGGCCATCGACCAGGCCGTGAGGCGCGGGCCGCCGACCCGCATGGAGGTCCGCGTCGCCTCCCTGAACGGCGGCGGCGTGGAAGCGGTGATCGTCGACGACAGCCCCGGTGAGCGCCGCCGGCGGAGCTTCGACGAGATCGAAGAGCGAGCGCGAACGCTGCAGGGGCGGGTCGCGGTCGAGACGAGGCCCGAGGGCGAAGGCACGGTCGTACGCGTCACGCTGCCGCCGTACACCGCCCAGCGCTAGAGTCCGCGCGGCGTGAGCCACCTGCTCTTCATCTGGAAGTCGACGGGCTACGAGCTCCGGGAGCAGGAGGGCGAGCCGCCGTCGGTCGGAAGCGTCGTGGAGCTCGACGACGCCGGTCGCCAGGAGGTCAACCGGATCTCACCGTCCCCGCTTCCAGGCGACGGCCGCCGCGCCGTGTATCTCCAGCCGCTCCCCTGATAGGAGGGTCTGGCGCAATGCAGTCTGTGCCGAGCGGCATCACCAGACCCTCGTAGGCGTTAGGCGAGCGCCGACTCGGCCGCGATCCGGCCGAAGACGAGTGCTGCGGCGAGACCGCTCGCGTACCCGCCGGTCGCCCAGCCGCCCGTGTCCACGCCGGCCGCGTACAGGCCGTCCACGGGCTCGCCGCCGAGGCCGAGAACGCGCGCCTCCTCGTCGATCCGGATCCCGCCGATCGTGTAGGTGACGGCCGGCCGCACGGGCACGCCGAGCACGATGCTGTGCGGGACGCGGAACGGGAGCCGGTCGGCCGGCACGGGATCCGCCGCCTGCACCATCTCCTCGACCGTCCGGTCCCTCACACGCTGGCGGAGCGCCTTTTCGGTCAGGAGGTACCACGCGCGGCCGCCCGGCTGACGCGCCGTCGCCTGCGCCACGTCGGACTCGTGCCAGGTCGGCGGGCCGTCGAGGAACTCGTCCCCGTCGTCATCGACGATCCCGGCGTACTTCGCGTAGAGCTGCGACGCCGGCCGGAACTCCTCCTCGGCGAGCGTCGGCCGGTCGGGCATGTTCCGGCCGTAGAACTCGTCGAGCCCGTCCGAGGCGGACGCGCCGCGCGACCTCGCGTGGTCGAGGCCGTCACCCTCGCTCCAGGGGTTTGCCCGGAGCAGCAGGCCGCGCTCGCGGGCCAGGCGGACGGCAAACCCGCCCGTGGCGAGGATCGCTGGCTCGTCGGTCGTCTCCCCCAGCCGCACGTCCGCTCCGAGCACCTCGACGAGCTGCCCGGGGTCGAAGCGAGCGCCGACCGTCAGCGGGTTGCCGGTCTCTCGCGTCAGGAGCTCGACGCCCAGCGACTCGAGCCAGCCTAGGGCGTCGTCGAAGCGCTCGACGATCGTCCGCGCCAGCGCCTCGTCGGCGCCGGGGCACTGCTCAAGGTGCGTCTCGCGCGAGGCGTAGCGCCAGATAAACCCGCTGGAAAGCAGCATCGACCCGCCCGCGCGGCTGCCCTTCTCGTAGACGAGCGGCGTCGCGCCGAGCTCGCGCGCCCGCGCCGCCGCGACCAGGCCGGCCATGCCCGCACCGGCGATGTTCAGCGTCGCGGCTACTTGAGGGCGAACGTCGGCTTGTGCTCGACGTACTCGAGCCGGACCCGCTCAGGGAGCCAGACGAAGACGGCGAGCGTGTTCGGCGCGTCGACGAAGTCCTGAACCTCGATCTCGCGCTCGAGCGCCTCCTGCTGGTGCTCCTCGGCCGAGTCGACCAGGACCGCGAGGTGGTTCAGGAGCGGCCGCTCGGGGTCACCCGGCTCACCGGGATGGAACTCGATGTAGGCGCCCGCGACCTCGACGCGCGGCACGCCCGAGCCGCCCGGCTCGGCCGCCGCAAAGCCGTAGTCCCGGTAGCGCGTCGCGGTCGCCTCCGGGTCGTTGGAGTAGAGCGCCACGTGGTCGAGGTCGTACTCGCTCTCGGTCTCGGCCTCGACGAGCCCGAGCGCGATCCCGTCGCCCAGGTCGAAGTACGCCGAGCCGTCGCTGCGATCGAGCTTGAGCTCGTCGGGCAGCTCCCGAAGGGCGTCCTCGAGATCGTTCACGCGCAGGGCCACGTGCTTGAGCGCGCCCCGCTCCCGAGGGCCTTCGGCGTCGAACAGCGTCAGCTTCCCCTTCAGGGCGTCGCGACCCACGAGGGTGAACTTGTCCGTACGCTCGATCACGTGCATCCCGAGGTGGGAGGTGACGAAGTCCGCGACGCGCTCGCGGTCGTCGAGCCAGTAGGCGACGTGGTCGAGGGTGTTGGGACGCAACGGAGCCGGGAAGGATAATCACCGGCTCCGTCTCGCCGCGGGCGATTACTTCCGGCGATCGACCGCCCGCTGAAGCTGCTGCTTCGTCATCTTGGAGCGGCCTTCGATGCCCATCCGCTTGGCTTCGTTGTAGAGCTGCTCCTTCGTGCGGCCTTTCGGCCGGTTCGTGCCGGAGCGCTGCCCGCCGCGGCGGCTCGAGGACATGTCGCGCCTCGAGGTGCGCGACGACGTGCGTGCCTCGCCCGATCTCGCTCGTTCCTTGTTGACGGTGCGGGCCGCGATCTCCTTGGCGCGCTTCGTCGACGCACCGCCTTCCTCCGCGCTGTCCTTGATGTGCTCGTACTGCCGTTCGCGCTTGTCGCTCCACGCTCTCTGAGGCATACGAACCCTCCTTTCCGTTCAGGGGACCGCTACCCGTTGAACGGCGGATCTATTCCAGCGGAGGGTTCTGCACGTCGTGCTCGGTGGCGTACTCGTCCGTGAGCTTGTTCACGACCTCGGGGCCCTCGCCGTAGGCGTAGTTGATCTTCACGAACGGCTCCCATTTCTCGGGCAGCGCGTCCTCGGGGAAGATCGCCTCGACCGGGCACTCCGGCTCGCACGCCCCGCAGTCGATGCACTCCTCCGGGTCGATGATCAGGATCCGGTCGAACTCGTGGATGCAATCGACGGGACAGACGTCGACACAGGACTTGTCTTTGATATCGATGCAGGGCTCGGCGATGATGTACGTCACGCCGCTCAGACTAACGGCGCGCGCCGACTAGTGGATGAGCTCGTCGACGAGCTGCGGCGCGCGCTCCGCGAGCGTCGACTTCGCGACCACCTGGTCGAACCCCGCCTCGTGCGCCTGACGAAGGCCGGCGGTGTCCTTGTGGTTCGAAAAGCCGAGGAGCGGCGTGTCCGGATAGGCATTCGCGAGCTCGTCGGGATCGATGCGCGCGACGTCCGCGATCACGAGATCGGGCGGCTCGACGCTGTCGGCGGTCACCAGTTGGTGCCCCGGCAGGGACGCTTCCAGCTTGCCCCGGAAGAAGAGCTCGACGCCGGCCAACAAGATCGTCGCCACTCCGCCACGAGGGTAACACTGCACCGGTGGTAGACGAACTGCGGCGCGGGCTTGACCGCATGTTCGGCGGCGAGTACTTCGAGGCGCACGAGTCGTTCGAGAACGCCTGGCGGGCGGCCGACCCGTCGGAGAAGGATTTCTTCCAGGGCCTGGTTCACGTCACGGTGGCCTGGTACCAGGCGAGCCGCGGGAACCGCGTCGGCTGCGAGCGCCAGCTGGCGAAGGCGAAGCGGCGGCTGGGGGCGTTCGCGCCGCGGCATCGAGACGTCGACGTCGCGAGCCTCCTCACATCGGTCGAGGAGGCTACCGAGCTCGTCTCTTCCGGGTCGCTCGACCTCCCCCCGCTCGAGAGCTAGAAGGTCCGCCGGCAAAGGCAGCTCGAAGCCGTATCCGCGCTGCGGCGCCGCTCGTTGAGGAACTAATGCGGCCACTGATCGCCTTCTTCGTGGCGGTTGCCTGTGTCATCGCGACTTCGGCGAGCTCGGCGGTACATGGACCGAAGGCTGCGGCCGCGACGGTGCAGCAGCAACTTCCGCCTCCGCCGCTGCCGCCGCCACCGCCGCTCCCACCACCGCCGCTGCCACCACCGCCGCCGCTCCCACCACCGCCGCTGCCGCCGCCCCCGACCCTGCCGCCGCCCCCGCCGCTACCCCCGCCACCGGCCCTGCCGCCGCCTCCGCCGGCCAAGCTTCCGCCACCCCCGCCGCCGCCACCGGCCAAGCTCCCGCCCCCGCCGCTTCCTCCGCCACCGACTGTTCCGCCGCCGCCCGCGCCGCCCGCAGCGCCTACCTCAGCTCCTGCGGCGCCGACAGTTGCGACCGCCACGACCCAGTCGGCGACCGTCCAGAACCCATCCTCACCCGGCTCGGCGACCACGCCGGCCGGCGGCGCCTCGGTCGGATCGGCGTCGGGGAGCCAGAGCGCGGCGCCGCCGGTGTCGGCCGCGCCCTTCGTCGTCCCCGCCTGCCCGCCGGCGCCGAAACGCTGTGGTCAAGCAACCCGAAGCCCGGCGCGCGCGTCGCGGACCGTCGTCCGACCGGGCCGCAAGAGCGGTGGCACGACACTCGTCTTCCGCCTGGCCAGGCCCGCGGTGCTGCGCGTCACCATCTTTCGCGTCTTCCCCTCCTGCCGCCGCATGGGCGCCTTCAGCGTTCGCGGGGACCGCGGTGTGAACAGAGTCCGGTTTGCAGGGAGATTTCGCGGCCGGCGCCTGCCGGACGGCGGCTATCGCCTGCTTGTCCGAACACGCGGCGCGAAGGGCGTCGCGTCAATCCCGATCGTGATCGCATCGGGCAGATCGAGCCGGGCGGAGATCAGCCGGGCACGCCGGACCGTGGTCTGCGCCCGACCGGTGGTCGAGCTGCTGGCAGCCGCTCCCGACCCGACGGCCGCACCATCGGATTCCGATGACGACGGTGGGCTGAGCGGAGTGCTCGACCGCGCGGTCAAGAAGCCGGTCGCCGGAGCGGCCGGAGCGATCGCCGAGGGCGCCAAGGGATTGTCGGCGCGGCTCGGCTCCGTCGCCGACGATCCTCGTCCCGACTCATTTCCGCGGATCCTCGTTGCGCTCCTGCTGCTCTGCTTCGCGGCTGTCGGGGCGATCTATCTCGCCGTGGAGCTGGCGCGGGCGGCCGGGGTGTTCCGGCCCCGCAGCTAGAGCGTCCCGAGCCCGACGAGCGCGGGTACACCGTGGGCGGGTGGCTGCTGCATCTCTCGCTGGGCGCCCTCGCTGACGCCGCGGACGTCGTGGCATCGGGCTCGCCCGCACTCGAGCCGCTCGAACCCTCCTAGAGTTCCCTCGATGGT
This sequence comes from Gaiellaceae bacterium, assembly GCA_035535195.1. Classification (GTDB taxonomy): domain Bacteria; phylum Actinomycetota; class Thermoleophilia; order Gaiellales; family Gaiellaceae; genus JACDAN01. Next base: position 22,325 of record DATLQK010000072.1, on the reverse strand, counting down.
GGAGCAGCTGATCGTGACACCGGGTGAGGCGGCGAACCTCGCCGGTCGCGATCCGGCCGACACCCTCGGCCTGCCCGGGAAGGCGGAGGCGAGAAAAACGCTCAAGACGCTCCACGAGGAGCTGGCCGAGTACCAGCTCCGGCTCTGGGCCGAAGGCACGCGCAGCGTCCTCCTGATCCTCCAGGGGCTCGACGCTTCGGGGAAGGACGGGGCGATCAGGAAGGTCTTCACCGGCCTCAATCCGCAGGGCTGCCGGGTCGTGTCGTTCGGCGTTCCGACGGAACCCGAGCTGGCCCATGACTACCTCTGGCGGATCCATTTGAGCTGCCCCGGCCGCGGCGAGATCGGGATCTTCAACCGCTCACACTACGAGGACGTCGTCACGGTCGGCGTGATGGAGCTCGCTCGGGAGGAGGTGTGGCGGCCGCGCATCGGGCACAACCGCGAGTTCGAGCAGATGTTGACGGCGGAAGGCACGACCATCGTCAAGTGCTTCCTGAACATCTCGAAGGACGAACAGAAGCAGCGGTTCGAGGCACGGCTCGACGATCCGACGAGGCGCTGGAAGTTCAACCCGCGCGACCTCGAGACGAGGAAGCGCTGGGACCGGTTCATCGCGGCCTACGAAGAGGCGCTGACGGCGACCTCGACCGACGCCGCGCCGTGGTATGTGATCCCCGCCGACCGCAAGTGGGTCCGCAACGTCGCGATCGCCAAGCTGCTCGTCGAGACGCTCCACCGTCTCGATCCGCAGTTCCCGGAGCCGGAGTTCGCCGACCTGAAGATCGAGGACTAGAAGGTCCCGAGCCCGACGAGCTCGAGCATCCGGTTCACGCCGACGCGCAGCCAGGCGTCGCGGTGGAAGAAGAGCAGGAGCCCGAACGTCACCAGCAGCAGACCGCTGACCATGCGGATCAGCTGGTACTGATCCCGCAGCCAGCGGAACGCGCTCATCGCCCTGACGAAAGCGACCGAGGCGAGGACGAACGCGATCCCGAGCCCTGCCGAGTAGGCGGCGAGGAGGATCGAGCCCTTGATCGCCGTCTCCGTGTTCCCCGCCAGCACGAGCACGGACGCGAGCACGGTCCCAATGCAGGGCGCCGCGCAGACCGCGAACGCTGCGCCGAGAAGCGCTCTGGAGCCACGCCGCTCTGCGCTTCCGAGCAGGCCGGGAGCGACGATTCGCTCAGGCCACGGCAGCAGCCCCAGGAAGGCGCAGCCGAGGACGACGAGGAGGAAGCCGGCGATCTCCGAGCGGCGGTTCAGGTCGAGGAGGCCGCCCAGCGCCGCGGCAGCGGCGCCCAGGAGGACGAAGACGATCGTGAAGCCGAGGACGAAGGGCACGCTCGCCCGCGCGACCCGTCGCCCCACCCCCGGCTGCCCGAGCCGGTCGGCCTCGACGGCGGAGACCGCCGAGAGGTAGCCGGGCACGAGCGGCAGGACGCAGGGCGTGACGATCGAGAGCAGCCCGGCGAGGAACGCCGCAGGCAGCTCAACCATCGAACCGCGTCAGCTCGCGGTCGAGCCGGCGCTCGAGCTCCGGGTCGAGCGGCGCCCGCCCGTTCGAGTCGGCCTCCACCTCGGTCGGCCGGGCATGGCTCCAGCGCCAGACGAGCAGGGAGACCACCACCGCGGCGACCAACAGGCCGATCAGCGGGAGCAGCCAGGCGAGCCAGTGGAAGCCCTTGCGGGGCGGCGCGGCGAGCACCTGTGTCCCGAACTGGGCCACGAGCTCGTCCCTGATCTGCGCCTCCGACGCGCAGGCGGCCACACGCTGCGCCAGGTAGGCCTTGATCTGCCGCGCCGCCGGCGCGTCCGACTGGTCGAGGGTCGTCTTGCAGGTCGGGCAGATGAACTTGCCCTCGAGATCGGGAAGCGACGGACACGCCGCTGCCGGCCCGGCCAGGACAAGGGCGACGACGATTGCGGCCACGAGCCTCAGGCCTCCAGCACCTCCTGCACGCAGGCGGCGAAGCGGTCCCGGTTCTCCTCGAGATGGACGCCTGCCTGAAGCCGTTCGCAGACGAGCTTCCCGTTGCGCCCGACGAAGAACGTCTCCGGAACGCCAGTCACACCGTAGTGCGAGACCGTATTCCCGGGCCCGTCGTACGCGAGGGGATAGCTCATCTTGTTCCGCCGCGCGAACCGGCGCGCGTCGCCGCGGACGTCCTGGATGTCGACTCCGAGGACGACGAGGCCGCGCTCCCGGTAGCGCCGCCAGACCGACTCCAGGAGGGGCGCCTCCTCCTTGCACGGGATGCACCACGACGCCCAGAAGTTCAGGATCACGGGCTTGCCGCGGTAGGCGGCGAGCGACACCTTCCCCGGCCCGTCGAGGCGGTCGAGATGAAACTGCGGTGCTCGTGGGTTCTTGCCCTGACCGAGCTCGTTCGCCGCGTTGTCGCCCTGCGTCGCCACCTTCCAGACGAGCAGCGCGAAGAGCCCCGTGACGAGCGCGAGTGCTGCTACCTGGGCCGCGAGCTTCAGCCGCCCTGCCATTTCTCCAACAGGCTAGATGGCCGACGCCGCGAGCTCGCGCATCCGGCTGCGCGAGTTGACGCGTCTGGGCCGCTCCCGCACCAGTGACCGGCCCGCAAGCGGCCCGGCACCGGTGCGTCCGCTTCGCGTCGTCGAGTCGTCACCGAGGCCTTCCAGGCATCGGCAACGCCTCGCCGGCGCGCCCCAGAGCGGCCAGCTCACGCCGCGAACGGACGATCTCGCGGCATCGACCATCAGGCGGAGACGATGAAAACGGGCGTGCCGACCCGTACGTGCGAGAACAGCCACTCCGCCTCCGGAATCCTCATCCGGATGCAACCGTGCGAGGCCGAGTAGCCGATCGAGGCGGCGTCGGGCGTGCCGTGGATGCCGACGCCCGGCGCGCTGAGGCCCATCCAGCGAGTCCCGAGCGGATTCCCGGGCCCCGGGGGGACGGGCTTCTCACCCTTCGCCCAGTCCGAGTCGGGCGGATACCACCACGGGTGGCGCTGCATCGTCACGATCGAGAAGTGGCCGGTCGGCGTCGGGTACTCGGACTGTCCCGTGGCGACGCCGAGGGTCTTCCAGAGCCGCATCCCGCGGAAGAGATTGAGCCGCTTGGACTCGCGCCTGATCACGATGATCGGCCCGAAGCGGGTGCGCGTGACCGTCGGCACGACCGCCGACGAGCGGATGCGGACGGGGGTGCGGGTGTGCGTTCGGAGCGCGGCGACGATCGTCCTCGTCGCGGCCCGCTGGCGGAGCGCCTTGCCGGTGTGCTCCTTCGTGATCCATGGCCGGCTGGCGCGGAGGCCCTTGAGCTCAGCGTTCGCCCCGGGGCGGTCGAACCGCTTGCCGAGCGCCTTCACGTACCGCGCGACCCCGCCCTTCCGGAGCGTGACGAACAGCGGGATTTGGGCCCGCGGTACCGCCCGGCGCGCCTGGTCGACGGCGAGCTTGACGCGCGCGGTCGCGCCGAGACGTCGCGGCGCGACGAGGATCAGCTTCCGGCCGTAGCGCAGGACGACCGCCTCGTCGAACGCCGCCTGGACGAGACCACTCGCCTGAGCGGGCGTCATCCCGCCGACCTCGGTCTTGGCGATCCGGACGCCGTCCGGCAGGGCGAACTGCTGCGGCGCGCGGGTCGTCGTGCCGCCGGTGGTCGTCGGCGCGGTGGTCGTCGTCGTCGTGACCGACGTAGTCGTGAGCGCTCCGAGCGGGCCCGTTCCGGCCATCACGCCGGCGCTGAAGATCCCTGAAAGCAGGCAGGCAAGCGCGCCCGCACCGATCAGAACCCCACGCCTCATCGCGAATGAGTGTAGTCGCGAAGGCTGCTGTTTACGGCGCCGTGGGCAGCGGCTCCTCCTCGAACCGGCCGCCGCTCGCGGCGAACTCCAGGATCATCCGGTCCGTGATCCACTCTACGGGGGCCTTGTCGTCCGTCCACGGATCGGAAGACGGCGACACCGGTGTCTCGGACAGCTCGCTCAGCAGTGGCGAGAGTGGCGCCAGCCGCGGTCCGCCCAGGTGCGTCGCCCCGCGCCGGCCGTTCTGCCCGATCACGATCCGGTTGAACCGGAGCGGCTGCCAGTAGGAGGTGGGCATGACCGTGGCGAGAGTTCCTCCGATCTCCTCCGCCAGCCTGTGGTCGTCGGGCGTGCTGGCAACGTTCAGCGCGACCACGCCGCCCGGGTTGAGATGGTCGCGAACGAGCTCGAAGAACTCCTTCGTCGCGAGGTAGAACGGCACGTAGGGAGGGCGATAAGCGTCGACGATGATCACGTCGTACTTGGCGTCCGTCCGGCGCAGGAACGCACGCGCGTCGAGATCGTGGACGGTGAGGCCGGCCGTCTCCTCCATTTCGAAATACCGGCGGCCGGCGTCGCTCACGGCGGGATCGAGCTCGACGCCGTCCATCTTCACCCCGGGGTAGAAGAGCGCAAACGCCCGAGCGGCCGTTCCGGCCGCGTTCCCGAGCATCGCCGCCCGCTTGACCTGGGGCGCCAGGGTCGCGACGGCGGGGTAGGTGTCCCAGACGCCACCGGTGAGCACCTCCCCCTTGCGCCAGACGGAGTGCGTCGCGAGGCCCTCGTCGAGGAACAGCTTCCGCTCGCCGTCCTGCTCCTGCACGACCTGGATGAACTGATACCGGGACTCGCGCTCGTAGATCAGGCCGCTCTGCGCCTTCACGGTGCCGGGCGGGATCAGCAGGAGCGCGGCGAGAGCCGCCGCGAGCGCGAACCACCGGCGCCCGAGGAGGACGGCGCCACCGAGGCCGATCACCGCCGCGCTCGCGATCATGGTGCGCTGCGTGCCGATCGCCGGAATCAGGACGAGCGCCGAGAGGAACGTCCCGAGCAGGCTGCCGACCGTCGAGACGGCGTAGAGGCGGCCGGAGACAGCGCCGGCGGTCTCCACATCCGTGATCGCGAGCCGGATCGCAAACGGCGCGACCATCCCGAGCAGGATCACGGGCGGGACGAAGAGCACGAGCACGCCGAAGAACGATCCGATCGCAGCGCCGGCCGACACCCGATCCAGCCCCTCGACGGCGAAGTCGAGCAACGGCCGCGCGACGAACGGGATCACGGCCACGAGGCAGGCGGCCGCCGTGATGACGGCGCCCAGCGTGCGCGGGGTCGGCCTTCGGTCGGCCAGCTTCCCGCCGAGCCAATAGCCGATCGACAGCGAGGCCAGGATCAGGCCGATCACGTTCGCCCAGACGATCGTGGAGTTGCCGAAGTAGGGCGCGAGCAGCCGCGAAGCAGCGATCTCCGTCGCCAGCGAGCCGACCCCCGCGGCGAAGACGACGCCGGTCAGCGCCCCCTGGAAGCGCGGGCTCAACTCGACGTTCGTTTAACGACGACCACGGCCGAGTCGTCGCCGAGCTCGCCGCCCGCGTAGACCTTCGCGCCGTCGACGACGGCTCGCGCGAGCGCGGCGGCCCCGAGGTCCCGGTGCTCGGCGAGGAGGCGGTCGAGCCGCTCGACGCCGTAGAGCTCGCCGTCGCGCCGCGCCTCCACGACGCCGTCGGTGAAGAGCACGACCGCGGAACCGGGCTCGAGCGTCTCGCGGGCTTCTACGTAGCGCTGATCGTTGGCGATCCCGAGTGCGAGCCCCGTCGCCTCGAGCTCGAGCACCCGGTCGTCGCTGCAGATCAGGCGCGCGTTCGGGTGCCCGGCGCTTGCGCAGGACAGCTGGCCGGTCTCCGCGTCGATCGTCAGGTAGACCATGGTCACGAACTTCCCCTCCTCGACCTCGCCGACGACGACCTCGTTCGCCGCGCGGAGGAAGTCGGCCGGGTCCGGGTGCTCGCGGGCGAGCGACCGGAAGACGAACTTCGTCATCGCCATGTCAGCCGCAGCATCGATCCCCTTCCCTGTGACGTCGCCGACGACGACCGCGAGCCGCCCGTCGGGCAGGAGCGCGTAGTCGTAGACGTCACCGCCGACGTCCAAGCGCGCAGAGGACTCGTAGACGCTGCCGACCTCGATCCCGGCGAGCCGCGGCGGCGCCGCGGGAAGGAGCGACCGCTGCATCGCGTCCGCGAAGCCGGCCTGCTGCTGGTAGAGGCGCGCGTTGTCGATCGCGAGGGCCGCCTGCGCCGCCAGCGACCGGAGCGTGTCCACCATCTCCGCCTCGAAGCTCTGAGCGGGGTCGAGCGCGAGCAGCGTCAGCGCCGCGATCACGTCGCCCGAGGCCACGATCGGCACGACCACCGCGCTCGAGCCCCGCCGGAGGAAGGGGACGAGCAGTTCGTGGCCGCCGCCGAGGCGCTCGGCGGTGACGGGGTCGAGCACGAGTGCCCTGCGCGCCCGTCCGAGGCCGAGCCTGGTCAGCCGGGCGACCGGCTGCGGCCGGGTTAGGATCGGCGCGAGCGCCTCCGCCAGCCGCGGGTCGGGGATGTGCAACGACCGAACGACGAGGTTCTCCCCACGGCCCTCCGGCAGCCGCAGCACAGCCGCGTCGACGCCGAACAGCTCCACCGCCGTCTTCGTCACGGCGGCGAGTGTCTGCTCGAGTTCGAGGCTCTCCGAGAAGGAGCGGGAGATCTCGAAGAACGCCTCCAGCCTCCGCGCCGAGCGCCGTTCCGACTGCAGCGCGTCCTCCCGGGCCCGGGCGAGCCGCATCGTCTGCTCGTGCAGGCCGGCGTTCTGGACGGCGACGGCGAGCTGGCCCGCGAGGGCGGTCAGCAACGCCGACTCGTTGGCGTGCAGGCGCCGGCCGCTCGGCAGGTAGGCCACGAGGAGCCCGATCAGCTCGTTGCCGGCGCGGAGCTGGACCGAGACCAGTGCGTCGACACCGGCCTCGGAGACCGCCTCGCGCACGCCGGCCAGGCCGGGCTCGGCGGCCGCCTCGGGAATCTCGGCGACCGCGCGCGGACGGAGCCGTCCGAGCGTCAGGGTGTGCAGGGCCTGCGCCACGCGGAGGTGCGGGCCGGCGAGGCCACGCTCGGCGGCCGTCTCGAGTTCGCTGCCCGAGCGGAGGTAGACGGCGACCTGCTTCGTGCCGAGCAGTTCGGCGACGCGGTCGACCGCGGTGTCGAGCGTGTGGGACAGCGAGAGCTCGGCGATCGCCTGCCCGACGACCTCGAGCAGCGCCCGGCTTCGCTCGAGCTCCTGCGCCAGCGTCGTCGTCCGCTCGCCCGCCCGCAACGCGTGCGCGGCGCGGGCGCCGAAGGCCGCCAACCGCTCGAGCTCGTCGGGCGCCGGCGAGACCCCTGTGAACTCGAGCCGCAGGCCGCCCACTGCCGGCTCGCCGAGCCGCACGAGCGCCACCGCGGCCCCGTCGTCGCCGCGAAGCACGACGTTGCGTCCAGCGAGCTCGCGTTCGCCCTCCTCCGCCAGCTGCTGCAGCCCGTCGGCGATCCCCACGGAGCCGATCGCCGTCGCGGTCCCGTCCTCCGTCCGCCAGAGAAGGCACGAAGCGGCGTGGGTCACCTCCGCGAGGAGGCGTGCGATCCGCTCTGCGCTCCGCGTTTCCTCCGTGCCGGCCGTCAGCGCCCGGCCGGCGAGCTCGAGCGTGGCGGTGAGCGCCCCGTTCGCCGGCAAGGTCTCCGACTCGAAGACGCGCACGAGCAACGCCGCCTGGTGCGCCGCGATCTCGGCGACGGTCCTGTCGCCCTGAGAGAAGGCTCCGGGCCCGAGCAGCTCGATCGTCGCCAGAACTCGCCCGTCCCCCACCGGGACCGCGAGCACATGGGCGCCGCGGTCGTGGTCAGCGAGGGAGAGGCTTGACCCCTCCAGCTCGGCCTGGAGTGCCGGCGACGAGGACCAGAGCCCGCGCGCCGGCGCACGGTCACCGGTGGGAACGCGAATTGCCACGGCCGTCGCCGCGGTGGCCGCCCCGGCCGCGCGCGCGAGCGCCGTCAGCGCCTCGTCGAGGGTCGCGGCCCGGACCAGCTCGGGCCAGGCCGCGGCGAGGCTGTCCAGCTGTCCCGTCGTCCGTGCCATCGGAAACGACTTATATAGTCCCGGCATGGCTGAGCCGGCCCGGCGTCAGGATGCCGTCGAGGAGCCGCCACCAGTCGATCCCGCCGCGATCGACAGGGCGTACCGGTTCCATCGAGCCCGTCGCCGTGCGCGTGAGGATCACATGCGCGAGCGGAGCCTGGCGCGCATGCGCTTCTGGGTCGTCCTGACGACGCTGATCGTCCTGAGCGCCTATCTCTCGATCGTCGTCTGGCACCAGGTTCAGCGGCTCTTCGGCCTCTAGCCGCTCCATGCCCGATACTTCCGCTCGTGCAGACGCCAGAGCCGTTTCCGACTGAGGAGCCTTACGCTGAGCCGACCGACCGGTTCTCGCCCGACGTCGCCTGGATCTGGGGTGCCGGCGAGCGGCTCACCTGGGTCTCCGGCCTCGTCCTCTCGCTCTCCACGCTGATGGGCTGGTACGTCAGCGTCGGCGGCGAGCCGACCTACGCCGTGATCGGCTGGCACACGGGCACGATCGCGAAGGTCGTCCTCGTGATCGGCCTCGCCGTGATCGCCCTGCACCTGCTCCACCAGGCGGGGATCGAGCTGCCGGCGACGGTGCCGGAGAGCCTCGTCGTGATCGTGCTCGGCGCGCTCGCGACGACCCTCGTCCTGATCCGCGTGATCTCGATCCCGGAGGAGTTCCAGCCGGCGAGCCGCGGGATCGGGCTCTGGATCAGCCTCTTCGCAGCGATCCTCGTGATCGTCGCCGGCCTACTTCGAGCTTCCGAGGAGCTCTAGTCGGTTTCGCCGAAAGTCTCACGACTTTCGGTGAGGGGTATGGCTCAGATCGTTGACGACCACGAGCCTCACGCTGGTGTCGCGTTCTCGAGGAGCTCTAGCTAGCTCCCGAGGAGTTCCTTGGTCCGAGCGACCAATTCCTGCGGGTTGAACGGCTTGCCGAGGAACGCCTGGGCGCCTCCGGCCTCGGCCTGGTCGGCGGCGTCCGCCTCGATCTGGCCGCTGAACATGATCACCTGGATCGAGTCGACCCCGTGCTTTTCGCGGACGAGCTGGAGCATCTGCCAGCCGTCGACCTGGGGCATCATGACGTCGAGGAGGATCAGGTCGGGCGGCTCGGCCTCGAGCGCCGCCAGCCCCTCTTCGGCGCTGCCGGCCTCGCGCACCGCGTAGCCGTCCATCTCCAGGTTCACCCGGACGAACTCGCGGATCCGCGGGTCGTCGTCCACGATCAGGACGAGCGGCGCCGGTCGGGAACGCGCCGCCGCCGTCCCGCCGGCCGAGCCGGCGACGAACGCGTCGAGGTCACGCTGGCGGTAACGGCGATGGCCACCCGGCGTGTAGAAGGCCGAAAGGCGCCCCTGGTCCGACCACTTGCGGATCGTGCTCTGCGCCACGCCGAGATAGCGGGCGGCCTGCCCGAGCGTCAACCAGTCGGCGCCGCCGTTGCCAGGCGGCTGCCGGCGCGCTCTACCCCCTTCCTCGGCCATGGAGGGCGAATCTAAGCAAACCTTTGCAAACCCCGGGAGTGTGTGAGCAGTTCCTTGTCATGGGCTCGTCGTGACCGTCACGGTCCGCGCCTCGGTCTGCGTCCACGGCTGGATCGTGGAGACGTGCGTGACGGGTTTCGCCGGCTGCGGCTGGTCCTCGAGTGCCTGTCCGACGGCGACGCCGAGCGCGAAGACGGCCGCGACGAGGAGCACCCTGAGGGCCCAGCCGAGGATCGAGGGACGCCGCTTCCGCCGGCGCGCCGCAGTCGGACGAACGACCGTCACGGGATGTAGTCGGTCGCGCCCTTCGCGTAGTTGTGGAAGGCGGCGTCCTGCACGACGGAGAGCTCCCGGATCCAGCCCGGCGAGTCCATCCGCTCCTCGACCGCCTCCTTCATCCACCGGTCGGAGCCGCCGTAGACCTCGGCGAGCTGCTGCAGCGTGAACCGCTCCCCCACCCGCTTGCGCAACTCCCCGAGCACGACGTCGAGCTGCCGCACGAGGCGCACGTAGAGCTCGGGGTTGCCGGCCTGGGACTCGAAGCGGCGGTTCCCTTCCGCCCATTGCTGACGTGCGAGATCGACCGAGCTCATCCGTCCAGCGTGCAGCACCGGTCGGGCCAGATTCCGTCGAGCTCAGCGACGATCCGGTCGCCGAGCTCGTAGCCGGGACGCGCGAGCGCGAAGGCGACGTGGGCGTGGAGGCACTTGAGCTTCTCCGGCCGCGACGAGCCGCCGATGCCGAGCTCGAGCGAGGCCCCGCCCTCCTGCCCGACCTGTCCCGCGGCGAGGTCGCGGCGCACCGAGCGCTGCTCCTCGGTCGCCCCTCGGAGGCTCGCTGCGAGCGCGTCGTCGGAGGCCACGGCCGCCGTCCAGCGCTCGATCCCGCCGGCCGCCTCGAGGCGCGAGACGGCGGCGACCAGGTGCCGGCAGGTCAGGTAGAAGGTGGTCGGAAAGGGCTCGCCGGCGCTGTCGTACGGCGCCTGCAGCGTGACGGCCGGAGCGCCGAACGGGCAGCGGGATGCGACCCGCAGAAACGCGCGAGGCGTGCGGCCGAGCTGGCGCTCCACGACGGCCCGGTCATCCATCGCCCCCGATCCTAGTGACGCGCTGCGGCGTCACTTGGCCTTGGCCCTTTTCCGCCACTCCGGGATGCCCTTGATGATGAAGAGCTGCTCGCCGGGCTTCACGAGACCGAGCTTCCGGGCCCGGCGCTCCAGCGCCTCCGGCGTGTCTGTCTCAGCGAGCCGCCGCGCCAGCTCGTCCCGTCTCGCCCGGAGGTCGCGGACCTCCGCCTGGCTCTGCTCGAGCGAGCTGCGCGTCTCCATGTAGCTCTTGACCGGCCGGTAGTAGAGGAGCGCCACGACGGCGAGCGTCCCGAGCGCGAGCCACCGCAGCATCGGGAGGCGCCCCCGGGGACGCGAAGCTCGCCGCTTCGACTTCGGCATGCCGCGTCCTTTCGGGACACGGCGCGGCGCTCCTCCCGCCGGCCGTCAGACATAGGCGAGCTTGATCATGTCCGTCGTCCCCGGAATGTTGACGGCGGTGCCCGCGGTGAGGATCACCAGGTCGCCCTCTCGAACGAGTCCCGTGGTCCGGCCGCCCTCCAGGGCGCTCGCCCAGAGCTCCTCGACGTCCGCGGCCTCCGGCATTCGGACCGGCGTTACGCCCCACTCGAGGGCCATGCGGTTGAGCGCATAGGGATGGTGCGAGAGGCCGATCACGGGCCGCCGAGGCTTCAGCCGCGCGACGACCGACGCCGTGCGGCCGGAGAAGGTCGGCACCAGGATCGCCTTCGCCCCGAGCGTCTCCGCCAGGTCGCATGCCGCGTTCGACATCGCTTGGTTCACAGACGGGTCGTCCCCAGGCTGCGGGAACTGGTGCCGGTACTCGAGGCTCGGCTCGATCACCTTCGCAACGCGGTCCATCGTCCGGACCGCCTCGAGCGGGTAATCCCCGATCGCCGTCTCCTCGGACAGCATCACCGCAGAGGTCCCGTCGAGGATCGCGTTCGCGACGTCGCTCGCCTCGGCCCGCGTCGGCTCCGGCTGGTGAACCATCGACTCGAGCATCTGCGTCGCCGTGATCACCGGCTTCCCGCGGTTCAACGCGCCCAGGATGATCCGCTTCTGGAGCAGCGGGACGATCTCGGGTCCCATCTCCACGCCGAGGTCGCCGCGGGCGACCATGACCGCGTCCGTTTCGTCGAGGATCGCGGTCAGCGCGTCAACGGCCTCGGACTTCTCGATCTTCGCGATTACCTGTGCCGGCGCCCCCGCCTGGTCGATCAGCCCTTTCAGGTCGCGGATGTCGGCTGCCGACCGGACGAACGAGAGGGCGACGAAGTCGACGCCGAGCTGGAGCGCGAACTCGAGGTCTTCCGCGTCCTTCCTCGTCACGGACGGGATTGGCACCGGGACCCCTGGGACGTTCACGCCCTTGTGCGAGGCCACCACGCCGCCGACGAGGACGGCGCATCGTGCCTTCCCGGCCTCGACGGCCTCCACGCGGAGGCGGACGAGCCCGTCGTCGATCAGGACGTCGTGGCCCGGCTGGAGCACCTGGCCGACGACCGCCGGGCGCACCGGGAGCTCGCCGTCCTGGTGGCCGTCCCCGGTGACGATGATCTCCTCGCCGTCGCCGAGCGTGACCGGGTGCGCCAGCTCCCCGATCCGGAGCTTCGGTCCCTGCAGGTCCGCGATCAGCGCGATCGGCCGCCCGACCTCCTCCTGCGCCGCCCGGACAAGCCGGGCGTAGTTCGCGTGTTGCTCGTGCGTGCCGTGCGAGAAGTTGAGCCGGGCGGCGTCCATGCCGGAACGCGCCAACTCGAGCACCCGCTCGGGCGTCCCGGTGGACGGCCCCAGCGTCGCCACGATCTTCGTGCGGCGGGGCAGTGTCATCGCTTCGGTCTCAGCCTACCCCCGGGCCCGGCGCCTACTCGAGCCGGAGCGGAACCTCGACGGTGTGGGTCCGCGAGCCGTCGGCGGCGGAGGCTTCGTAGGCGACCAGCGTGCCGGCCTGCGGCTCGGAGATCTTGTACCGTACCGTGAACCGGAACGTTCCCCTGGTGCCGCTGCCGGAGGTCGCCGTAACGAAGTTCTTCGCGATCACCTTGCCGGCCGCGTCCTTCAGCTCGTAGTTGAAGGTCGCCTCGAACGTGTTCGCCGTCCCCGTGACTTCGAAGCCCGACTGGACGGTCTCACCCGGCACGGGGCTCTCGATCAGGATCGCCGGCGTCTGCGCCTCGAAGGCCTTGCGTCCGGCCGACCTGCCGCCGACCGCCACGCGCTTCACCGACGGGAACTGCGTGAGCGTGTAGACGACCTGTGCGAGCGCCGCCTGGGACGGGAGCGCCGATGACAGCTCGACCGAGGCGACGCCGCCTCCGATCTCGAGTGACTCGAGCTTGGCGCCCGACGGGATCGCAGTCGCGAGCCCTCCCTCGTCGGTCGACGGCCCCTTCAGGAGCTCGCGGAGGGTGGCGGTGCCGATCGCCGGGCCGGTGACGATCCCGCGCTGCACGGGCGCCACCTTGCCGTCGCGGAGGAAGTAGAGGGTCACAACCGCCGGGGCCTCGTCCGGAACGGACGACGTCGGCGTCGCGGTCGTCGTCCGAACGACGGTCGTCGTGGTGGTCGCCTCGTCGCCCCCGCCGCAGCCGGCGAGGAGGAGCACGACCGTGAGGCTAGGAAGCGCGAGCCGGAAACGCATCCCAGCCGGGATACTCCGCGTCGGAGCCCAACTCCTCCTCGATCCGCAGCAGCTGGTTGTACTTCGCCGTGCGGTCCGACCGACTGGGGGCGCCGGTCTTGATCTGGCCGCAGTTCGTCGCCACCGCGAGGTCGGCGATCGTCGTGTCCTCCGTCTCGCCGGAGCGGTGCGACATGACCGCGGTGTACCCAGCGGAGCGGGCCAGGGCGATCGTCTCGAGCGTCTCCGTCAGCGTCCCGATCTGGTTGACCTTGATCAGGATCGAGTTGCCGACGTCCTCGTCGATCCCACGGCGGAGCCGGTCCACGCTCGTGACGAAGAGGTCGTCGCCGACAAGTTGTACGCGGCCGGCGAGACGCTCGGTGAGCGCCTTCCACGCCGCCCAGTCCTCCTCGGCAGCGCCGTCCTCGATCGAGACGATCGGGAAGCGGTCGAGGAGGCCGGCCCAGAAGTCCGGCAGCTCCTCCGATGTCTCCTCGCGGCTTTCGAAGCGGTAGACGCCGTCCTCGCCGACGACCTCGCTCATGGCGGGGTCGAGCGCGATCGCGATCCGGTCCCGATGGCCCGCGCGCTCGGCCGCCTCGAGCACGACCTCGATCGCCTGCTCGCTCGACTCGAGGTCGGGCGCGAACCCGCCCTCGTCGCCGACGGCCGTCGACAGGCCGCGATCGTCGAGGAGCGCCTTCAGCGTGTGGAACGTCTCGACGGCGATCCGCAGGCCCTGGGAGAAGGTCTCCGCGCCGCCGGGGACGATCATGAACTCCTGGAGGTCGAGCGAGTTGCGCGCGTGGGCGCCGCCGTTCACAACGTTCAGCATCGGCACCGGCAGCACGTGCGCCTCGGCGCCGCCGACCCACCGGTAGAGCGGGACGCCGGCGTCTGCCGCGGCGGCTTTCGCGACGGCGAGCGAGACGCCGAGGACGGCGTTCGCGCCGAGGCGGCCCTTGTTCTCGGTCCCGTCGAGCATCACGAGCGCCGAGTCCACGCCTGCCTGGTCGCCCGCGTCCATCCCCTGCACGGCGGCGGCGATCTCGGCGCGGACGTTCTCGACCGCGCGGCCGACGCCCTTGCCGAGCCACGCGGCCGGATCGCCGTCGCGGAGCTCCACAGCCTCGAACTTTCCCGTCGACGCGCCCGAGGGAACCGCGGCGCGCCCGACGGCGCCCGACTCGAGCTCCACGTCGGCCTCCACGGTCGGGTTCCCCCGGGAGTCGAGGATCTGGCGGGCTCGGACGTGGGCGATCGGGGAACTCATGCGGCTCGTCGGGTCACATTGCCGCCGTCCTGGCGTGCGAGAACCAAACCAGGAAGGACGCAGGGAGCGCCCAGATTGGGAATCTGGGCGCGACTGAGGACGCGGCATGGCGCAGGTTATCGCGCGTCAGGGCGACGGAGGGTGTGGCCGGACGGGCCGCCGAGCTCCTCCTTGGCGGCGTCGAAGTATCGGTCTTTCTCGTCGAGCGTGAGCTCGGTGAAGGCGCGCCCGTCGCCGGCGGCAAGCTCCTCGGCCCGCTCCACACGGTCGGCGAACCGCCTCGCGGCGGTCCGGAGCGCGAGCTCGGGATCGACGTTCAGATGGCGCGCCACGTTGACGGCGGCGAAGAGGACGTCGCCGACCTCCCCGGCGACCTGCGCATCCGGCTCCGTCTCAGCCGGCGTCGCGGCGCCCTCCTCGATCGCCTCCTTCAGCTCGGCGATCTCGTCGTCGAGGTCGGCAACCGCGCCGGCCGTATCGGGGTACTCGAACTCGACCGTGGCCGCCCGTTGCTGGAGCTTCCGCGCGTACAGCAGCGCCGGCAGCGCCTCGGGGACGTGGTGGAAGATGCCATCGCGCCCCTCCTGCTCGGTCTTCAGGCGCTCCCAGTTCCGGCGGACGCGGCCGGGGGTGCGCGCCTCGACCTCCCCGAAGACGTGCGGGTGACGCGCCACGAGCTTGTCGTGGATCCGCCGTGCGACCGATGCGAGGTCGCCCTGCCCCTGCTCCTGGAGCAGGAGCGCGAGAAAGTAGGTCTGGAAGAGGAGGTCGCCGAGCTCGTCTTCGAGCTTCTCCGGGTCACCGGCGATCGCAGCGTCAGCCACCTCGTAGGCCTCCTCCACGGTGTGCGGGACGATCGTCTTCGCGGTCTGCTCGCGGTCCCACGGGCAGTCGCGCCGCAGCCGCTCGGTCAACCGCTGGAGGTCGAGGAGGGCCTCGGCTAGGTCGTCAGCCAGTGCTGCTGGTGGTGCTCGTGGTGCTCGGCTTGTACCCGACCTGGTACGAAGTCTCCTTCGCCAGGTCCTTGCGCATGTCCTCGACCCAGGACTGCATCTCCTTGTTCTTCCGGTCCTGGAGCAGCTGCTGGCGGATGGCCGCCTGAACCTGCGGGAAGGGCGTCGTCGTGCCGTGCTTGACCGGCGTGAGCGCCTGGATCACGTGCCAGCCGAACTGCGTCTTGACCGGCTTGGAGATCCCCATGTTCCCGATCGAGAAGGCGACCTGCTCGAACTCGGGGACGAGCTGGCCCTTCGTCGCCGTCATCCGGCCGCCCTTGTTCTTCGAGGCCGGGTCCTGCGAATACTTCTTCGCGATCGCGTTCCAGTCGCCGCCGGTCTTGAGCTGGTTGTAGAGCTGGTCGGCGAGCTTCTTGTCCTTGACGAGGACGTGGCGGACGACGCGCGTGTCGGGCGAGCCGTACTGCGCCTTGTTCTTGGCGTAGTAGGCCTTGACGTCCTTGTCGGTGACCTTCACATCGGAGGTGACCTTGTTGAAGATCGCCTCCTGAACCAGATTCGCGCGGATGATGTCGCGCGCCTGCGGCTCGGTCAGTCCCTGCTGCTTGAGCTCCGCCTGGAACTTCTTCTTGTCGCCGCCGTGCCGCTCCTTGATGTACTGGTCGATGCGCTTGTCGACGGCCTCGTCACTGACGTCGACCCCGAGGTCGTCGGCCTTCACCTCGAACTGCGCGCGCTGGACGAGGAACCGCACCGCCTGGTCACGGATCTGCGCGTACTCGGCGGTCCCGACCTTCGGGAAGGGGCGCTTCTGCGCGTCGTAGCTGCGCTTGGCGTACTGGACGAGGTCGTCGAACTCGGACTTCGTGATCGTCTGGTCACCGACCACGGCAACCGAGTTCGACGGCACCTTCCCGCCGTCGTCGGAGGTGCCGCAGGCCACGGCAAAGAGGCCCAAGGCCACCGCAAAAACTGCTGCAAAGATGCGACTTCTCATAGAAAAAGCGCCGCTCATGCCGCCTGGCGCGATTCCAGGATAGCATCGACTAGCCGGAGTGCCCCCGGCAGGTCCTCCTCGCGGAGCGAGACCTCTTTTCGGGCCGTCGTGTACACCGCCGTGTCCACCTTTCGGCGCAGCTCCCTCAGCTCGCCGGAGCCGAGCACGAGCGGCCCCACGGTCGCCTTCCCCTGCCGGAAGACGAGGTAGTCGGCGCCGATCCGCGAGAGCTTGATCCGCGCTTCCTGGATCCCGAACAGGTTGTGGACGGGACCGGGCAGCGGGCCGAATCGGTCGATCGTCGCCGCCTCGAGCTCGCGGAGCTCGTCCTCCGTCTCGGCCAGCGCGAGCCGGCGGTGGAGGTCGATGCGGAGCGCCTCCGAGTCGACGTACGTGTTCGGGACGTAGGCGTCCACACGCGCATCGACCCGGACCGGCCGGGCCGCCGGCCGGCGCTCACCGGAGAGCTCGGCGACGGCCTCCGCGAGGAGCTCGACGTAGAGCTCGAACCCGAGTGCCGCGACGTGGCCGGACTGCTCTGCGCCGAGCAGGTCGCCCGCGCCGCGGATCTCGAGGTCGCGCATCGCGATCGCGAAGCCGGCGCCGAGTTCCGTGTGGTCGGCGAGCGTGGCCAGACGGGCCCGCGCCTCGGGGGTGAGCTCGGACGAGTCGGGATACAAGAGATACGAGTGAGCGGGCACGTCGGATCGGCCGACGCGGCCGCGGACCTGGTAGAGCTGGGCCAGGCCGAGGGCGTCCGCCCGCTCGACGACCAAGGTGTTCGCCTGCGGGATGTCGAGGCCGGACTCGATGATCGTCGTCGAGACGAGGACGTCGGCGTCGCCGCGCAGGAAGGAGACCATCCGGTCCTCGAGCTCCCTCTCCCGCATCTGCCCGTGCGCGACGAGGTAGCGGAGGTTCGGGGTCAGGCCCTGGAGGAACGCCGCCCGCTCGTCGATCGTCTCGACGCGGTTGTGGAGGTAGAAGGCCTGGCCGCCGCGCTCGACCTCGCGCTCGAGGGCCTGCCTGATCAGCTCCTCGTCGAACTCGCCGACGTGCGTGCGGATCGGGCGGCGTCCCGCGGGCGGGGTCTCGATCACGGAGATGTCGCGCAGGCCGGAGAGCGACATGTGCAGCGTCCGGGGGATCGGGGTCGCCGTCAGCGCCAGGACGTCGACCTCGAGCCGGAGCTGGCGGAGCAGCTCCTTCTGCGCGACGCCGAACCGCTGCTCCTCGTCGACGATCACGAGCCCGAGGTTCTTCGGGATCACGTCGCGCGACAGCACGCGGTGGGTGCCGAGCAGGACGTCGACCTTGCCTTCGGCGAAGTCGGCCAAAACCTGCTTCGTCTCCCTCGCCGTCCGGAACCGCGAGATCATCTCGACCCGGACGGGGAAGTCGCGGTAGCGCTCTCGGAACGTGTTCCAGTGCTGCTGCGCCAGGACGGTGGTCGGGACCAGCATCAGCGTTTGCTTGCCGTTCAACGCGGCGGCGAAGGCGGCGCGGACGGCCACCTCGGTCTTGCCGAAGCCTACGTCGCCGCAGACCAGGCGATCCATCGGCCGGTCGGCCTCGAGATCCTCCTTGACGGCCTCGATCGCCGCCTGCTGGTCGTCGGTCTCCCGGTAGGGGAAGCTCGCCTCCAGCTGCTCGAGGTACTCGTGGCGGAGGTCGAACGCGAAGCCTGGGGCCTGCTGGCGCTGGGCATAGAGACGAAGCAGCTCGCCGGCGAGCTCCCGGATCCCCTGCCGGGCGCGGCTCTTCAGCAGCTGCCAGGCCTTGCCCCCGAGCTTCGAGAGGGCGGGGGCGCCGCCGTCGGCGCCGACGTAGCGGGAGACCTTGCCGAGCTGCTCGTGCGGGACGTACAGCCGGTCGTCGCCGCGGAAGGCGAGCAGCAGGTAGTCGCGCGTCACGCCGGCGACCTCCCTCGTCTCGAAACCCAGGAGCTTCCCGACGCCGTGGTCCTCGTGGACGACGTAGTCGCCGGTGCGGAGGTCGGCGAACGACTGGAGCGCGCGGCCGACCCGGGCGGCGGCGCGGGGCTTCCGCCGGAAGACCTGAGTGTCTGGCAGGACGGCGATCCCGAGCTCGCGCCAGACGAAGCCGCGGCGCGCGGGGGCGACGGCGTAGAGGAGCTCGGCCTCCTTCGGCAGCGCCTCGCCGGCCTCGAACATCCGCGCCTCGACGCGGCGGAGCAGGTTCTGGTTCCGGAGCGCCTCGCCCTCGTGCGCGAATGCGACGACCACGCGCAAGCCGGCGCGGACGAGCGCGCCGAGCTCGTTCTCGGCCTCGGCGAGGCCCCGCGCGGCGATCGCCGGCCGCTGCGCCTCGAACGAGAAGGGCTGGTTCGAGGGAAACGGGTCGAGCTCTGCCGCGCCCTCGAGCGGCTGCGGCTCCAGCTCCTCCTCGGCCCAGACCTCCCGCACTGCGTCGGGCTGCCAGACGAGGTCCGGCGCCCGCCCGAGGGGCGGGACGAGGTCGTCCGGGATCTGGATCGGGGCGTCCTCGTCGTCGGCGAGCGTCGGCTCGACGAGGTCGCCGCGGCGCTCGACCGCCGGGTAGATCACTGCCTCCTCGACCGGGTGCAGCGTGCGCTGCGTGAACGGCGAGAACGCCCGGATCGACTCGATCTCGTCCCCGAAGAGCTCGATCCGGAGCGGCTCCCGGCCGGTGGTCGGAAAGACGTCGACGATTCCGCCCCGCACCGCGAACTGCCCCCGCTCTTCGGCGCGCTCGACTCGCTCATAGCCCGCAAGTGCGAGCTGCTCGGTCAGGTCGTCCGCGCCCCTGGGGAGGCGGATCGGCTCCGGGCGCTTGTCGGCCGGCGGCATCCCCTCGGCGACCGCGGCCGCCGAGGCGGCGACGAGCCCACCGGAGGCGAGAACGTCGAGCGCCCGGGCCCGCTCACCGACGAGGTGCGGGGCCGGGTCGAGACCGGTCGCCCAGCTGACGCCGCGGCTCGGCAGGAGCGCGACGCGCTCGGGCCCGAGGTACCAGGCGGCCGCCTCGGCCGCGTCGCGCGCGTCGGCGTCGTCCGGGAGCAGCACGACGAGGCCGCGGTCGAGCTGGTCGTGGAGCGCGGCGAGAACGAGCGGGAGCGCGGGCTCGGACACGCGCGCGCGGGGCCCACGGCGATCCGCGGCCTCGACGGCGAGGCCCTGCCGCGACTCGCGGACCTCGTCGAGGAAGCCCTTGAAGCGGTCGCTCTCGGCGAGCTCGTTCGTGAGCGTATGTAGTACCGGTCGGTCCATCACGAAAGCCGGAACGGCCAGGTTCCGGGGGAGGGCATTTTACGTTCCGCGCGGGTCGTGCCCCAGCTTCCGGTTGACCCGCGGGCTTCGCGGCGGCCGGTGCGCGGCTCGCCTCGACGGTGGTCGCGCTTCGGACCCCATCCCTAACCCCCACCCACCCGGGGCTGCCCGCCGAGGCTAACGCCCGGCGACGAATGGAACTGCGCCGATTCCGTGCCGGATGCGTGTCAGAGCGCGTCGAAGAAGACGCGCTCGACCGGCTCGTCGCCCGGGGGCTCGTGCTCGTCCACGAGGGAAAGCCGCTCCGGCTGCTCCACGTAGGCACGCGCCTGCAGCGTGAAAAGCTCCGCGTAGAGCCCGTCCGCCGCCATCAGCTAGTCGTGCGTTCCGTGCTCGACAACGCGGCCCTCGTGCAGGACGTAGATCCGGTCGGCGGACCGGACGCTCGAGAACCGATGCGAGATCAACACGACCGACCGCCCATCGAGGAGCTCGCGCATCCGCTCGAAGAGGCGGCTCTCCGCCCGAGCGTCGAGCGACGCGGTGGGCTCGTCGAGGATCACGAACGGCGCGTCTCGGAAGAACGCCCGTGCGAGCGCAACGCGCTGCCACAGGCCGATCGACAGGTCGAAGCCCCCTGAGAATTCCCGTCCGAGGATCGTCTCGTACCCCTCCGGCAGGCCCGCGAGGAAGTCGTCCGCGTCCGCGCGCTGCGCCGAGCATCTTCGCGAGGGTCGTCTTTCCCGACCCGTTCTCCCCGACGAGCGCGACGACCTCGCCCTGGCCGATCTCGAGCGTGACTCCATCGACCGTGGGCCGTGCTCCTGACGGCCTAACGGCCGACCGCGGCGGCCAGGCCCGTTCGGCGGCGTACCCTGAGCGCGGTGGGCATGTTCTTCCACACCGCAGAGGAGCGCCCGGAGCGTCCGGCCGACCCGGTGAAGCGGCGCTCGAACCTGCGCCGCATCGGGCGCCTGTTCGCGCCGTACAAGCGGCGCCTGGGCGCGGTGCTCTTGCTAATCGTCGTTTCGGCGGGCCTCGGCGTGCTGCCCGCCTTCCTGCTCAAACGGGTGCTCGAGGCGATCGCGGCGAACGACACGCGCGCACTCTCGCTGAACGCCGCCGGGATGATCGCGATCGCTGTCGTGACCGGAGTCCTCGCCGTGATCCAGACGCTCTACTCGAACCAGGTCGGCCAGCGCGTGATGCACGACCTGCGCGCGGCCGTCTTTCGGCACCTGCAGCGTCTCTCGCTCGCGTTCTTTACCCGGACGAGAACGGGCGAGGTGCAATCGCGCATCTCAAATGACATCGGCGGCGTCCAGAGCGTCGTCACGAACACGGCTACTTCGATCGCCTCAAACGTGACGACGGTCGTCGCGACGATGGTCGGCATGCTCGTGCTGAGCTGGCAGCTGGCGCTGTTCGCCTTCGCGTTAATCCCGCTGTTCGCGCTGCTGACGCGACGGGTCGGGAATGAGCGTCGCCGGATTGCGAAGACGACGCAGGAGACGCTCGCCGACATCTCGAGTGCTGTGCAGGAGTCGCTGTCGGTTTCCGGCATCCTGCTCGGCAAGACGATGGGCCGCGGCGACGAGCTTGCCGACCGCTTCGAAGTGGACTCGCGCCGACTCGCAGACCTCGAGGTGCGCCAGCGGATGGCCGGCCGCTGGGTGATGGCGTCGATCCAGACGAGCTTCGCGATCATGCCCGCCGCCGTCTACTGGGTCGGCGGCCTCCTGCTGGCCAACGGATCGCACGCGATCTCGATCCCCGTGCTCGTCGCCTTCACGACCCTGCAAACGCGCCTCTTCTTCCCGGTTGGCTCATTGCTCGGTGTCGGCCTCGACGTGCAGACGTCCCTGGCGCTCTTCGACAGGATCTTCGAGTACCTCGACGAGCCGGTCGACATCGAGGAGAAGCCGGATGCCATCAGCGTCGGTCGGGCAGGTGACGTCGTCTTCGATCACGCCTGGTTCCGATACGACGACGAGTGGACGCTGCGAGACGTCTCGTTCACGGTGCCAGCCGGCACCACCACCGCGATCGTCGGCGAGACGGGCGCAGGCAAGACGACGCTCGGCTACCTCGTGGCGCGCCTATACGAGGTCGGCCGTGGCCGGGTCACGATCGGCGGCGTCGACGTGCGCGACCTCAGCTTCCTTGCGCTGAGCGAGCTCGTCGGCGTCGTCTCGCAGGAGACGTACCTCTTCCACGCTTCGGTGCGCGAGAACCTGCTCTTCGCCAAGCCCGCTGCAAGCCACGAGGCGCTCGAGGCAGCCGCGAAGGCCGCACGGATTCACGACGTCATCGCCGCGTTGCCGGAAGGCTACGACACCGTTGTCGGCGAGCGCGGCTACCGCTTCTCAGGCGGCGAGAAACAACGAATCGCAATTGCGCGGACGATCCTGCGCAATCCGCCGATTCTCGTACTCGACGAGGCTACGAGCGCGCTGGACACCGCGACCGAGCGGCTCGTGCAGGACGCGCTCGATCAGCTCGCCGCGGGGCGAACGACGATCACCATCGCGCACCGCCTATCGACGGTTCGGCATGCCGAGCAGATTGTCGTGCTCGACCTCGGCCGGATCGTCGAGTCCGGCCGCCACGAAGAGCTGATGCGCGCAGGCGGACGCTACGCGGCCCTCGTCGCGCGTGACGAAGAGATGCCCGGGGAACCGGCGCTGCGGGGCCTGGCCGGCGCGAGCTGAGCAGTTTGCCGTAGCCGCCGGCAGCGTGCCGCACCGCTGATC
>DATLQK010000071.1:0-5095 GCA_035535195.1 Gaiellaceae bacterium | reverse complement strand
CTCACCACTGCGCGCCGAACCGCCGCGGAGCGCACCATGGAGCTGACCAAGGCCCAGGAGCGCGAGTCGGCCCTCAACGCCGAGCTCGACGAAGCGGTCGAACGGCTGGCCGCCGCGGAGCGCAACGAGCAGGCGCACAGTGATCGTCCCGTCGCCGTCGGCCCCCGAGTCAGCACAATCCTCAGCCTGGCCGAGGAAGAGGCCGGGCAACTGCGGGCGGACGGAGAGCGTTATGCGCACGAGATCCGCCGAGCGGCCGAGGCGGAGGCTGCTCGGATGAAGGCTGCCGCCACCCAGACGGCCGACACGATCGTCGAGCAGGCCACGCAGGAAGCGGCCGTCACGAAGAAGTCCGGCGCCGCCCTCCAGGCCAAGGTCGCCGACGCGGAGCGGCGGGCGGCTCACATCGTCGAGACGGCGCGTCGCGAGGCGGTGGTCGAGGGTCAGCGGGTCCAGGCGGAGTTCGCCGAGGCGGAGCGCACTCGCGACGAGATCCACGCGCATCTCGGCGGCGTGCTGGACCTGCTGACCACGCTGGACGCCGAGCTCGCGGGCGACGTCAAGGAGCCGTCCGCGCCGCGGTCGTCGGGACGGGTGCGCGGGTCGTCCCGCTCCTCGGGCTGAGGTATGCGTGCGGGGATGAGACCATTGGGGGCAATCGCCATGACTGACGCACCGAACGACGTACCGAGCGACTCGGACGAGGAGTACTTCCCTGAGTTCCGCACGGTCCGGCGCGGGTACGACCCCGAGCAGGTCGAAGAGGTCCTCGACGAGCTCTACACCTCGCTCAGCGACGCCGTCCGCGAGGCGGAGGAGCAGGCATCCCGGCTCCAGTCTGCCGAGCGGGTGCGCGACGAGCTCGGCACCTCACTGAGCGAGGCCCAGCACCGGATCGCGGAGCTGGAGAAGCGTCCGGCCGCCGGAGGCCCGACGTTCGAGAGCCTCGGGTCGAGGATCGGAGACATGCTCGCGGCGGCGGCCGCGGAGGCGTCGGAGATCACGCGGCGGGCGCACGAAGAGGCGCAGGCGCTCCACGACGAGTCCGAGGCCGCCGCCGTGACGACGCGGGCCGAGACCGACCACTACGCGAGCGACGTCCTGAACCGCGCCCAGAAGGAAGCCCAGGGCATCAAGGAGAGGGCCCGGGCGGAGGCGGAACGGATCCTCGACGACGCCCGCGTCCTGCGGGAGACCCAGCAGCGGGCGGACGTCGAGGCGTACGAGCGCCTGGCCGCGGAGCTCGCCGAGCGGCAGGCTCAGGCGGAGGCCGAGTTCGCGCGCGTGACGGCCGCCCAGGAGCAGCGGCTCGCGTCACTCGCCGCCCAGAGCGACGCACGGAGCGAGGAGTTTCAGAGCATCAAGAACCGTGCGGAGGCCGAGGCCCAACAGCGGCTGGCCGAGGCGAGGGCCGAGGCCGCGGTGATCGTCGAGGAGGCGCGACGGATCCGGGAGGAGGCCATGGAGCACCGGGCCCGCGTTCGCGCGCAGCTCGCCGACGTGCGGGAACGGCTGGCCCGCGCGATGTCGGCCGCCCGGCCACCCACCTCACCGCGCGGTGACGGCAAGGGTTCAGCGGCGACGCCGCCGGTCGAGACCCCCGGCAACCGATCCGCGAACGGTCGTGAGCAGCCCTTCGTCGACAGCGGCGCTCGCCGCTGACCGGGCGACGACGGACAATAGGTTCATGCGACTGGCCGCTGACGACCCAACCAGGAGACGATCGGTGTCGAATTTCCTCACCTGTCGATCGACCAGGCCGAATCGAGTTGTGTGATGTCCGAAGATCCTCAGTTCCGCAGCGTGCTCCGCGGATTCGACCCGGAGCAGGTCAAGTCCGCCATGGACGAGCTGCAGACCTCCATCGTGACCGCGCGACGCATCGCCGCCGACCGCACGATCGAGCTGACCCGCGCAGAGGAGCAGCTCTCGCGTGCGAACCGTGACCTCGACGAGGCTGCGGCCCGCATCGTCGAGCTCGAGCGACGGCCCGCACAGGCGCCCAGTGCGGGCGGTGACGTCGGCACCCGGATCGGGTCGATCCTGGCACTCGCCAACGAGGAGGCGGAGGAGCTGCGCGCGACCGGACGCGAAGAGGCCCGTCGGCAGCTCGAGGAGGCCGAGGCCGCCATCGCCGCGTCGCGGGCCGAGGCTGAGCGCTACGTCGACGAGACCCGCCGCAGCGCCCGCGACGAGGCCAGCCGGGTCGTCGACGACGCGCGCCGGCAGGCCGCGGAGCTGCGCGCCGAGGCGGAGCGTGACGCGCAGGGTCGGCGTGCAGAGGCGGAAGCGATCCTCCAGAGACATCAGGCGCAGGCCGACGCCGTGGCCACGTTCGGCGCCCAGATCGCGGAGCACGCCGAGCGGCTGCGGCTGGCGCAGTCCCGCGTCGAGCAGCTGGCCTACGAGGAGGCCACGCTCGTCGAGAGTCAGGCCAAGGAGCAGGCGGACCGGATCGAGCGGGACCGGAAGAACCAGCTCGCCGCCGTCGACGCTCGCCGCGAGAGCATCACCGGGCAGCTGGGCACCGTGGATGATCTGCTGCGCGAGCTGGGCAGTGCGGTCGGAGCGCCGCTGGGTGACACCGAGGCCGCGCCTGTGGGCGCGGAGAGCAGCCGCCATGCCGCGGGCGCGGCGGATGGATCCACCGAAGTCATCGACGTGACCGAGCGGACGTTCGACAACCGCCACCGCTCGGACAACGGCGGCGCTCGAGGGTCTCACGACCGGTCGGCGGAAGACGCCGACGAGTGGGCGGCCGACGACGAAGGCGTGGAAGACGTCGACGCGGCGCAACACCGGCAGGGAGCCGGCGCGCAGCGCTAGCCCCAGTCGGGCAGGGCCTCCTCGATCGCGGCGATCAGCTCCGGTGACTCCGGTTCCACTTGGGGCCGGAACCGCTGGACCGCCTGCCCGCGAGGCGACACGAGGAACTTCTCGAAGTTCCACTGAATGTCGCCGGCGACCCCGTCGGCGTCCAAAAACCGGGTCAACGACGCATACAGCGGATGCCGACCGGGCCCGTTGACCTCGACCTTGTCGAAGACGGGGAACCCAACTCCGTACCGATCGCGGCAGAACGACCGGATGTCGTCCGCGCTGCCCGGCTCCTGCCGGCCGAACTGGTTGCAGGGGAACGCGAGAACGGTGAAGCCGCGCCCGGCGTAGCGGTCCTGGAGCCGCTGGAGGCCGGCGTACTGCGGTGTCAGGCCGCACTGTGAGGCGGTGTTGACGACGAGGACCGCCTGGCTCTCGAAGTCGTGCAGATCCGCCGGCACTCCGCCCAGTGTGGTGACCGGGGCGTCGTAGAGGTCGTCACTCATGTGGGACTCTCGGCCTCCGGGTCGATGGGCTGCGACTCTCCGGTGCCCGGGTCGGCGTCCGCGGGCTGTGGCTGGTCGGTACCCGGCGTCTCCGGCACCGGAAGCCCGCCGGTGAGGACGTCATGGTGACCGGGTCGGCCGTCGTCGACGACGGGCGCGTCAGAGACCGGGCTCTCGGTGCTGAGCAGATCCTCCAGCAGGGGGCCGGCGATCCGCCGAAACGTCCGTCGAGGCCGTTGCCGGTCGAGGACGGCGACCTCCAGCTGGGTCGCCGTGAGGCTGCGCGCGGTCCCGCCGTTGGGATCCTGGGCGAGCGTGTCGACGGCCAGTCGCAGCGCCTCGGCGAGGGTCAGACCTTCCCGCCACCGCTCCCGCAGCGACGTCTCGGCCTGGACGCTCGCACCGCCCATGACGACGAACCCGTGCTGGTCGGCGACCGACCCGTCGTAGGTCAGCCGGTAGATCTGGTCCTGCCCCGGTGTCTCGCCGACCTCCGCGACGACGAGCTCGATCTCGTAGGGCTTCGGCTCCTGGGTGAACACCGTGCCGAGGGTCTGGGCGTAGGCGTTGGCGAGCCCACGCGCGCTGACGTCGCTGCGGTCGTAGGAGTAGCCGCGCAGGTCCGCATACCGAATGCCGGCGACCCGGAGATTCTCGAACTCGTAGTACATGCCGACCGCGGCGAAGGCGATGCGGTCGTAGATCTCCGAGATCTTGCGCAGGCTCTGCGGGTTCTCCGCCACGAACGCGATGCCCTTGTCGTAGGCGAGGACGACGACCGAGCGACCGCGAGCGATGCCCTTGCGGGCATAGTCCGCCTTGTCCTTCATCAGCTGCTCGGGCGAGACGTAGAAGGGCATGCTCATCGCGCACCTCCCGGGTTGCCGCCCGGATTGCCTTGGCGGTCGGCGACGATCTGACCGACCAGCTCGGACAGGCTGTCCTCGGAGACGAACCGGACGCCTTCGACGTCGACCACCGCGACGGTGGGCCAGATCCGGCGGCCGAGGTCGGGACCACCCGTGGCCGAGTCGTCGTCGGCGGCGTCGTAGAGCGCCTCGAGCGCGACGCGGACGGCGACGTCGGCGTCGAGCCCCGGGCGCCACAGTTTCTTCATCGAGCCGCGCGCGAAGAGCGAACCGGATCCGACGCCGTGGTGGTCGTGCTCGCGGTAGCAGCCGCCGGTGACGTCGTAGGAGTAGATCCGACCGCCGCTGTCCTCGACGTCATAGCCGGCGAAGATCGGCACGACGGCGAGTCCCTGCATGGCCAGGCCGAGCTGCCCGCGGATCATGCTCGCGAGCCGGTTCGCCTTGCCCTCGACGGACATCAACGTGCCCTCGATCTTCTCGTAGTGCTCGAGCTCGACCTGGTAGAGCTTCACCAGCTCGATGGCCAGCCCGGCCGTGCCGGCAATGCCGACCACGGCGTACTCGTCGGCGGCGAACACCTTCTCCATGTCGCGGTTGGCGATGAGGTTGCCCATCGTCGACCGTCGGTCGCCGGCCATGACGACGCCGCCGGCGAACTCGAGCGCCACGATGGTCGTGCCGTGCGGCACCTCGACGCTGGCGCCGTCTGGCAGCGGCCGCCTACCGGGCAGCAGCTCGGGGGCGACCCGCCCCACGAAGTCGCTGAACGAGGAGGTCCCGGACATGGTGAAGGCGTCGGGCAGCCGCCCCGTTCCCCCGCGAGGGGACGCGTCTGGGCTCACTGGCCGCCCTTCTGCACGAACCCGCGCACGAACTCCTCGGCGTTGGCCTCGAGGACGC
>DATLQK010000070.1:0-38507 GCA_035535195.1 Gaiellaceae bacterium | reverse complement strand
TCAGTTGGGAGAGCGTCTGGCTGGCAGCCAGAAGGTCGCCGGTTCGAGCCCGGCTGGCTCCACTCTCTTCGGCGAACCACCTCCCGTTTGACTCGAGGCCGGCGACGCCATCGCCGCCGGCCCCGGTCATCAGCTCAGCGTGTACGCATGCCGAGCGTGAAGTTCCAGTGCAGGATGCTGTCGTACCGCTGCAATGGCGCTTCCGGCAGCTCCCCGACGCTGACGCCGTAGCGCCAGCTCTTCGGGCAGATCGCGATGAAGCGGGCGTAGCCGCCCAGCCCGCCGCCGAACTTCGGGTAGCCGATCTCGATCAGGCACCCCGTGGGCGGCACCTTGTCCAGGTTCGCCACGCCCTCCGCCTGGGCGAACCCGTTGTGCATCAACCAGCTCTCACCCTCGAGCGTCGGCGTCGAGTCCGTGTCGAGCGGCTCGTGCCCGTGGAAGAGGATGTGGCGCTGCAGCTGGAGGAACTGGAGCGCCGCGAGCGAGACGCCGGGGAACCGCGTCAGCGTCGCGAGCGCCGGGTCGGGCCACCGCTTCGACCAGTCGGAGCGCACCATCACCACGCTGCCCTCCGGGATCCGGCCGTACCGCTGCTCCCACCGCATGATGTCCGACACCTGCAGGTGGTAGTTGAAGTTGCTTCGGACCTGGTCGACGATCGAGATCACGACGAGCGGCCGGACCGCGAAGGTCGGCGGGAGCTCGTCGATCGCCGCGTACTCCGGCGCCCAGTGCGCGGGCGGGTCGAGCTGCGTGCCGAGCTGGTCGGTCTGCAGCAGGTACGAGGTCGCCTCGAACCCATCGTTCGCGTACGTATACGGCTGGCCGGTGCTCGGGTTCTTCGTCGGCATGAACGTCGACGGGCCGAACCCGGACCAGACCGGGATCGACGGCGTGATCGTGTGCGTCAGGTCGACGTACTTCGCGCTGCGCAGGACGTCGTCGTAGAAGCCCCACAACGACTGACCCTGCCCATGGCCGTGGTGGCCGCGCCAGGCTCCGGCGGCGCCCGCGCTCCAGAGCGCGATGCCGAGGGCGGCCACGACCACCAGCGCGAGCCGGCCGAATCGGTGTCCGTGAAGACTCATGGGAGCCCTCCCTTCGTCGATGGACCGTGCTGTGCCGCAGGTCGTCGCTGAACGTAGCAGCCTTCCTAGGCGGTGACGCTCGGGAGGACGAGCTCGAATCTCGCCCCGTGCGGCAGCGCCTGGCGGTAGCGGAGCTCGCCCGCATGCGCCTCCGCGTAGGAGTGCGCGATCGCAAGGCCGAGCCCGGTCCCGACTGCCCGGCGCCGCGTGGCGTCACTGCGCGCGAACCGCTCGAAGAGCCTCGGCACGAACTCCGGTGAGACGCCTTCGCCGCGGTCCTCCACCGCGATCTGCAGCTTGCCGTCCTCGCGCTCGGCGCTGATCCGGACCGGCGCCTTCCCGTACCGCAGCGCGTTCGTGACGAGGTTCGAGAGGATCCGGTCGAAGGCGTTCGGGTCGACGGTCGCCTCGAGCCCTTCGGAGATGTCCACCTGCACCTCATCGAGCCGCTCCGCGGCCGCGACCGCGACGATCTCCTCGACGCGGTGGCGGACCGGGATCGTGTGCGGCTCGATCGAGACCGCATTGGCGTCGAGGCGGGAAAGGTCGAGGAGCTGCTCCACCAAATCCTTGAGCCGCCTGGTCTGCGTGCGCAGCATGTCGTCGAGCTCGACCCGCTGCGGGTTGCCGAGATCGCTGCCCCGGCGGTCGAGCGTCTCGATCACACCGTGGATGACGGCAACCGGCGACCGCAGCTCGTGCGCGGCGAGCGCGACGAAGCTCATCTTCAGCTCGTCGGCCTCCTCGAGCGCGCGCCGCGCCGCCTGCTCCTGGCTGAAGAGCCGGGCCCGGTCGAGCGCCAGCACCGTCAGCGAGCCCAGCGTGCGGAGGATCGCGAGCTCCTCCTCGCCGAAGAACGGCGCGTGCTTGCTCGTCGAGACCGAGAGCGACCCCTCGGGGAGCGCCAGGTCGAGCACTTCGACCTCCTCCTCGCCGTTGCCCTCGCGCGGCCGGTAGGACCCGACGATCTGACCTGAGGCGTCGCGGAGCTCGACCGCGCGGGCGCCGACGAGCGCGACCATCGCCGGCAGGACGCCCGCGGTCACCTCGTCCGGGGTCTCGGCGCGCATCAGGCCGGCGATCGCCGACTGTGAGCGGGCGACCTCGGGCCGGCGCCAGAGCAGGCGCAGGATCACCGGGGGCGCGACGCCGAGGATGAACCCGATCGCGCTCAGCCCGGCGAGCACGTCGATCAGAAGCGAGAGGAGGGAGTCCTCGCTCGACCCGAGGCCGGCGAGGAGGATTGCCGCGGTTAGCAGCGCGGAGGCGGCGCTGAGGAACCGCATGCGCCGCCGTGCCACGCTCGGCTGCCCGGTCCCCGCCCGCCAGAGCCGGACCGCGGCGATGATCGAGAGAAACGACCAGTGAAAGAGGAAGGCGACGATGTAAACGACGAAGCCGTTGGACCAGGCTTCGTCCGCCGCCGGAATGTCCGGCAGCACCGCCGACCAGAGGACGAGGGCGACCGTCATCACGCCGACGAAGCGCTCCAGGCCGGCGGGCGCCTGCTCGAAGGCGGTCGTGAACCGGTACAGCAGGTACGGGAAGAGGACGAGCAGGACGAGCTCGATGCGGACGACCGCGTCCGGCGGCGTCTCGCTCAGTAGGCCGATCAGCGAGACAAGGTCGATCGCGGCGAAGCCCAGCGCCGCCCACAGCAGCGGGCGCGCCCCGCTGGTTCGCCACTGAAGGAAAGCGACAACCGCCAGGACAGAAAAGAGCCCGGCGTTGACGAACGTAACTGTCTGTACCGCAGCAGACACTGTGCGGGGATTCCTTCCGGAGTGTAAGAAATACGGCAGGCAGTGACCACAAAAGGCCCAGCAAAGGAGGGACTCGTTGGCGTGGCGATTTCGAAAGCGGAAGCGGCTCCTGCCGGGAGTGACGCTCAACCTGAGTAAGCAGGGCGGCAGCCTGAGCCTCGGGCGGCGAGGCGCGAGCCTGAATCTCGGCCGGCGCCGCCCGACGGCGACCGTGTCCGTGGTCGGCAGCGGGCTCTCGTACGTGAAGCGCCTCGGGCGCCGCTGAATGAACGCCGTCACCGCCGCCTGCGTCCAGGTCGAGCCGGTCGTCCTGGACCGGGATGCGACGCTCGAGCGACTGGCGGAGCGGACCGCCGAGGCCGCTGGCAACGGCGCGACGCTCGTCGTCTTCCCGGAGGCGTTCATCCCCGTCTACCCCTCCTCGGTGTGGGCGAAGGCGTTCGCCGGCTGGTCCGTCGACGCCGCGAAAGAGGTCTTCGCCGCGATCGCCCGCGAGTCGCTCGCGGTCCCAGGGCCGGAGGAGCGCCGGCTGGGCGAGGTCGCCCGGGAGCAGGGCGTCGTGCTCGCGACGGGCGTGACAGAGGTGGAGCGCGACCGGCCCGGGACGCTCTACAACACGCTCCTCGTCCACGGCGCCGACGGCGTGTTGCGGCTCAAGCACCGCAAGCTCGTGCCGACGAACCACGAGCGGCTGGTCTGGGGCCAGGGCGACGGCGGCGGGCTCCACGGAGTCGACACGGAGGTCGGGCGCGTCGGCGGGCTGATCTGCTGGGAGAACTACATGCCGCTCGCGCGGTTCGCGCTCTACGACTCGGGCGTCGAGATCTACCTCGCGCCCACGGCGGACGACGGCGCGTCGTGGCAGCCGACGCTCATCCACATCGCCCGTGAGTCACGCGCGTTCGTGGTCAGCCCGAGCCATTTCCAGCGCACCTCGGCGTACCCGGACGACTTCCCGCTCCGGTCCGAGCTCGAGGGCCACGAGGTCCTCGGACGCGGCGGCAGCGCGATCCTGGCGCCGGACGGCACGTACCTCGCGGGCCCGCTGTACGACGAGGAGGGGATCCTGTACGCCGAACTGAACCCCGATCGCCTGCTGGCTGAGCGCCAGCGGTTCGATCCCGTGGGGCACTACCACCGGCCCGACGTTCTCCGCCTGAAAGTCCGGCGCTCCCGCCCCTAGTAGGAGGGTTTGGCGAAATACATGCTGTGCCGCAGGGCCGCGCTGCTCGCCCCGAGGACGGCGTCCTCAGTCGCGCCCGTATCTCAGTCGATACGGGCGCTCCCTGCGTCCTTGCCTCGGAACGACCATCGCACCCCTGCGACGAGCGGCATTCCGCCAAACCCTCCTAGAATGCAGAGATGGTCGAGATCATCTTTCTGATGCTCGTCCTCAAGCTCCCGATTCTCTACCTGGTCGGGGTCGTCTGGTGGGCCGTTCGCGCCGAGCCGCCCCCGCCGGAGCCGGCCGCGCTCGTTCCGGCACCCGACCGCGCGCCGCCGAGGCCGAAGCCGGACGCCCAGCCGCGGCGCCCGCAGCGGGGCGGGCCCCATGGGAATGGCCGCGCCGAGCGCCGGCCTGGCACGATTCGCACCGGGTGAGTACGGTCCCATCCACGACACGCGACCGTCCGGCGGACACGGTCGCAGGCTTCCTGGCCGCAACCGCGATGATCGGCGGGGCGATCGCCGTCGCGTACCGGCCGGTCCCGATCGGGGTCTTCTCGATCTTCGTCGCCCTGGTCGCCGCCGCGCTGGCGGACCGAAACCGGCGGCTTGCCGCGGCGGGAGTCGCCATCGCCTCGTGCGGCTTCCTCGCCGGGATGATCGTCGGCGTCATCACCTCCCGGCCTTTGTGGTGAACCGTGCAGGGGGAGAGTCCCCTGCTACAAAGAACCGTGCATCGTGGCTGAGGTAGACGGACTCAACACGGGCTACGCACGCGCGCTGCTCGACGAGTACCTGGAGAACCCGGAGGGGGTCCCCTCGGAGTGGCGTGCCCTCTTCGAAAGCGGCGACAGCGACCTGCTGGCGCAGCATCCGGGGGTGGCGCGGCTCGTCGAGCTCCTGCGCGCGGCCGAGGACGGCCACACGGCCCCCGTGATCGAGGCGCCGCCTGCCGTCCCCACGGCGCCCGCGCCTACGCCCGCCGTCGACGACGAGCTCGTGGGCGGCGTCGCCGCGGCAATGGCGCTCGTGAAGGCGCACCGCACTCACGGCCACCTCGCAGCGCACCTCGACCCGCTCGGCTCGGAGCCGGTGGGCGATCCTGCGCTCGAGCCCGAGCGCCTCGTTCCGCCGCTCACACCGGAGCTCCAGCGGCGCATCCCTGCGCGCCTCCTGCGCGTCTACTTTCCGGGCGAGACGCTCGAGGACGTGCTCCCGCAGCTCCAGGACACCTACTCCGGGACGAGCTCCTACGAGATCGAGCACATCTCGGACCACCAGGAGCGGGTCTGGCTGCGCCAGGCGATCGAGGCCGGCACGTACCGCGCGCCGCTGTCCGCCGACGAGAAACGGCGGCTCCTGACACGTTTGACGGAGGTAGAGGGCTTCGAGCGCTACTTCCGCCGGGCCTTCCTCGGCCAGAAGTCGTTCTCGATCGAAGGTCTCGACGCCCTCGTCCCGATGCTCGACACTGCGATCGAGCTGGCCGCCGAGGACGGCGCACACGAGGTCGTGATCGGCATGGCGCACCGGGGCCGGCTCAACGTCCTCGCCCACGTGATCGGGCGGCCGTACGAGACGATCCTGCGGGAGTTCGAGGGCGAGCGGACGCTCGAGGCCATGCCGTCACAGCCGGCGGGCGCGAGCGGCGACGTCAAGTACCACCTGGGCGCGGAGGGACGGCGGAAGACGCCGGCCGGAGACATCACGGTCGCCCTCGCGGCCAACCCGAGCCACCTCGAGGCGGTTGATCCGGTCGTCGAGGGCGTCACACGCGCCGAGCAGACGGACCGCTCGTCCCGGGCAGGCGTCCACGACGAGCGCGTTGCGCTGCCGCTGCTGATCCACGGCGACGCCTCGTTCCCCGGCCAGGGCGTGGTCGCCGAGACGTTCAACCTCCAGAGCCTGAGCGGCTACTCGACCGGCGGGACGCTCCACATCATCGCCAACAACCAGGTGGGCTTCACGACCGATCCAGCCGACGGGCGCTCGACTCGCTACTCGAGCGACCTCGCGAAGGGCTTCGACGTTCCGATCATCCACGTCAACGCCGATGATCCGGAGGCGGCGGTCTACGCGAGCCGCCTCGCCCTCGCATTCCGGCGTCGCTTCGGGCACGACGTCGTCGTCGACCTCGTCGGCTACCGCCGGCTCGGGCACAACGAGGGCGACGAGCCGGCGTATACCCAGCCGCTGATGGTCGAGCGGATCGAGGGCCATCCGACCGCGCGCGAACAGTACGCCGAGCGTCTCGTCGCCGAGGGCGTGATCACGAAGGAGGAGGCCGACGCACTTGCCGCGGAGGTCACGAGCAGGCTGCGGACCGCACACGAGACGCTGAAGGCGTCGTTCGGCGCACCCGCGCCGCCCCCACAGGAGGGCACCCCACGGACGAACGGCTCCGAGGTGATCACCGCCGTCGGCGAAAGCCGGCTCCGGGACCTAAACCGCGAGCTGCTCGAGGTCCCCGGGCGCTTCACCGTGCATCCCAAGCTCAAGCGCCAGCTCGACCGGCGGCTCGAGGCGATCGACCAGGGCACGATCGACTGGGGGCATGCCGAAGGGCTCGCCTTCGCGAGCCTTCTGGTCGAGGGGATCCCGATCCGCCTCACCGGCCAGGACACGGAGCGCGGCACGTTCTCGCACCGCCATCTCGTCCTCCACGACCCGGGGAGCGGCGAGCAGTACACGCCGATGAAGAATCTCGACGAAGGGCAGGCGGCGTTCGAGGTCTACAACTCGCCGCTCTCCGAGTACGCGGCCGTCGGGTTCGAGTACGGCTACTCGGTCGCGGCGCCCGAGGCGCTCGTTGTCTGGGAGGCGCAGTACGGCGACTTCGTGAACGGCGCGCAGATCGTCACCGACCAGTTCGTCGTTTCCGGGCTCTCGAAGTGGGACCAGACCACACGTTTGACCCTGCTCCTGCCGCACGGCTACGAGGGGAACGGCCCGGAGCACTCGAGCGCGCGGCTCGAGCGGTTCCTGCAGCTCGCAGCCCAGGAGAACATCCGGATCGTGAACCCGAGCACCTCGGCGCAGTACTTCCACCTGCTGCGCCGCCAGGCGCTGGACCCGAGCGCCAGGCCGCTCGTCGTGATGACGCCGAAGGGCCTGCTACGGCTGAAGGAGGCGGCGGGCTCGCTGGAGCAGCTCTCCGGCGGCCGGTTCGAGCCCGTGCTGGACGACCGGATCGACCACGCCGGCGTCCGCCGGCTCGTCCTGAGCTCCGGGAAGGTCTACTACGACATCGCGGGGCACGACGAGCGCCGGAACCACCCCGAGATCGCGCTTGCGCGGGTCGAGCAGCTCTACCCGTTCCCGGTCAACCCGGCGCGCGCCCTGGTCGAGTCCTATCCCGACCTCCAGGAGGTGCTCTGGGTACAGGAGGAGCCCCAGAACATGGGCGCGTGGCGCGCGATCCGGCACCGGCTCGAGGAGTCGATCGGCGGCCGCGTGCCGCTCCGTTACGTCGGCCGGCCCTGGCGCGCCAGCCCGAGCGAGGGCTACCCGACGGCCCACCTGCGCGAGCAGGAGCGCATCGTCAAGGAAGTCCTGGCCTAGCGCGAGCGCGCCGAGGCGTCGCGTGCGGCGTCGCGCATCCGGCGCGCTTCGCGGGTGAGACCGCGCGCGACGATCGGCGCGTGCGTACGCAGCTCGCGGAGCATCCGCTTGCGGTGTCGCTTGGGGATGCGGCGCCAGAGGTCCCAGGCGGTGAGGGCGATTCCCCACCAGCCCATCCGTCTGGTCACGAGATACCGGGCGCGCGGCATCCGCGCACCCTAGCTACTTGCCCTTCCCGCCGCCCTCACCGTTCCCGCCGCCCTGGCCGGGGTCGTCGCCCGGCCCCTTGGCGTGGTTCTCGTCGTTTCCGTGCTCCGCGTCATGGCCGTTGCCGTGCACCTCCTCGCTCTTGCCGCGAGCGGGATCGTGCTTCTCCTTCTTGGGCTTCTTCGCCCTCTTCGGCTTCTTGTGCTCCTCGTCGTCGCTCGACGGCGGGTCGGCGAGGACGACCTTCGTCGCTGGGGGAGGGGGAGCCGGTTCCGCGGGCTGCTGCTCCGCCGGGGGCGGTGAGGCGGGGCTCGGGGCCGGCGTCGGCTTTGCGACCGGCTTCTGCTTCGGCGCGGGTTCGCTCTGGGGCTGCGGCTGCTCCGGCGCGCTCACGGGGGCTCCAGCGCGTACCGGCGCGGGCGGGGAGAGGACGGGAAGGCGCCGCGGCGCCGGTCTCGCCGCCCGGCGGGCAGCGCGCTCCTCGGCTGCGAGTGCGGCCTCGACGTCCGGCGAGACACGGACGACGGTCTCGCGCGACGGCTTCGCCACGTTCGGCGTGCGCACAGGCGGAATCGCTTCCTGGTGCGCCACGACCTGTCCGGGCACGTTGAGCAGGCCCGCGAGTGCGGTGCCGAGCAGTAGGCCCGTCAGAACGTGAACGAAAGTCGGCCTCATGTTCCTCCCCTCAGCCGCCGACAAGAGTCTGTGCAAGGAGGTATCGGAAACCACACGGGGTGTCTTGAGGGGTAATTGTTGGGCAGTTTCAAGCTCAAGCTGGTCGTCTACTTCTCGGTGATCTCGTTGCTGCCGTTCGCGGCTGCGTTCAGCGGGTTGCAGTCGATCACCGACAGCAACGAGACCCGGCGGGTCGACGGCATCCTCGAGACGAGCGTCAGGGCCGGCCTGGCGCAGGTCGGCGACGAGGTGACCAGGTCGCAGCGGCGGGCCACCGAGCTCGCGGCTGACCCCGCCTTCCAGCGCGCGCTCTCCAAGCGCGACCGCCGCGCCCTCGGGCGGCTACTGGCGGGCAGGCCGAACATGCGCGTCGACGGAGGACGCGGCCTGACGATCGGCTCGCTCACCAAGCCAGCGATCACCCGCGCCGTCCGCGTCCAGGGACGCCGCGGGCGTGTCGGCCGAGTCGTGGCAGGCGTGCCGCTGGACGACCAGCTCGCGCAGAGCCTTCGCCGTCGCGTCGGCCTCGCGAGCGGGAGCCAGATCGCGCTGGTGCGCTCCGGCTGGATCGCCGGCGCGAGCGACCTGCTCTCCGGCCGGGTCCGAACGCCGACCGACCCGAGCAAGTTGGTGGTCGACGGACGGGAGTTCCGCGCCTTGGCCTCGGAGCCGCTCGTCGAACACCGCGATGTCCGCCTCGTCGTGCTCACGCCTCAGGACCGGATCGACGCGTCGACCGACTGGGCGCAGTCGCGCATCTTCATCGCGATGCTCTTCGTGCTGGCGCTGATCGCGGTCGTCGCGTACCTCGAGGGCCGCTCGATCGTCCGCAGCCTCTCCCACGTCGCCGACGCAGCGCGCGGCATTGCCCGCGGCCGTCTCGGTGACCGCGTCCACATTCGAGGCCGCGACGAGTTCGCGTCGCTCGGCCGCACGTTCAACGAGATGGCCGACCAGCTCGAGGCGCGTCTGCGCGAGCTCGAGGAGGAGCGCCGGCGCGTCCGGGAGACCGTCCTGCGTTTCGGGGAGGCGCTCGCCGCCACCCACGACGTGGACCAGCTTCTCCGCGTGATCGTCGAGACGGCGGTCGAGTCGACCGGTGCGACACTCGGGCAGCTAGTCGACGGCGACCGCGTGCTCGTCGAGCACGGGGAGACCGCCGGCGCCGCGCGGATGGAGTTCCCGTTGAACGCGGGCCGAGAGAGCTTCGGGTCGCTCATCCTCTACGGCACGGGGTTTACGTCCGAGCAGCGCGAGAGCGCGGGCTGGCTCGTCGGGCACGCTGTGATCGCGCTCTCGAACGCGCGGCGCCACCGGACGGTGGAGCAGCAGGCGCTCGTCGACGGGCTGACCGGACTGGCCAACCGCCGCCTCTGCACCGCCGCGCTCGAGAAGGAGATCGCGCGGGCCGAGCGCTTCGGCGAGCCGCTCGCGCTCGTCCTCGCCGACATCGACGACTTCAAGCGGATCAACGATCGCTGGGGCCATCCGACGGGGGACGAGGTGCTGAAGGCCTTCGCCGCAACGCTCCACGACAGCGTGCGCGAGATCGACCTGGCCGGCAGGTGGGGCGGCGAGGAGTTCGCTCTGCTCCTGCCGGGCACCAACCTCGAGGGCGGCCACGAGCTCGCCGAGCGCGTGCGCCGGGCCCTGGAGGCCCAGGAGGTAACCGCCCCGGACGGCGAGATCGTCCGCGTCACCGCCAGCTTCGGCGTCGCATCGTTCCCGGAGGCCGGCTCGCAGGACCAGGTCGTCGCGGCCTCCGACGGAGCGCTCTACGAGGCGAAACGGCGAGGAAAGAACCGCGTCGTCACCGCGCCGTGGCTTGCCGTCCGGGCGTCCGGGTAGTCGTGAAGGCAGTTAGAATCCCCCGCCGTACGCGTCCCGTCCCAGATCCCTAGGAGAAAATGTCCGTCGAAACACCGTCACTGTTCGCCAGCGTCATCCAGGACCACCTCGAGTTGAAGCGCCGCAACGCCGACCTCGAGGACAACATGCCCATCGAGGGCTACCGCGTCGAGGATCCTTTCCAGAACCACCCGCTCTTCAAGACCGAAGAGCAGGCGCGCATCGAGGACACGCTCGACGGCCATCCCGGCACGGTCACCGCGGAGCAGGCGGTTCCCGAAGCACCGAGCGAAGAGCTCCCCTCCGAAGAGGGTCTCTGGGGCCGCTCGCGCGACTTCGACTGGGGGGACTAGTCGAGGGCGCGGGGCCGCGCCGCGCACGCAGGTTTTTGCCGCATCCTGAGGGGGTAGGCTCCCGACGTCCGAGAGAGCGAAACGAAGAGGAGCCGCCATGAGAAAGCTCGTCACCTACGCCGGCCTGGGCGCCGGTCTTGTCTACTTCTTCGACCCGCAGCAGGGTCGGCGCCGCCGGGCGACGGCCCGGGACCGGATCGTCGCGTTCTTCCGGCGGCAGCTGCGCCAGGGCGGCCAGCTCGCCGGCTCGGCTACGAGCCAGGCGACCGCGCTGAAGCAGAAGGCGACACACCTGCAGGAGGAGCCCAAGCCGCAGCCGGACGACGTCACGCTGGCGCGGAAGGTGGAGACCGAGATCTTCCGCGACGCCGAGGTCCCGAAGGGTCAAATCAACGTCAACGCGGAGAACGGCACGGTCTACCTTCGCGGCCAGGTCGAGCAGCCTGAGCTGATCAGGGACCTCGAGGAGCGGACGCGGAAGGTGCAGGGCGTGCAGGAGGTCGAAAACCTGCTGCACACGCCGGGCACCGAGGCGCCGACCGCGAGCTCCTAGCCGGAGCTGCGCCTCTCGACCGACCGCGAGAGCGGGAGGCCCCACCAGAACCAGAGGAAGACGAGCCCGATCGCGGCGGTCACGCCGGCCGCCGCGGCCGGGTGGAAGAGCAGGTCCGTGACGAGGTAGACGGCGCCGACGAGCGCTAGCGTCAGGAAGATCATCCCTGCGATCGCGAGCCGGTTGGACGTTCTGAGCAGGCGTTCCTTGTCGCGCTGGCGCCAGCGGAGCCGGTGGTGCGCCGAGGGCGCAATCAGGAGTGCCGTGGCGATCGTCGTGCAGATGAACGTCCAGAAGTAGATCTGACGCTGCTCGTTCGTCACCTTCTGGAACTGGTTCGTGAACGGGACGGTCAGGAGGAACGCGAAGAGCACCTGCACGCCGGGCAGAACGACGCGGAGCTCGTTCAGGAGCTCGATCAGCTCGCGGTTGAGTCGATCCTCCCGGTCCTCCCCGTTCGCCTCGTCGCTCACCGGCGGGATTGAATCGAAACCACGGCCGGGGCGGCGACGTGGTCGACCTGGAGCGTCGTGTGCTCGATCCCGTACTCGCGCAGGAGGACCTCCTCGAGCTCGCGCCGGCGCGCGTGACAGTCGTCGCCGCGCTCGACGAGCACGTGGGCCGAGAGCGCGTGGAAGCCGGAGGTGATCGTCCAGACGTGGAGGTCGTGCACGTCGACCACGCCCGGCATCTCCGCCAGCCTGCGGCCGAGCGCCGCCGCGTCGATCCCCTTCGGGGCGCCCTCGAGCAGGATGTGCACCGAGTCTCGAAGCACCGTCCACGAGCTTGCGAGGACGAGCAGGCCGATCACGACGCCCGCGACGGGGTCGGCGTACTCCCAACCGGTGAGGAGGATCACGAGAGCCGAGACGAGGACGCCGACGGAGCCGAGCGCGTCGGCTAGGACGTGCCTCAGCGCCGCGCGCGTGTTCAGGGTGTCGTGGCCGTGGCGGTGAAGCAGGAACGCGGAGACGAGGTTCACGCCGAGCCCGAGCACGGCGACCACCGCGACCCAGCCCGCCAGTACGTCCGGGGGGCTCGAGAACCGCTGCCACGCCTCGACGAAGATCCAGATCGCCAGGGCGACGAGGATGATGCCGTTCGCGAGTGCCGCGAGGATCTCGGCACGCTGATAGCCGAAGCTTCGTTCGGGCGTGC
The DNA here is from genome assembly GCA_035535195.1 of Gaiellaceae bacterium. Lineage (GTDB taxonomy): Bacteria > Actinomycetota > Thermoleophilia > Gaiellales > Gaiellaceae > JACDAN01. The sequence continues at coordinate 26,131 of DATLQK010000070.1, read as the reverse complement.
TCGGGCGGCCGGCAAGCCAGACCGCGAACAGGGCCAGTCCCAGCGCGAAGTTGTCCGAGAGCATGTGGGCGGCGTCCGCGAGCAACGCCAGGCTGCCGGTGGCGATTCCGCCGACCACCTCGACGACCGTGAACGCCGCCGTTAACCCGAGGACGACGGCGAGGACGCGGCGGTTCTGCGCCCGAACGTCGTGTTGGTGGTCCACGCACGGAGGATAGTTGGGACAATCCGCGCCATGGACGTGCGCGAGAAGATGAAACTCGAGGTCGACCCGACCGAGGTCGAGGCCGTCTACGAGCTCTGGAAGCAGCATTCGATCGCCGAGGACGACCGCGACATCGCGGGGCTCCTCGCGACACTGACGGAGGACTGCGTCTACACGATCGCCGGCGAGAGCGAGCGTTGGGAGGGCCACGAGGGCGCGACGCGCTTCTACACCGGGCTGCTTACGGCCTTCCCGGACATCAAGTTCGACCTGACGGACATCGTCGTCGGTCCGCAGGGGGTCTGCGAGGAGGCGCAGGTGACGGCGACGCATGAGAGTGACTGGCTTGGCTACGGGGCGACTGGAGAGCGCGTCGACTTCCGGGTGGTGATCTTCTTCCCGTGGGACCGCGAGCGCCGGCTCTTCCGCGGCGAGAAGGTGTACGTCCAGGCCGACGGCCTCGGTTCCTGAGCGGCAGGGCGCGACGCCGTAGCCGCCTGCCGGGCCACCGAGGCTAGTAACAACTTGTTACAAGCGCGAGCGGCCCGCCAGGAACGATGCGGGTTCAGGAGGCGTGCGCCGGGCCGGTTGCCCTAGTGACAAGTTGTTACAAGGATCGGAGCGCCGATCCCTCCGGCCCTGCCGTACCATGCCTCGCGCATGGCGACGACGCAGCGCTCCGACGAGACGACCGAGCAAGCGGCGCCGATCCGGCCCGCGCCCGAGGTCTACCGCTACTACGAACTCGCGAAGAAGCGCGAGTGGCAGGTGCGGGACATGCCGTGGGACGACCTGCCGCCTGTGCCCGAGACGAGCGGCTCGAAGGAGAAGCAGACGCGCCGGCAGGACATCTGGCGCTCCGTGATCACCCAGCAGCTCCAGGCCGACTCGCTCGCCGTCGAGATGGCGGCGCAGCTCCTCGAGCTGGCGCGCCACCGGGAGGCGAAGCTCTACTACTCGACGATGGCGCAGGACGAGGCGCGCCACGTCGAAGCCTGGCTGCGGCTGATCGACCTGGCCGGCGGCCCCACCGAGCGAGACCCTTACCTCGACGAGCTGGCGCAGATCTTCCTCGGGCTCGACTCGCTCGAGGAGAAGGTCTTCCTGATGCAGGTCTTCTTCGAGCGCATGATCATCCCGCGGTTCCGCCTGATCGCTCGCGCCTCGCGGGGGACGATCCTCGAGGACCTCTGCAACCGCCTCACGGTCGACGACGGCATCCACCACGGCTCCGGGATGGCCTACGAGAAGGTGCTGCTTCGGGACGCGTCCAAGCAGACGAAGGACAAGATGATCAAGGGTGCGGAGAGGATGCTCCCGATCTTCGCCAACCACGTCCTCTGGCGGCCGAAGGCGCGCGAGTTCGTGGGCAGCGCGATGCGGGAGCGCGACATCGCGCGCGTTCGCAGGGAGGTCGAGGAGGGCGTGCGGATCGCCGCCTCGCTGGGACTCGATGTCGCGCGCATCGAGTACACGATCCCGTAACTCCGAGCACAATTCGTCCGTGAGCACGCTTGCTCCGGCCGAGGCCGACCTCGAGGTCGAGGAGCCGATCGGCGAGGACGACGCGATCGACGACCGCCCCTGGGTCGTGATCGTCTGGAACGACCCCGTCAACCTGATGTCGTACGTGACGCTCGTCCTCCAGAAGCTCTTCGGCTACACCCGCGCGCATGCGACCCGGCTGATGCTGCAGGTGCACAACGAGGGGAAATCGGTGGTCTCCACGGGCACCCGCGAGAAGGCGGAGCTCGACGTCGCGAGGCTGCATGCGTACGGGCTCTGGGCGACGATGCAGCGCGACTGATTGGGCGCCGGGCCCCGGATCTCCCGCGTGCCGGACGGCGTGCGGCTCGACCTCCCGGACGACGAGCGCGAGGTGCTTCGGCAGGTCGCGGGCGAGCTGCGGGATCTGATCGAGGAGGCACCGGACGAGCCGGGCCTCCGCCGGCTCTTCCCGCGGGCGCATGACGACGACACGCTCGAGGAGCAGTACCGGGATCTGACGCACGAGCAGCTCGCCTCGGGACGGGACCGCGCGCTCCGGACGATCCAGGAGACGGCCGCCAACACACTCCTCTCGCCCGAAGAGGCAGACGCCTGGTTACGCGGGCTGAACGACGCCCGCCTGGTGCTCGGGACGCGCCTCGACGTCACCGAGGACTTCGACTGGGAGGCGGTGGACGTCACCCACCTCCAGGCGCAGGAGCTCGCGCTCTACGCGTACCTCTCCTGGCTGCAGGAGCAGCTCGTTGAGGCGCTCCCCGGCTAGCGCTCTTCGTGCTTCAGCGCCGCCGAGTTGATGCAGTAGCGCTGGCCCGTCGGGTGCGGTCCGTCGGGGAAGACGTGGCCGAGGTGGCCGCCGCAGCTCGCGCACAGCACCTCGGTACGGACCATCCCGTAGCTCGCGTCCCCCTCCTCCTCGACGGCCTCCTCGGAGGCCGGCGCGGAGAAGGCGGGCCAGCCGCAGCCGGAGTCGTACTTCGTGTCGGACTCGAACAGGGTCGCCCCGCAGCCGGCGCAGCGGTAGGTGCCTGGTTCGAACGTGTGGTCGTACTCGCCCGTGAACGGGCGCTCGGTGCCGTTTTCGCGGAGCACATGGTAGGCCTCGGGCGAGAGCTCGGCCTGCCACTCCGCTTCGGTCTTCTGAACTTTGGTCATGCGCCCAGTCTGCCAGCGGCGATTCATCCGGGGGCGGACGAGGTACGTAGGATCGGGAAACGACCAAAAGGGGGAATCCACCGGTGAGACGCATCACGCTTGTGACGGTCTGGCTTGCGCTCGCGGCGGTCGTGCTCGCTGCGCCGCTTGCGGCGAAGGGGCGCTTCCCGGATCGCATCCCGCTGCCGAACGGCTGGCAACCCGAGGGGATCGCCATCGGCAACAAGCACACGTTCTACGTCGGGTCGATTCCGAACGGCGCGATCTACCGCGGCGACATCAAGACGGGGATCGGCGCGCCCTTCATTCCGGGGGCGCCCGGGCGGTCCGCGACCGGCCTCGAGCTCAACCACGGCCGTCTGCTCGTCGCCGGTGCCGCGACCGGCAAGGCGTTCGTGTACAGCGTCCACACTCGGCAGTTGCTCGCGGAGTACACGCTGACGGCACAGCCGACATTCATCAACGACGTGGCGGTTGCGCGGGGCAGCGCGTATTTCACGGACTCGCTGCGGCCGCTCCTCTACCGGGTCTCGCACGGCTCTGTGACACCCCTTCCACTGACCGGCGACATCGTGTACCAGCCCGGCTTCAACGCGAACGGCATCGACGTGACGCCGAACGGGAAGACGCTCGTGATCGTCCAGAGCAACACGGGCAAGGTCTTCACGGTCGACCCGCGAACGGGCAGGACGCGGGAGATCGTCCTGAACGTTCCAGTGGTGAACGGTGACGGGATCCTGCTCGACGGCCGCACGCTCTACGTCGTCCAGAACCAGAACAACAAGATCGCGGTGATCCGGCTCGACCACCGGATGTCGTCAGGAACGGTGACCGGCTACCTGACCGATCCGGACTTCGACGTCCCGACGACGATCGCGGAGTTCGGCCAGCGACTGTACGCGGTGACTGCCCGGTTCACGACGCCGCCCACGCCGGACACCCCGTACTGGGTCGCGAAGGTCGACAAGGCCAAGGGGCGAGGCCACTAGCGCAGCAGCTCGGCGAGCCAGCGCCTGGCCTCCAGGACGAGCACCGGGTTCGTTTCGAGGGTGTAATAGGCCAAGGCGCCGACGGCCTGGGACGCCGCCCAACCGCGGGCGCGCGTCCAGGTCCCGTCGTCGATCGAGAGGGTCGAGCGGAAGATCGCTCGGCCCTCGTCGTCCAGCAGCTTCCAGGCCGCCATCGCCTCGCAGGCCGGGTCGCCGACGCCGAGACAACCGAAGTCCAGCACCGCGCTCAGCCGACCGTTTCGGGCGAGCAGGTTCCGTGAGTCGAGGTCGCCGTGGATCCATAGGGGCGGGCGATCCCACTCCGGTGCCGCCAGGCCCTCGTCCCAGATCTCCGTCACGCCGGCTGCGTCGATCTCGCCGGCCAGCCTGTCGATCGCGGTGCGCGTCGACTCGTCTCGCAGCGCGAGTGGGCAGCCGCGGTACACGTTGTGCTCGCCAGGGCCTGGCGCACCCGAGGTGTCGATCTGCTGGAGCGCGGCGAGGAAGCCGGCGAGGTCCTCGGCCGTCCGATGGAGGTCGGTGAGGCGTTCCGATGTCACCGGCTCGCCGTGCAGCCAGCGAAACACGGCCCATTCGTAGGGGTAGTCCTCCATGGGCCGCCCCACGGCCAGCGGCAAGGGGACGCCGAGCGGCAGTAGCGGCGCGAGCTTCGGCAGCCACTCGCACTCCTTCCTCAGCGCAAACTCGGGCCGCCTGCGGCCCGGTAGCCGCGCAACCAGGTCGTCGCCGAGCCGGTAGAGGATGTTGTCGGTGCCGCGCTCGCCCACGGGCTCGATCGGCAGACCGCTCCACTCCGGGAACTGGTCCGTGACGAGGCGCCGGACGAGCGCGACGTCCGTCTCGACCTCGTCGGGGTGCATCTTCTGCGCCGGCACGAGGGCGTACCGTAGAGACCGCCGCGTCCGCCGAGCGCCGTAAGCTGACCCGATGGCGTCGGTGCTCGCGCTCATCGCCGCGTTCCTCTTCGCACTCGCCGCTGCGCTACAGCAGAAGGGCGCCCTGAACCTCCCCGAGGAGGTCTCGCTTCGGAGCCCGGCCTCGCTCGCTCGTCTCGCCGGGCAGACGATGTGGCTGATCGGCACGCTGGCGCTCCTCACCGGCTACGCATTCCAGGCCGCGGCCCTGGATCGAGGGCGGCTCGCCATCGTCCAGCCACTCCTCGTCACGACCGTCGTATTCGCGCTCCCGCTCGGCTACTTCCTGACGAGGCAGGTGGTGGGGCGCTTCGAGGTCGTTGGATCCGCCGTGATCGTGCTCGGGCTCGCGCTGTTCGCGCTCTTCGGCGACCCGGCCGGCGGAAACGAGAATGCGCCAGGCGAGGAATGGGCGATCGCGATCGCCGTCCTCTCGGCTGTCGCCGGGGCGGTGGTGTTGTTCGCCGGACGCGGTGGCTTGACCGTCAGCGCTGCGGCGTACGGCACCGTCGCCGGGATCCTGTTCGGGCTCTCGGCGTCGCTGACCAAGCCGACGCTCGCCTACCTGCACGCGGGCATCGCCGAGCTCTTCTCCCACTGGGAGCCGTACGCGCTCGCGCTCGCGGGCGTGCTCGGCTTCGTCCTGCAGCAGGTCTCGCTCGGTACCGGGAAGCTGGCGCCGTCCGTCGCGACCGTGTCGGTCGCCAATCCCGTCGTCGGGATCCTCCTGGGGGTGCTGCTGCTCGACGAACGGCTCAGCCGGCCGGCCTGGCACGTAGTCGTTGCCTGCGTCGGCCTTGGCGTAGCGCTCGCCGGAGCCGTCTTGATCGCCCTGTCGCGGCAGCCGGACGAGGAGCCCGAGCGTCCCGTCGCGTCGGTCGCCGTCGCCTAGCCCATCAGGCGAACGCGTTGACCGCCCGCGCGACGATCAGCCCGAAGAGGGCGAGGGCAACCGTGGACTGCACGATCATCGTGTACTTCGCCCGGTGCGTGAGCGGCATCACGTCCGTGGGGCTGAACGCGGTCGCGTTCGTGAAACCGAGGTGGAGATAGTCCAGGAACACGGGCCGCCAGTTGGGAGGCGCCAGCTCGGGGCTCATGTGCTGGGTGAAGGCGAAGTCGACCGGGACCTCCTGCTCGGAGCGTGCGATCGGGCCGCCGCTGTCCATCAGCCAGTACAGCAGCGCGAAGGTGAGGTTGTTGCCGATCCAGACGACGGCTCCGGTTGCCAGCAGACGCGTCGCCGACTGCGTCACGCCCTCCGCTCGGACCAGGTCGTAGAGCAGCAGCGCGGTCGACCAGAGCGCCGCGAGGACGAGCACCATAACCAGGGCCAGCGCGACCCGCCGGAGGGTGCGGCGCCGCCTGACGAGGTTCCCGGGATCCGCAACGAGGAGGACGACGAGCAGGAGCACCTCGATCGCCGGCAGCAGCCACGGAACCCGGACCGCCGCCTCGCGAGGCAGCCAAACGCGCAGCGCGACGTTGAGCGAGAAGAACAGGACGATGGCTGCTGCGGGAATCCAGCGCGGTTCGCCGAGCCGCGGCGCCGAGTCCGTAGGCGACGCGGTCATGTCGACATCGGGATCGTGGCGATCCAGACCAGACCGGCGAGGAAGATGACGGCGCCCAGGAGAAAGGTCACCATGGTCACGAGGCGAGACTGCAGCTTGGCGCTGATTCCCGCAAAGAAGAGGGACGACGCGAAGAGCACGACGGCCAGCATGTAGTTGTCGGCGCGCTCGTTCGCCTCCTTCGCCCGCTCGGAGTCCGCCGCCGCCCTGGCTTCGAGGCGGTCCGCATCCTGCGTCGCCCTCAAGCGGTACTCGGACATCGCGAACGGCGTCGGCGGCGCGTCCGGGTTCTGGAATGGCCTCGTTGCGATCCACGCCGCGAAGGCGGGGCGAAACTCGTCCCGGAAGCGCGCCCGATAGAACTCGTCGAGCTCGGTGCGATGAAGCGCGTGCGCGTCGACCCACTGGACGAACGTCGCAACGTCGATCTGCACCTGCCGGTTCGTGAGAGCCGCCGCTCTGTTCACCGCGATCCGAGCGGCGGTCGCGCGGCTGTAGCCCTGCGACTGCTCGCCCGTCCACACACGCGCCTGGTACGCAGACCAGGCCGTCGCAACCGTCGCGAGTGCCAGGAGCACAACCGCGGCCAGCTCCAGCCGCCGTGACGCGGCCGGTGGCTCGCTCATCTCGTGCGCTGACGCCGTCCCACAGCGTCAGCATCGCATCGGCATCGCCCTCGACGAGACGAGACGATGCTGGAGCCGAGATCACCCCTTCGGGATGACGAAGCTCCTTGGCGACCTCACTACCTTGAGGTGACCAACCCCTCAGGAGGTGCCAGATGAGACGCGGATCAGGCGCGGTTGCCGAGCCCGCGACCAAGCATGCGGGCGCCGCGACGATTCCCCAGCCGGCCGACGTCCTCGTCGTCTTCGGGATCACGGGCGATCTGGCGAAGGTGATGACCTTCCACTCGCTCTACCGGCTCGAAGCCCGCGGACTGCTCGACTGCCCGATCGTCGGAGTCGCCGTCGACGACTGGACCGACGACCAGCTGAAGGAGCGCGCCCGCAGCTCGATCGAAGGGACGGGCGAACAGTTGGACGAGATGATCTTCAAGCGGCTCGCCGACCGGCTGTCCTACGTCAGCGGGGACTTCTCCGATGCGGCGACCTACGAGCGCGTCGGCGAGGCGATCGACGGCGCCTCGACGCCGGTCTTCTACCTCGAGATCCCGCCGTTCCTGTTCGGCGCCGTCGTGAAGGGGCTCTCCGAGGCAGGCCTCACCCAGACGGGGCGCGTCGTCGTCGAGAAGCCGTTCGGCCACGATCTCGAGACGGCCCGGGAGCTGGCCGACGAAATGCACTCGTACATCGACGAGTCCCAGCTCTTCCGGATCGACCACTACCTCGGGAAGATGGGGATCGAGGAGATCCTCCACCTGCGGTTCGCGAACGCGATGCTCGAGCCGATCTGGAGCCGGAACTACCTCGAGTCGGTGCAGATCACGATGGCCGAGAGCTTTGGCGTAGAGGACCGCGGCCACTTCTACGACCCGGTCGGCGCGCTGCGCGACGTCGTCGTCAACCATCTCATGCAGGTGGTGGCGGCCGCCGCGATGGAGGTGCCGTCCCAGGCCGACCCGTCCGCGATCAAGGACGCCCAGGTCGGGCTGTTCCACGCGGTCGCCGACGCGGATCCGGCGCACTACGTCCGCGGCCAGTACGACGGCTACCTCGACATCGACGGCGTAGCGCCGAACTCGACGACCGAGACCTACGCCGCACTGCGGCTCGAGATCGAGAACTGGCGCTGGGCCGGCGTCCCGTTCTTCATCCGCACCGGGAAGCGCCTCAAGGCAACGCAGACCGAGCTCCGGCTCGTCTTCCGGCACGCGCCGAAGCTGAACTTCGGCCTGCGCCACGGAGAGCCTGAGCCGAACCAGCTCGTCGTCAAGCTCGACCCGACGACCGGAATCCAGCTGATCGTCGACGCGCACCGCGCGGACCGGCCCGGGACCGCGGCGGTCGAGCTCAACCTTGAGTTCGCGGAGGCCGGCGGCGAAGGCCCGACGCCGTACGAGGTGCTCCTCCAGGCCGCCATGGTCGGGAACAGCACGAGGTTCACCCGTCAGGACGGTGTCGAGGAGCAGTGGAGGATCATGCAGCCGCTCCTCGACGCGCGCCCGCCGGTTCGCCGCTACGAGCCGGGCACGTGGGGGCCGAAGGAGGCGGACGAGCTGGTCGCCGGGCACGGCCGCTGGCACGGGCCGTGGTTGGCGCAATGACCGCGACGCCGACACAAGAGACGGCGTCCGTGCAGAGCGCGGCGGCGCCCTCGCCGTTCCCGCCGATCGCCGAGTACGCGTTCCTCTCCAACTGCCACACCGGCGCGCTCGTCGCCCCGGACGGCGCGATCGACTGGCTCTGCATCCCCCGGTTCGACTCGCCGAGCATCTTCGGAAGCCTGCTCGACCGGCAGGCCGGCTTCTTCCGGCTGGCCCCGTTCGGGATCAATCACCCGACCGCGCGTATCTACGTCCCCGGGACGAACGTCCTCGAGACGACCTGGAAGACGCCCAACGGCTGGATCGTCGTGCGCGACGCCCTGACGCTCGGTCCGTGGGCACACGAGGACGAGATCACGCCCCACACCCGCCCGCCTGCGGACGACGACGCCGACCACATGCTCGTCCGCGTCGTCGAGTGCCTCGAGGGGAACGTCGAGGTGGAGCTGATCTGCGAGCCGGTGTTCGACTACGGCAGCATCCCGGCGGAGTGGACCCAGGTCGACGGCGGCCGTCACGCAGCCGACGCGACGATAGACGGGCAGACGATTCGGCTCCAGTCCGACCTGCCGCTCGGGATCGAGGGCAACCGCGTTCGCGCGCGTCACATCCTGCAGCCGGGCGAGCGTGCCTACTGCGCCCTCTCGTGGGCCGAGGGGCTAACCGCTCCGGACGATTCCGATCAGGCCGAGGAGCGGCTCGCGGCGACGTCGCGCTTCTGGCGCTCGTGGCTCGGCCGAGCGCGGATCCCGGACCACCGCTGGCGGGATCCGGTGCAGCGCTCCGCTCTCACGGTCAAGGGCCTGACCTACATGCCGACCGGGGCGACCGTCGCGGCGCTCACGACCTCGCTCCCCGAGACGCCGGGAGGCGAGCGGAACTGGGACTACCGCTATACGTGGATCCGGGACACGACCTTCACCCTTCAGGCGCTCCATTACCTGAACCTGGACTGGGAGGCCGACGAGTTCATGCAGTTCATCGCCGACGTGGAGACGGTTGAGGACGGATCCCTGCAGATCATGTACGGGATCGACGGGCGCCGCGACCTGACCGAGACGACCCGGGACGATCTCTCCGGGTATGCCGGCGCCCGACCGGTGCGGGTCGGGAACGGCGCGTTCGACCAGCGCCAAAACGACGTCTACGGTGCCGCACTGGACTCGATCCTCCTGCACACGAAGCGGAGCCAGCGGCTGCCGCGGCGGCTCTGGCCGATGGTCCAGACGCAGGCGGAGTGCGCCACGAAGGTCTGGCGTGAGCCCGACCAGGGAATCTGGGAGGCGCGCGGCGACCCCCAGCACTACGTGTCCTCCAAGCTGATGTGCTGGGTCGCGCTCGACCGCGCCGCGCAGCTCGCCGGGATCCGCGGCGACCCCGAGTCGCAGCAGAAGTGGGGCGGCACGGCCGACGAGATCAGGGCCGACATCCTCGAGCACGGCGTCGACCAGCGCGGCGTGCTCCGCCAGCACTATGCAACCGACTCGCTCGACGCGTCGGCGTTGCTCGCGGCCATCTTCGAGTTCCTGCCCGGGGACGACGAGCGCCTCCGCGCGACGGTGAACGCGATCGCGACCGAGCTGACGGAGGACGGCTTCGTCCTGCGCTACCGCACAGACGAGACGGACGACGGGCTCTCCGGGAAGGAAGGGACGTTCCTGATCTGCTCGTTCTGGCTCGTCTCGGCGCTGGCGATTGTCGGTGAGCTGCAACAGGCACGGGACCTGATGGAGCGGCTGCTGCGGATCGCCTCGCCGCTCGGCCTCTACGCCGAAGAGTTCGACGCCGCAACCGGCCGACACCTCGGCAACTTCCCGCAGGCGTTCTCCCATCTCGCCCTGATGGAGGCAGCGGCGCGGATCATCGTCCCCGAGATGCTGGAGGAGTACTGATGGATTCCTACGACGTCATCATCATCGGCACCGGTGCGGGCGGCGGAACGCTCGCGCGCCACCTGGCGCCGTCCGGAAAGCGCATCCTGCTGCTCGAGCGGGGGGACTGGCTCCCGCGCGAACCGGCGAACTGGGATGCGGCCGACGTCTTCGCCGACAACCGCTACGTGTCCGCGGACACCTGGTACGACGAGCACGGCAAGCCGTTCCAGCCGCAGATCCACTACTTCGTCGGGGGCGCGACGAAGCTGTACGGCGCCGCGCTCTACCGGCTGCGCGAGAAGGACTTCGGCGTCCTCCGCCACCATGACGGCATCTCGCCGGCGTGGCCGATCGACTACTCGGAGCTCGAGCCCTACTACACGCAGGCCGAGCAGATCTACGAGGTGCACGGCGCCCGCGGCGAGGACCCGACCGAGCCGCCCGCGAGCTCGCCCTACCCGCATCCCGCCGTTTCCCACGAGCCGCGGATCCAGCAGCTCTCTGACGACCTCGAGCAGGCGGGCTACAACCCGTTCCACGCTCCGTGCGGCATCCGCCTGAACGAGTCGAACATGCCCTACAGCGCCTGCGTCCGCTGCGCGACCTGCGACGGCTTCCCCTGCCTCGTCCACGCGAAGTCGGACGCCGACGTGCTCGGCGTGCGGCCCGCGCTCGAGCACCGCAACGTCACGTTGCTGACGAACGCGCGGGCGACGAAGCTCGAGACGGACGACAACGGGAACAGCGTCACCGAGGTCGTCGTCGAGCGCGGCGGTGAGACGGAGAGCTACACGGCCGACCTGGTCGTGCTTGCGTGCGGCGCCGCCAACACGGCGAAGCTCCTGCTCTCGTCCGGAAACGACCGCCATCCCCACGGGCTCGCGAACGGCTCAGATCAGGTCGGTCGGAACTACATGTTCCACGACTCGATCGCGGTGCTCGCGCTCTCCCGCGAGGAAAATCGGACTACGTTCCAGAAGACGCTCGGGCTGAACGACTTCTACTTCGGCACCGATGACTTCGAGTTCCCGCTCGGGAACATCCAGATGGTCGGGAAGTCTTCGGCGGAGATGTTCCGCGGCGAGAAGCCGCTCGAGACGAAGCTCGCCCCGGAGTGGACGCTCAACCGGGTGGCCCGGCATGCGATCGACTTCTGGCTCTCGACCGAGGATCTGCCGAAGCCGGAGAACCGTGTCACCGTCGACGGCGACGGCCGGGTCACGCTGACGTACAAGGAGACGAACGCGACAGCGAAGAGGAAGCTCTACGACCAGCTGAAATCGCTCCTCCCGAAGCTCGACATGAACCCGGGACATCTGATCCACCGCTTCGCCTACATGAAGAACGACATCCCGGTCGCGGGCGTCGCGCATCAGGCCGGCACCTGTCGCTTCGGCGACGACCCGGAGCTGTCGGCGCTCGACCGGAACTGCAAGGCACACGAGCTCGACAACCTCTACGTCGTCGACACGAGCATCTTCCCGAGCATCGGCGCCGTGAACCCGGCGCTGACGGCGATGGCGAACTCGCTCCGTGTTGGGGACCACCTGCTCGAGCGGATGGGAAGCCCCGTCCTAGCTTCGGCCGCAGCGGCGAGTGACGTAGAGGGAGCGTGACCGAGTCCCGGGCGAGCCCCGAGCTCGTCGGTCGCCGTCCGGGTATTCGTCGACGTCGGCCGGCGGCTACGCAGCGTTCGTCGCCGCCGGCGTGATGGTTCTGGCGCTTCCGCCGCAGGTCATCTACCGGTTCCGACGGTCCACCGGAGCACTGATCCGGAATTGGTCGAGGTTGGGCCCGAAGCATGAGCGGTGCTCGGACTTGTGGCCTTCGCAAATCCCGGGTCAGAGGTGATCAAAGGGGTCTTCCGTCGGCTCGGGATAGATGAGGTCTTGGACGGCGTCACCCTCCCGGACGGTTCCCCAATCCATGCACGTATGAACGAGCTCGTGGAGGTCAGAAATTCCGTTGCCCATGGAGGGGATGTCGGCTGGGGCTTCGGCGGAAGTGTCGCGGCGTTGCGGGCTGCGGAGAAGGGCTGAGAACAGCTGTGGAACAAGAGGGCCACCGCGACGCGCACACGGGGCCATCGACACGGGCTACGCCGAGTCCGCTCGAGCTTCTCCGGAGCCGCTCGTACGTCGTGCTGCTCGTGCTCGGCGCGATCATCGGTGTGCCGGTGGCCGCGGCCGCCTACTCCTTCCTCGAGGGTTTCACGGAGCTGCAGGAGTATCTGTACGGCACCCTGCCCGGCGACCTCGGCTTCGAAAGCCAGCCTGCCTGGTGGCCGATTCCCCTGCTTGCGCTAAGCGGCCTGCTGGTGGCGCTCACAATCCGGTACCTGCCGGGAACGGCAGGGCACAAGCCGGCGGAGGGGTTCAAGGCATCCGGACCCGTGCAGCCGATCGAGCTCCCCGGGATCGTCATTGCCTCGTTCGCCACGCTCAGCCTCGGGGTCGTCCTTGGCCCGGAGGCGCCTCTGATCGCGATCGGCAGCGGCCTCGGAGTCCTCGCCGTCCACGTGGTCAAGCGCGACGCGCCTGAGATGGCCAGCGTCGTGATCGGCGCCGCCGGGAGCTTCGCCGCGATCAGCACGCTCCTCGGCTCGCCCCTTCCGGCCGCGTTTCTGATGATGGAGGTGGCCGGGATCGGCGGCGCGATGCTCGGAGTGGTGCTCACGCCCGGGCTGCTCGCTGCCGGTGTCGGCTCGTTGATCTTCATCGGGCTCAACAACTGGACCGGCTTCGGCACGTTCTCGCTCGCGGTCCCGGACATCCCCCCGGCCGGCAGCCCCAGTGTGTCCGAGTTTCTGTGGGCGATCGTGATCGGCGTCATCGCGGCGATCCTCGGCGCCGGGATCAAGCGGCTGGCGCTGCTGCTCCAGCCGATCGTCGAACGCCGGATGGTGCTGCTGACACCGGTTGTCGGCGTCGCGATTGGTGTTGTCGTGCTGATCTTCGTTGAAGTAACCGGGAGGAGCTCGGCCGAGGTGCTCTTCTCGGGGCAGAATCAGCTCCCGGGCCTGATCGAGGGCGCTGCCGGCTGGACCGTGGGCGCGCTCTTGATGGTTGTCCTCTGCAAGGGCCTCGCGTACAGCTTTGCGCTGAGCGGCTTCCGAGGCGGCCCCATTTTCCCGAGCATGTTCATCGGCGCTGCCGGCGGCATTGCGCTCTCTCACCTTCCCGGCCTGCCGATGATCGCGGGCGCCGCAATGGGTATCGGCGCGATGATGGTCGCAATGCTGGGACTGCCGCTCACGTCCGTCCTGATCGTGAGTGTGTTCCTCCAGGCCGACGGCCTGACCCTGATGCCGCTCGTGATCGTCGCCGTCGTGGTCTCCTACGTCGTGTCAGCCCGGCTCCCTGCTGCACCCGGCTCCGCGGCCCACTCGTAGGCGCCCACGGCGGGAACCGTGGCCATCGTGTTCGGCGCCGTCCTCGTCTTCTTCCTCTTCCCGAGGAAAGACGAGGAAGAACGGCTACTCGCCCAGTACCATGCCGAGGACGCTTGACCGCGCGTCCATCAGGAGAGCAGTTCGAGCTCGTCCACGGCGACCAGCACGCGGTGGTCGTCGAGGTCGGAGGCGGGCTTCGCACGTACTCGGCGGGTGGTCGAGAACTGCTCGACGGGTACGCCCCCGACGAGCCGTGCAGCTCGGGTCGTGGGCAGGTGCTGATCCCATGGCCGAACCGGCTCGAGGACGGCCGCTACGACTTCGACGGTGAGAGCCATGCGCTCCCGATCGACGAGCCGGAGCACCACAACGCGATCCACGGGCTCGTTCGGTGGGAGCGCTGGACCGTTCGCGAGCGTGAGCCGCACCGTGCGGTGATGGAGCATGTGCTCCCGGCCCGTCCGGGATATCCGTTCAGGTTGGCGCTCAGCATCGACTACTCGCTCGGGCTGGACGGCCTTACCGTTCGCACCACGGCGACGAATGTCGGTGAGGTCGCATGCCCGTACGGAGCCGGCGCCCATCCCTACCTGGCAGTGGGGACCGAGACCGTCGACGCGCTGATTCTCCACGTTCCCGCTTCGACCGTGCAGCACCCAGACGAGCGGGGTCTCCCGCTGGCCGGAGAGCCCGTGGACAGCACCGACTACGACTTCCGGCGGCCGCGGCCGGTCGGCGCGACGAAGCTCGACCACACGTTCACGGATCTTGTACGCGACGCGGACGGCCTCGCTCGCGTCGCGCTGTCCGGCCTGCGCCCCGGTGAAGCCGTCGAGCTCTGGGTCGACGAGTCCTACGGGTATCTGCAGCTCTTCACCGGCGACCCGCTCCCCGATGTCGACCGACGAAGTCTCGCGGTCGAGCCGATGACCTGTCCGGGGAACGCGTTCCGCACAAGCGAGGGCCTGATCAGGATCGAGCCGGGCGCCTCGGTCACGAGCGCGTGGGGCATCAGCCCCTCGTGATCGGCCTCAGAAGATCGCGATCGGGTTGAGCGGCGACCCGGTCCCGCCGACGATTCGCAGCGGAGCTCCCACGAACAGAAACTCCCATCGCCCCAGCCGCTCGCACGCCTGGACCAGGTCCTCGAACTGGAGGTAGTCGAGCAGGTGGAGACCCATCGCGTTGAGCGCGAGCGCATGAACCGGGAACCCGACGCCCTCCGTCTTGCTGGGCGCGGTGTCGCTGTTGCCGTCCGACGCGAGCGCCGCGATGCGCCGCTCGGCGAGGAGGAGCATCGTGGTCGGATGGAGGCCCGCCTTCGCCTGCGCCGTGTCCCAGGGGCCGAGCTCACGCAGGCGGCGGACGTGGCCGGTGCGCACGAGGAGGATGTCGCCCTTCCCGACCGTCACCTCCTGTGCGCGCTCGGCACCCTCGAGGTCCTCAGCGAAGATGTGGTCACCGGGCTCGAGCCAGGGGACGCCGCGCAGCCGCGGCACGTCGAGCAGGACGCCGCGGCCGACGAGGCCCCGCCTCACGACCTCGATCGTGTTCGCCGCTGCGCCGTCACTGGTGTAGGCGCCGGCCGGCCTGCCGTTGTAGAGGGCGCCTTCGAAGGCGACGTGGCAGAGCGCGTCGATGTGGGTGTGCGCGTCATGGTGGTAATCGGCGCCGACGTAGTCCGTGGCGAAGCGCAGTCCTGACCCGGCCTCGGTGTCATGGAGTTGCGTCATCCGGTGGACCGCCGGATTCGGGTTGTCGACCCTCTTCTCGGTGTCCATCGCGAGGCTGAGCGTGACCCTCTCCCCGGCGCGAACGAGACCGGCGGCTCCGACGACCTGATCGGCGCCGAGCTCGTTCAGCGTCCCGAGCTCGTCTTCCTCGCCCCAGCGCCCCCAGTTCGAGACGGCGTCGAAGAGCTCCCTGAACTCGGCAGCGGACACGTTTACGCGGCGCTCGTCGGCGGGGCTCATTCGCTTGCGGAGAGTCGCTCGGACGGGACGGTGACGCGCCGCTTTCGGTCGAGCGCGCGGTGCACGAGCAGATTCTGAAGCGCGAGCGTCGCGACGGCGCCGATCACCATCATCGCGACGTTGGCGGAGAGCACCCCTAACGCGCCGCGAGCCTTGTCGAGCTCGCCCAGGCCGGTTGCCACGCCGAGGTAGGCGGCCGCGGGGATCGTTGTCACCGAGATCGCCACCCCCACGCCCGAGCTGGCCCGCGTCTCGAGCGCCAGCATCCCCGCCACTCCCGCGACGAGCGCGACAGCGATCGTCTCGTTGCTCACCGCCGTCAGGCCTCCCAGTACGCCGTTCACCTCGATGTCGAAGCCGGACGGAAGGGCGTCGAACCGATCCAGCAGAAACGCGACCACGGTCGCTGCGAGCGCCGCGACTCCGAGACCGACGGCAAGCGTCAGGAGAGCCTGGGCGGCGAGCCCGAACCGACGGGCGACGATGCCGACGCCGATCGCGGTGATCGGGAGCAGGTCCGGGCTGACCGCCATGGCACCGACGATCAGGATCGAGTTGTTGTCGATCACGCCGTACGCGCCGATCACCCCGGCGGCGAACATGAATGCCAGGTAGCGCCCGACCGGGCGCGCGTTCAGCCAGGCTGTGCCGATGACATCGGCCCACACCAGGCTCGCGTCGGCCCTTCCGGTCGCCAGCGAGCCGACGACTTCTACGCGCGTAAGCGTGATGTCTGCATCGGGAACGCCGAGGCGGCGCACCTCCTCCAGCGTCGTGTCGACCGCCCTGGGGCGAACCGCCCCCGAGACGACGGAGTGCCTTGCCCGCGTAGCATCGACGAGCCTGACGCGGCTGACATCGACCAGCTCGTCGAGGCGGTCGGCGACCGTCGCCATCGCCCCCGACTCGCCGAAGACCTCGAGATTGATCACGACGGGAAGATCGTCGCTCCACGCCCTCCGCCTGTCGTCATGCGAACCGGATGACCTGACATGTCTCACCGAAGGAATCACCCCCTCCGGGTGATGATCGAGCCAGTCCGGTCGCACTAGGTTGGCAACGACAGCTGGCGCAGACGATGAGCGAAGGGAACGACACCCACGTGCTGATCGTCGGCGGAGGCTTCGCGGGGGTCGCCGCCGCGAAAGGCCTCGCCGGCAAGCAGGGCGTCCGCGTCACGCTGCTCGATAGGAACGGCTACCACCAGTTCCAGCCGCTCCTCTACCAGGTCGCCACTGCGGAGCTCACGCCAGACGACATCGCGTTCGACCTCGAAGCGATTTTCGGCGACCAGGCGAACGTCGAGGTGCGCAATGGGAACGTCGTCTCGGTCGACCCTGAGACGCGGACAGTCACGCTCGCGGACGAGAGCGAGATCGAGGGTGACGTGGTGGTTCTGGCCGCGGGCTCACAGCCGAATTTCTTCCACACCCCGGGGGCGGAGGAGTTCTCTTTCCCGCTCTATTCGCTCGACGATGCCAAACGCGTGCGCACGCGCGTCCTTCAGCTGTTTCAAGACGCGAGCACGAATCCTGGGCTCGTCGAGAACGGTGCGCTCAACTTCGTCGTCGTCGGGGCCGGCGCGACTGGGGTCGAGTCGGCCGGGGCCCTCGCGGAGCTGGCGCACAACGTCATGCCCCACGTGTACAAGCACCTCGCGATTGCGGGCTCGAGGGTGATCCTGGTCGACCTCGGCCATGCCGTCCTGGCCCCGTTCTCCGACGAGGCGCACGCCTACACAGCGAAGCAACTCCAGCGGCGCGGCGTCGAGATCAAGCTGGGCGTTTCAGCGAAGGAGATCGCGGCCGACCACGTCACTCTGAGCGACGGGACGACCATCAAGACGCACCTGACCCTCTGGGGCGGGGGACTCATGGCTGCTCCGATCGGCGCCCGTTCAGGTGTAACCCAGGGTCGGGGCGGTCGGATCGACGTTCAGCCCGACCTGACCGTCGAAGGCTTCCCGGAGGTCTACGCCCTCGGCGACTTCGCGAACATTCCAGTCGGGGGCGAGAATGAACTGCCTCAGCTCGGGAGCGTCGCACAGCAGTCCGGCAGCTGGGCAGCCGAAAACATCCTCGCCGGCATCCAAGGCAAGCCGGGCCGGCCCTTCCACTACCACGACAAGGGAATCATGGCGATGATCGGCCGGAAGGCCGCGGTCGCCGAGGTCGGTGAACACCGCCACGAGCTGCACGGACGGATCGCGTTCGCGGCCTGGCTCGGAGTGCACGCACAGCTGCTCGCGAACGCCGGGGTCGAGGTGAAAGCTTTCCTCGCCTGGGCAGACGAGTTCTACGTGCGGCCACACCACCGCTCGGCCGAGCTCCTGGATCCGGCGAACATCGACACGCCGCGCATCGACTGGAGCGCGAGCTGAACTCGAGCTAGTCGGCGACGATCACGTCGCAGCGGCATCACGCTTTCACCTGGGTGGCGACGTCCGGACCGAGCACCCGGGCGAGGAGGCCGTGATGGTGCGAGCCGACGATGCTCGCGTGGGGCTCGGTTTACCTCGCGCTCCTCTCGACGGGGGAAGGCCGGGCCAAGGCCGTGGTCGAGTGGACGTGGGCCGGCTTCACGCACGAGCGCTCGGCCCGCATCAGCGTCGAGGCCTAGCCCGAAAGCAGGGCGATCACCGTGCCGCCCGGCAGCGCGGCGGGGGAACGTCCGTCCGCCGCGACGCTGAGCCGACCGTCGGACGAGACGGCGAAGAGGGGGACGTCCGTCGCATCGAGCTGTTCGTGCTCCGGGCGTGCGACGAGGCGCGCGCCGTGGGCGAACCGGCCGCTCAGCTCCGCGAACGTCAGCGCCTGTCCGCCCAGGATGCCTCCCTCGGTCGCCGGCGGCAGCAGATCCGGCTCCTCTGGGTCGGGGGCGACCCGAAACACGTGGCCGTGACCCAGCTCGCCGCGGAGCTCGGCTGCGGCGACCGCGTTGAAGTCGTCGCTGCGGGTCAGGAGCAAGACGTCGGTGATGTCCTCGAGCTCGGCCTCCCGGCCGACCGAATCCACCATCATCCGACCCCGGTCTGCGTCGATGCCGGCGGCGCGAGCGGCCTCTCGGTCTGCGGGTGCTCCCACCCACATGCGCACGTCGACGCCCGCCTGTTTGAGCGCATGAGCGATCTCTCGCGCCCATTGATGGCCGCCGACGACGAGCACGAGCCCCGAGCCCGCGCCCGCGACGCCGAGCAACCGCGCGGCGAGCGGAGCCGTCAGCCCGTACAGCAACACGGTGCCGAAGATGACGACGAACACGACCGGGAGCACTGCATCCGCGCCGGCGACCCCTTTCTCGGCGAGCTGCAGGCCGAACGCCGACGCGGTCGCGCCCGCCACGATCCCGCGCGGCGCCATCCAGGCCACGAACGCCCGCTCGCGCAACGTGAACGCGGAGCGCGCCGTCGCGAGCGCCACCGCAAGCGGTCGGAGGACGACGACCATGAGGACGACGAGCACGATCGCTTCGGGCAGCACCGCCTCGACGTCGCCCGGGGAAACCGACGCGGCGATGAGCACGAAGAGGACGCCGACGAGCAGCTGGACCAGGGTCTCCTGGAACTCGAGCGTGAGTGAGACGTCGATTCGACGCTGATTGGCGAGTGCGACTCCCATGATCACCGTCGCCACGAAGCCGGCGTCATCCCGGAGGAGGTCCGCAACCACGAGGGACCCGACGACGACCATCAGCGTTGCGGGGACGGCCTGTCTCGGCGCGTTCAGGTGGAGGTCGCGCAAGAGGAGCTGCAGCACGACCGCGCCCGCCACACCCACGAACGCCCCGGCGCCGATGGCGAGCAGAAAGTCGCCCGGCTGCCACTCCGACCGGACGGCGTGGAAGACAACGACACCCAGCAGTGCGCCGATCGGGTCGACGAGCGTCCCCTCCCATTTGAGCAGCGACCGGACGTTCCGCGTCGGCCGGATAAATGCGAGCAACGGCAGCACGACCGTCGGACCGGAAACGACCAGGATCGCGCCGATCAGCCAGGCGACGCCGCGATCCATGTCGTCGAAGAGCAGCGCAACCGTCGCGGCGACGCCGATCCACGTCACGAGGACTCCGGCCGCGAGCAAGCGGAGGAGAACCTTGTGCACTCCGACGGCGACCTCGCGGAACGACAGTCTCAGGCCGGCCTCGAACAGGATGACGCCCACCGCGAGCGAGACGAACGGCTGATACAGCGCAGCCAGGAGCTTGTCCGGCTGCACGTCCTCGGTCGCGATCCCGGCGATGAACCCGACGGGCAGGAGCACCACGATCGCGGGAATCGCGAGCCTCCGCGCGAGCAACTGGGAGCCGATGGCGAGGACGACGACGAGCCCGAGGCCGAGGAGAATGTCGTCCGTCGAGAGCGCGGACATGAGCGTGGAGCGCTAGTCCGCGACGATCACGTCACAGCCGGCGTCGCGCTTGACCTGGGTGGCGACGTCCGGACCGAGCAGCCGAGCAAGGAGGCCGTGATGGTGCAAGCCCACGACGATCAGCTCCGCACCGCGATCGCGGGCAGCTCCGACGATCGCGCTCGCGGGCTCGCCGGCGGCCCACATGTACTCAGCGGTGAGACCGGCCGCCTCGATCCGCTCGCGGGCCTCGGCGAGCACAGGCTCCAGCTCGGCCGGCTCGACGAGCGGGATCATCCGGGCCGGCGTGTCGTCCAGCGTGCCGAAATTCTGCGGCCCCTCGGGGTTGAGCGGCATCTCGGCGACGGCGACGACAAGGAGTTGGGCGCGGTCCGACTGAGCCTCGTGGATGGCTCGGTCGAGCGCCTTTTTCGCCGGGTCTGCACCGTCGTAGCCGACGACGATCGTCGAGATCATGACGCCACGCTACACCGGCCAGGCGCCGCTGGAATCACCCCGTCTGGACGATGAGATCGGCCCCTTCGGGGCGAAGGATCGAATCGTGCCTGTGGTCGCGGCATCCGCCGTGGATCTTGCTCGGATCCAGTTTGCGACGACGTCGCTGTACCACTTTCTCTTCGTCCCGCTGACGCTCGGGCTGGGGCCGCTTGTGGCGGTCATGCAGACGATCTGGCACCGAACGGGCGACGAGGCGTGGCTGCGGTTGACGAAGTTCTTCGGGACGCTGCTGCTGATCAACTTCGCGATCGGCGTCGCGACCGGCCTCGTCCAGGAGTTCGAGTTCGGCATGAACTGGTCGGTCTACTCGAGGTTCGTCGGTGACGTCTTCGGCGCGCCGCTCGCGATCGAAGGGCTGGCGGCTTTCATGCTCGAGGCGACGTTCCTCGGCCTGTGGGTCTTCGGCTGGGATCGGCTCTCGCCGCGCCTCCACCTCGCCACGCTGTGGATCGCGGTGGCCGGAACGTGGCTGTCCGGGTACTTCATCCTGGTCGCGAACTCGTGGATGCAACACCCGGTCGGCTACAAGCTCGTCAACGGGGAGGCGCAGCTCACCAGCGTTTGGGCGCTCATGTCCAACGGGTTCGCGCTGCGCGCGTACCTGCACACGATGCTCGCCGGCCTGATCTTCGGGTCGATCGTCATGCTGGGGATCTGCTGCTGGAACTTCCTGCGCGGCCAGAACGTCGACCTCTTCCGCAAGGCGGCGAAGCTGGCGCTGATCGTGGCGGTGCCGGTCACGCTCCTCCAGCTCGTCGTCGGCAACCGCTTCGGCGAGGCCGTGACGAGCGCGCAGAGCATGAAGATCGCCGCCTCCGAGGCACAGTGGAACACCTGCCAGCCATGCGGTTTCTCGCTGATCCAGTTCGGCGGGTTCACCGAGCAAGATCAAACCCCCAGCTTCTCGATCACGGTTCCGCGAGTCCTTTCGTACATGGCGACCGGCTCGTTCAAGGGTGAGGTACAGGGCCTCAATCAGCTCCAGGCGCAGGAGCAGAGCCAGTACGGCCCCGGCAACTACATGCCGAACGTGCGGGTGATCTACTGGTCGATGCGGGTGATGGCCCTCACCGGGGTGCTGATGTTCCTCGTCGCCGCCGTCGGCGCCTGGCTCTACTGGAAGCAGAGGCTCGAGCGGGCGCGCTGGTTCCACTGGACGGCGATCCTCGCCATCGCGTTTCCGTACATCGCCGCGTCGGCGGGTTGGATCCTGACCGAGATGGGCCGGCAGCCGTGGATCGTGCAGGGGCTGCTGAAGACGGCCGACGCGCCGTCGCCGAACGTCAGCTCGACGACGTTGGGCGTCAGCCTGGGCGTGTTCGTCACCCTCTACCTCGGGCTCGGCATCGTCGACTTCCTGCTCATGCGCCACTACGCGCGGCTGGGGCCGGGCGAGTCGCGCGAGGAGCTGCCGGAGCCGGCCGTGAGCTTCTGATGACGCTCGAGATCTTCTGGTTCTGCTTGATCGCCGTGCTGTGGGGCGGGTACTTCGTGCTCGAGGGCTTCGATTTCGGGGTCGGCATGCTGCAGACCGTCGTGCCGCGAAACGAGCGCGAGCGCGGCGTCCTCTTCGAGACGATCGGGCCGCACTGGGACGGCAACGAGACCTGGCTCGTCGTCGCCGGCGGCGCCACCTTCGCCGCGTTCCCAGCCTGGTACGCGACGATGTTCTCGGGCTTCTACCTCGCGCTGCTGCTCGTGCTCGTGCTGCTGATCGTGCGAGCAGTCTCCTTCGAGTGGCGGGAGAAGAGCGAGAGCCCGCGCTGGCGCCGCGCGTGGCTCGGCGCGAACGTGGCGGCGAGCTTCGGTACACCGCTCGTGTGGGGCGTCGGGCTCGCGGCGCTGCTGTACGGCACGCCGATCGACTCAGACGGTCACTACACGGGCAACGTGCTCGACTTGTTCAACGTCTACACCGTCATGGCCGGGATCGCGATGGTCGTGTTCTTCGCCTTCCACGGCGCGATCTTCCTGACCCTGCGGACGGTCGGCGACCTCAGCGACCGGGCCCGTCGCGCCGCGCGCACGCTCGCGGTTCCGGCCGTCGCCCTCGGAGCCGTGTTCCTGGTCTGGACCGTGGCGATCGCGATCGACCGGAACGACAAGGATCTGTTCCCGCCCGTCCTACCCGCCGCGCTCGGCATCGCGTTGCTCGCGGCCGCCGCGCTGCTCGTCTTCCGCGGTCGCCCGGGGCTCGCGTTCGCCGGCACGGCGCTCGGGATCCTCGCCGGCGTGGCGACGCTCTTCACGAGCCTCTACCCGCGCGTGATGGTCTCGAGCACGGATTTCGGCAACAGCCTGACCGTCGAGAGCGCCGCATCGACGCATTACGCGCTCGGCGTGATGACGGTCGTCGCGCTGATCGTGACTCCGCTCGTCCTCCTCTACCAAGGGTGGACGTTCTACGTCTTCCGGGCGCGCGTGGGCGGCGACGAAGTCGAGAGCCCGGTCGCGGTCGTCGAGCGCGCCACCGGCGCGTAGCTCATGCGGCTCCTCGACCCCCGGCTCGCGCGGCGGGCGCGATCCGTGCGCCGGCTGCTCGCCGTCGACACCGCGATCGGGCTCGCTGCGGCACT
This sequence comes from Gaiellaceae bacterium, assembly GCA_035535195.1. Taxonomy (GTDB): domain Bacteria; phylum Actinomycetota; class Thermoleophilia; order Gaiellales; family Gaiellaceae; genus JACDAN01. The sequence goes on along the minus strand of DATLQK010000070.1, from coordinate 2,861 downwards.
GCTCGTGTTGGCGCAGGCGGTCCTGATCGCGGACGTCGCGGCGAGCGGATTCGCCGGAGCGTCGCTCGAGGAGGTGAGGGCGCCGCTTGCCGCGCTCGTGCTCGTGACGATGGGACGCGCGGCGGCGGCGTGGGCGTTCGAGACGGTCGGACGGCGCGCAGCCACCGACGTGGTCTCCGGCCTCCGACTCGACCTCGTCGAGCAGCGCCTGCGCGCCGACCCGACCGGCCTTGGCACCGCCTCCAGCGGCGACCTGGCGACGACAGCCGTCGCCGGCGCCGACGCGATCGAGGTGACGTTCGCCCGCTACGTGCCGCAGGTCGTGCTCGCGGTGCTCGTTCCGGTCGCCGTCCTCGTGCTCGTGACGACGATCGACCCCATCTCGGCCGGCGTGATGCTCCTCACGCTCCCGCTCGTGCCGGTTTTCATGTGGCTCGTCGGCCGGTATACGGAGCGGCGGACGCGGGAGCGGCTCGAGGCGCTAACGCTGCTCGGCTCCCACTTCCTCGACGTAGTCCGCGGGCTGCCGACGCTTCGCGCGTTCAACCGTGGGCGTGAGCAGGCAGCGCTCCTTGCGGAGGTGAGTGACCGGTACCGCGTGACGACGCTGGAGACGCTGCGCGTGGCGTTCCTCTCGGGCGCCGTGCTGGAGCTCGCGGCGACGCTGGGAATCGCGCTCGTTGCCGTCACCGTCGGCGTCCGGCTGGTCGACGGCAACCTGGGGCTCCAGGCGGGGCTGACCGTGCTCGTCCTCGCCCCGGAGCTCTACATGCCGCTCCGGAACATGGCGGCGCAGTTCCACGCCGGCGCCGATGGGTCCGCCGCAGCGGCGCGCCTGCTCGATGCGATCGAGTCCCCGGCGACGATCTCCTCCGGCGCTGCCCACCCGCCGAGCATTCGGGAGGCGCCGCTGCGGCTCGAGCGCGTGTCCTTCACGTACCCGGACGGCGAGGCGCCGGTGCTCGCGGAGGCAGAGCTGGAGCTCGGGCCCGGCGAGCTCGTGGCCCTCGTCGGGCCGAGCGGGGTGGGGAAGAGCACGCTCCTGGCGCTGATCCTGCGGCTGCTCGAACCGCGGCGCGGGCGGATCACCGTCGGCGGCGTCGCACTCGCCGGCGTCGACGCGGCCGCGTGGAGGCACCAGGTCGCCTGGGTGCCGCAGCGGCCGACCGTCTTCCGCGGGACCGTGGCGGACAACATCCGCCTCGGCGACCCCGCGGCGAGCGGCGCGCGCGTGCGAGCCGCCGCCGAGCTTGCGGGGGCCGACGGCTTCGTCGCGCGATTGCCGCACGGCTACGAGACGGTCGTCGGCGACGGCGGCCGCGCCCTCTCCGCCGGACAGGCTCAGATCCTCGCGCTCGCGCGAGCCTTCCTGCGCGACGCTCCGCTCATGCTGCTCGACGAGCCGACCGCGAACCTCGACCCGCGGCGCGCGGAGAGCGTCGCAGACGCGATCGAGCGGTTCCGCGGCCAGCGGACGATCCTGCTCGCCGTCCACCGCCCGGCGCTGGCCGCGCGCGCCGATCGGATCCTGCGACTCGAGGTCGGCCGCGTCTCCGAAATCGAAGGAGTGCGCGCATGACGCCGCTCCGGAGCCTCGCCGCCCCGCCTCGTACCGCGCTCGTCCTCTCCGCCGGCCTCGGCGCGCTCGCGGTCGCCTTCGGCGTTGCGCTGATGACGACGGCCGGGTACCTGATCTCGCGCGCGGCGGAACAGCCGCCGATCCTCTCGCTCACGGTCACGATCGTCGCCGTCCGCTTCTTCGGCCTCGCCCGGCCGCTCGCGCGGTATCTCGAGCGCCTCGCCTCGCACGACGCCGCCCTGCGTTCCCTCGGCCGCATCCGCGCGCGCTTCTACGAGCGGATCGAGCCCCTCGCGCCGGCCGAGCTCTCCCAGTACCGCTCGGGCGAGCTCCTCGGCCGGATGGTGGGCGACGTGGACGCCCTCCAGGGGCTCTATGTCCGGGGCTTCGGGCCGACGGTGGTCGCGCTGGTCGTGGGGACCACGAGCGTGATCGTGACCGCCGCGTTCCTGCCGGTGTCGGGACTCGTGCTCGCGTGCGGCCTGCTGGCCGCCGGCGCGGCCGTCCCGCTCGTGGCGGCGGCGGTCACGCGGAGGGCCGGCCGGCGGCAGGTCGCGGCGCGCGCTGAGCTCACGGCCGAACTGGTCGAGGTCCTCCGGGGCGCGCCGGAGCTGGTCGCGTACGGGCGGGAGGGGGAGACGCTGGCCCGGCTCCGGGCGGCCGACTACGAGCTTGCGCGGCTGAGCCGGCGGCAGGCGCTCGCCGCCGGTCTGGGCGACGCGCTCGTCGTCCTGACGACCGGCGTCACCGTCGCCGCCGTGCTTGCCGTCTCGGTCGCGGCCGACATCGACCGCGTGCTCGTGGCTACCCTCGCCCTGCTCGCGCTTGCCTCTTTCGAGGCGGTCACACCGCTGACGGCCGCCGCCCGGGAGCTCTCGGCGACGCGGGCGGCCGGGAGGCGGGTCGTGGAGCTGACCGACCGCAGCCCGCTCGTCCGCGATCCGGACGAAGCGGTCCCAGCGCCACAGCGGCGCGCCCCGATCGCGCTGGAGGACGTCACGGCCCGGTATGCGTCGGAGGACGAGCCGGTGCTCACGCGGCTGACGCTCCCGCTACCAGCTGGCAGCCGGACTGCGCTCGTCGGCCCGAGTGGCGCGGGCAAGACGACGGTGACGAACCTCCTGCTGCGATTCCTGGACCCGGAGGAGGGACGGGTCACGATCGCCGGCCGTGACATCCGCGAATACCGTCAGGACGACGTCCGTGGGATGTTCGCAGTCGCCGGCCAGGACGCGCACGTCTTCAACTCGACGATCCGGGCCAACCTCCAGCTTGCTCGCCC
>DATLQK010000069.1:0-17655 GCA_035535195.1 Gaiellaceae bacterium | reverse complement strand
GGTCGTCACGCCGGCCGCGTCCTTGTATGTCGAGATGACCGTGCCTTGTCCAATCACCCGCTTCCCTACGGCCCTGAAGCGGTTGATGACCATTCGCGCCGAAACCGTTCCCGCGACCTTGCTGGCACCGGCCGTGGGTCCTGTCGGGCGAGCGTCTGCGGTGCGGACGACTGCGGCGAGCCCTGCAAAAATACACAGCAGAACGACGGCCGCGGCCGGATAGACCGCCCGTGGAATCCGCATTTGTTTCTCCTTTCGAGAGGCGCCTACGGGGGATCGCGCAGGCTGACGGTGCCGTCGATACCCGGAATCGCGGATGCCTAAACGGCTTCCGCCGTTCAGCCCCGCGGCTCATGATTGTGCTCGACCCGCGCGACGGTCGTTCGCTTCCGGTGACGATCTCGTCCGTCACGGGAGGCGGCGGCAGCGAACGTCGCATAATTATCCGGCGGCGTTAGCCTAGGGCATCCCGTATCGTTGCGCTGCCGGCGTCGGAGCCCTCATCTTTGCGGTCTTGCCAGCATTGCCATTCATCGCCATCTTCTGGTCGAGGAGCTGGCTGGAGTCCTGGTACGCCATGAAGAACACTCCCAGACTCAGCGGCTTCATGATCTTGGCGGTTGTCGGCCTGACTGCCTGGGGTGGCGGCGGCGCCAGCGGAGGCGTCGGCCTCACCACCCAGACCCACGTACCACGACCTGTCGCGGGAGCTTCCGCCTGGAAATTCCGCCGCTCGCGCGAATCCACTCGCGTCAACCGGTTCGACGAGCGGCCGGCCTGGGCGTTCCTGAACCGTCAGGTCGCGCTCGGTCCGCGCCCCGCAGGCTCGCAGAAGTCGCGTGAGCTCGCCGAGCTCCTCCGTCGCTCGATTCCGCGAGGCCGCTTCCAGGCAGTGCCGGGCGGTCTGCGGAACGTCGTCGGAACGATTCCCGGGCGAAACCCCCGCCGGAGGATCGTCCTGGGTGCCCACTACGACACGAAGGACCTGCCCGGATTCGTCGGCGCGAACGACTCGGCCTCGGGCACAGCAGTCGTCCGCCAGCTGGCGAGGACGATTAGGCCGCGGCAGCTCCGCCCCACCCTGATCGTCGTCTTTTTTGACGGAGAGGAGGCGCCGCCCGGGAAGGACGCGGAGTTCGGGCGGTACGGCCTGCGCGGGAGCAAGGTCGCGGCTCGCGCCTTCCGTTTGGCGGAGGCGGCTGTCGTCCTGGACTTCGTCGGCGACAGCGACCTCGCGATCCCGCGCGACCAGTACTCGAACCGCCGGCTCTGGATCAAGCTCCGGGCCGCTTCGCGCCGAACGGGTCACGCGCGCCACTTCCCCGCTTGGGAGCAGGGCGCGGTGCTCGACGACCACGTCCCGTTCATCCGTGCCGGGGTTCCCGCGATCGACTTGATCGACTTCGACTTCCCCTGCTGGCACCGGACGTGCGACGACCTGACCGCCGTCTCACCCCGCAGCCTCGACGCCGTCGGCGAGACGATGATGGCCTTCCTCGCCGATCTGTGAGCTACGAGCTCCTGCTGCCAGGTGCGTCCAGCGGCGGGGGTGGGATTTGAACCCACGAGCCCCGTTAAGGGCCAGCGGTTTTCAAGACCGCCCCGTTCGACCGCTCCGGCACCCCGCCGGGCCTCAGCGTAGCTAGCTAGGCGTCGGGACGAACCCGCTCGGGCGCGCCGAACTCCCGCAGGACCTCGGGCACCTCGCCGCCGAAGTTCTCGAGGATCGCGAGCACCCAGCGGTCGGTGACCGCCGTGCCGTTCAGGGTGTGGACAAACTCGGTGCGGGAGTTGGCGCGATAGCGGATCCCGAGCCGCCTCGCCTGGAAGTCGGTCGTGTTCGAGGCCGACGTCAGCTCGCGATAGCGCTGCTGCGACGGGAACCACGCCTCGATGTCGTAGCGCTTCGCCGCCGCGGCACTGAGTTCGCCTGCGGCGATGTTCAGCACGCGATAGGGGAGCCCCAGCTCCTGCACGAGCCCCTCCTCGATCGCGAGCAGCCGCTCGAGCTCGTCCCACGACTCCTCGGGGAGCACGTACGAGAACATCTCCACCTTGTTGAACTGGTGGACGCGGAACATCCCGCGCGTGTCGCGGCCCGCCGCGCCCGCCTCGCGCCGGAAGTTCGGCGAGAAGGCGGTATAGCGCCGCGGGAGCTCGTCCGCCTCGATGATCTCGCCCATGTGCAGGGCAGCGAGCGCCACCTCGGAGGTGCCGGTCAGGTAGAGGCCGTCCTCGGAGATCTCGTAGTACTCGTTCCGCTCCGCGGGGAAGAAGCCGGTGCCGTACATGGCCTCCTCGCGCACCAGCACCGGCGGGAGCACCGGCGTGAAGCCCTCGGCGACGACGCGGTCGAGCGCCCAGCGGTAGAGAGCGAGCGCGAGCAGAGCGGCGTCGCCCGCGATGTAGCCGAAGCGGGAGCCCGACAGTCGCGCGCCGCGCTCCATGTCGAACCAGCCGAGCTCGAGGTGCTCGGGGCTCTCGTCGCCCGGCTCACCGACCCGACGCTCCTCGCGGGCGTCCTCCTCCGCGTCCCCGTCCGGGACCGACTCGTGCGGCGGGTTTGGCACGCGCTGCAGCAGCTCGTCGCGGCGCGCTTCGGCCGACGACAGCTCGTCTTCAAGGCGTCGCAGGTCCTCCTTGACCTGCTTCAGCTCCTCGACCTGCTCCGGCGTCGGCTTCCCTTTCAGCTTCTGGCGGCCGCGGAGCTCGTCGACCTGCGGCACGAGCTCGCGCCAACGCGCGTCGGCCTCGAGCAGCTCGTCGAACGCCTCCGCGCCGCCTTTCCGCGCCACCCCGGCTCGGTAGGAGTCCGGGTCGCTGCGCGCCGCTCGGAGGTCGATCAATGGTGGGCCGGCCGGTGGTGCGGCCGCGTCGATGGCGCGCGAAAAGCCCGCCAGGGTGCTCCAGACCGGCGACGCTTTGCAGCCGCCAGCGGCGCGGAGGGCATTGCCGGCCGAGCCACCTAGCCCTGGGTGAGGAAGGCGACCAGGTTGGCCAGCTGCTCTTGCGACAGGCTGTCGTACTTGGGCATCACGCCGTCGGGGAAGCCCTTCTCGACGTAGGCGCTGGGATCGACGATCGACTCGTGCACGAAGTCTGCCTCCGGCTTCCCCGCCGTCTGCGCGTACTGCGCCAGCTTGTCGAGGTCGGGGCCGGTTGTCCCGCTCGTGCCCCCCGGCTTGTAGGTGTGGCAGCCGCCGCAGCCCTGGGAGGCGAAGACGGCCTTGCCGGCGGCCGCGTCCCCATTCGGGAGCGGCTGCGGCTGCGGCGCCTGCGGAACCGCCCCCTCCACGGTCTCCGGCTCCGGGCTCACGGTCTTCTCGCCGCCACAGCCCGCAACGAGCGCTCCGAGCAGGACGATCAGGGCGAGGCGGCGCACGGCTGCGGAGTGTATCGCCGTCACGCGGCGCTCTCAGCAGGCACGATGCACGCTCCTGGTGACAGCCGCCATCTCGCGTCTCGTCTCGCCCCGCCGCGAGGCGCTCCTCGCGGGCACGCTTGCTTTTCTCGGAGCCGCCGTGCTGCTCGCGATCGCGCCGCCTCTCGGCGACGCGCCCGCGCACCTGTACCGGACGCTGCTCGTCCAGCAGGGCGTGCTCGTCTGGGACAACCTCTGGTACGGCGGCCACTACCCGCTCGCGTCGTACAGCCTCCTCTACTACCTGCCGGCCGCGGTGGTCGGGAACGTCCCGCTGGTGTTCGCCGCGGTCGTCCTCTCGGCCGCGTTCTTCGCGGTGATCGTCGAGGGCGAGTGGGGGCAGGCGGGCATCTGGCCGGCGCGGACTTTCGCTGTGCTGGCCGCCGGGCCGGTCTTCTTCGGCACGTACACCTATGCACTCGGGCTGGCGGCGGGCCTCGGCGCGCTGCTCGCACTCCAGCGCGGCCGGCGCTGGTGGGCCGCGGCGGCAGCCGCGCTGACCGCCGGATTCAGCCCCCTCGCCTTCGTCTTCCTGTGCCTTGCGCTGCTCGCGATCGTGATCTCGCGCGGCCGCCTCGGCCGGAGCGGCCTCGTCTTCTCGGTCGTGCTCGCGGCGATCGGAGCGGTGCAGTTCGCCGTCCTCGTCTTCTTCCCGACCAGCGGCTCTTATCCGTTCAGGCTGCTCGAGCTCTGGGCGGTCCTGACCGTCTCGATCCTCGGCGCAGCGCTGGCCCGTCGGGCCCGTCACGGCGCGCTGCTCGGCTCCTTCTTCCTCGTGTGGGGGGCCGCCAGCCTGCTCATGTTCGTGGTCTCGACGCCGATCGGGGAGAACCTCGCCCGCCTCCGGACGTTCATCTTCCCGTTGATGCTCCTGACCGCGCTGCTCGCGCGGTTCCGGCCGCGGACACTCTCCACCCTCGCGCTCGCCTTTGCGCTGACCTACAACGTCACGCCGTACGTGGCCGCCGCGGTCACGCGCACCGACGTCCGCCCGGCGCACGCCGCCTTCTGGGCCTCGGCGCTGCGGTTCCTGCACTCGCACGCAAACCCCAACTTCCGTGTCGAGGTCGTCCCGACCTACGACCACTGGGAGGCGTACTGGCTGCCGAAGGCGGGTTATCCGCTCGCACGCGGCTGGTATCGGCAGATCGACATCGCGCGGAACAAGCTCTTCTACGACCGGCGCCTGGCGCCCGCCGGGTACCGCGACTGGCTCCGGCGCATGGGCGTCCGCTACATCGTCCTGCCGAACACCCCGCTCGGCCGGAAAGGCGAGTGGCGTGAGGCGGCACTGCTGCGCTCGGGGCGGTCGGGGCTCAAGCTCGTCTTCACGAACTCATTCGTCGCGATCTGGGAGCTGCCAAAACCCGCATCGATCCTCACCGGCCCCGGCACGCCGCGGATCACGCGGCTCGACCACTCGCGGGTCGAGGGGAAGCTGACCGAGCCCGGCACCTATGCGCTGAAGGTGCGCTACACGCGCTACTGGCGCGTTCGGACCGGCACCGTCTGCATCGAGCGGTCGGCGGGTGGGATGACCCTGATCAGGGCGACGAAGCCGGGGCCGTTCGCGCTCGCGGTGCCGGAGAATCCGGACGCTCTGGTTGGGCTGCTGGTCGGGCGAGCGCCGGGGCGGTGCTGAGCGCCAGGTAGCCGGCGAGCCCGGCCACGACCACGTCGTTCGGCGAGTCGTTCACGAGCAGCGAGACGGCGAGCGCAGCCAGGTAGGCGAGCTGCAGCGGGCGCCGCTCGCGGAGGGTGAGCAGCGCGAGCGCCAGGATGCCGCCGAAGACGAGCAGGCCCGCGCCCCAGCTCGAGGTGGCCCGCAGCCAGGACAGCTCGAGGCGGCGCCAGAAGTCCTCGGCCAGCCCGACGGGGCCGCTCGAGATCGCGTCCGTGACGTGGCTGTGCCCGCCGACGGCGAGCGCGAGGCCGAGCACGAGCAGCGCGGCGGCCCCGCCGCCGACCGCGGCCCGCCAGGAGAGCCGGTAATAGGTCGCGATCAGGACCGCGTACCCGGCGAGCAGCACGAGCACCCCGCCGCCGTCCGCCCCGAACGAGGTCCCGCCGACGGCGACGAGCGCGAGCAGCGCGATCGGGGGAAAAGCCCAGAGGCCGAGGGTCGCGCCGAGCAGGTACGGCCCCGCGAAGGCCGGGACGAGCAGCAGGGTCTCGAGCAGGTTCGAGAGGCCGTAGAAGCGGGCGTTCTGCGTCGGGCCGAAGGGCGAGAACGCCACCCATTCGGCGTCGATCCCCATCGCAAGGAGGTACGCGATGATCACGCCCCCGAGCAGCAGGCCGTGCGCCAGGGGCGGAAGTCTCGCGAAGACGAGCGACGCGGCGAGGAAGAGCACGAGCACGAGCACGTCCACCCAGACGTCGGTCGCCCCGGCGATGCCGAGCGCGAGGTTCGCGAGCAGGACGGCGGAGAAGGCAGCGAGCACGGCCGTGGGCAAAAACACGGCGACGGCGACGATCAGCGCGAGCGAGACGAGCAGGAAAGCGGCCTTCGCGTCGCGGTTGTCGTCGATCCGGCGGTCGAGCCGCACGAGCTCGGCGACCGGGTCGGCGGACTCCCTGGACCCGAGTCGGTCGTCCTTCCCGAGGGCGGTCGGCGCCACGTCGACGACCGAGACGAGGCCCGGGATCCGGGTCGACGTCGAGGTGAGGAGCCCGTGATACCCAGGGCCGATCACCGCGATCGGGTAGCGGCGGTCGTTGCGCTGCTTGCCGCCTCGTGGGAGACCGAGGATGATCGCGTTGCCCCGCGGCGGGCCCTGCGCGAACTGCGCCTCCACGAGCCGGTCGCCGGCGGCGGCCCCGCCGAGCAGCGAGTTCCGCACCTTGCCGCGCTCGAGCGATGCCAGCGCGTGTGCCGCACTGGTGTCGGGCCCGGCGTCGGGCACGAGCAGCCCGACCGCGCCCTCCTGCGAGAGCGCCTCCAGGTCGGCGAGCTCGAGCCCGGGCACGACGACGACAGGCAACTCGGCAGCCCGAGCGGGGGCGGCCAGGAGCGCGGTCAGGGCGAGGCCCAGGGCTACACTGCGGACGATGGAACGCAAGGGATACGGACGCGATTTCGGGTTGTCAGCCCGCATGGTGACGACCCTGTTCCTGCTTGGCGCGCTCTATGTCGCCTTCTTCGTCGTCCTCGTCAACATCTTCAACGTCGGAATCGGCTTCGTCCTCGTGATCATCGGGGGGCTCGCGTTCCTCCAGTACTTCACCTCGGACAAGATCGCGCTCGCCGCCTCCCGGGCGAAGGTCGTCTCGCGGGAAGAGGCGCCGGAGCTCCACGACATGGTCGAGCGCCTCTGCGCGATGGCCGACCTGCCGAAGCCGCGCATCGCGGTCATCCCGACGGACATCCCGAACGCGTTCGCGACGGGCCGCAGCCCGAAGCACTCGGTCGTCGCGGTGACCGAGGGCCTCTGGTACCGGCTCGACAAGCCCGAGATCGAGGCCGTGCTCGCCCACGAGCTCTCGCACATCGGGAACCGCGACGTCGCGATCATGACCATCTCGAGCTTCTTCGCGATGGTCGCGGCGCTGCTGATGCGGATGGGCCTCTGGGGCGGGATGTTCGGCGGCGACCGGAACCGCGACGGCGGCACTCCGGTCTGGCTGATCATGTTCCTCGTCTCGATGGTCACCTACGTGATCAGCTATGTGCTGATCCTGATGATCTCGCGGTACCGCGAGTACGCGGCCGACCGCGGGTCGGCCATCATCACCGGGGCGCCCGAGAACCTGATGAGCGCGCTCCAGCGGATCGCCTCCAACATCACGCAGATCCCGCAGCGCGACCTACGCGAGGTCCAGGGGATGAACGCGTTCTTCATCGTCCCGACGAACGTCAAAAAGGCGACGACCGAGCTCTTCATGACCCATCCGCCGCTCGAGAAGCGCCTCGCGCGCCTCTCCGAGATCTCGCGCGAGATGGGTCGCCCCGTCAACGTCTAGTGGGGTTGCGCGACGCGCTCCTCGGGCGCAAGGGCCTGAAGAAGGCGAAGCGGGATGCGCTCTTCGCGCTGCCCGCGGCCGCCGTGACGATGGACGCCGAGCTCGGCCTGAAGCCCGCCGGCGTCGCCGCCGTGATCTTCAAGCCCCTCTCGGCCGGTGAGTTCGTCCGGGCGGAGAACGAGATGCAGGAGCTGCTGGACGTCGCCGCCCGCGACTCGAGCTCGAAGGTGGAGCGGTCGACGGACTCCTACGGCTACGAGTGGCTGGTCGTCCGGGACAAGGACTTCGAGGACCTCGTCACGACGGTGAACCTGATCGCGTCGGAGCTCGCCTCGCGCGGGTTCGGCGAGCAGCTCCTCGCCGCGCCGTTCAAGTTCGAGGGCGGGAAGCGCCCCGTGCTCTGGATCTACGGCTTCAAGCGCGGTGCGTTCTGGCCGTTCGTCCCCACGGGAGAGGGGCAGGAGCGGGACAACCCGGAGGAGCTGGAGCTGAAGGCGAAGCTGGAACAGGAGCTCCCGATCGAGCCCGAGCTCAGCCGCTGGTTCGGCCTCTTCGGCGCGCCGCTCTAGTGTCACGCCGGCCGTGGCTACCGCCGGGCGAAGCCCGGCTCCGCCGCGGCCTGACGCCGATGGCCGCGCTCTTATCGGGGGCCCGTGCTGATCGCACTGTTCCCCCTCCAGACGCTTGCCATCGCCGCCCGTGACGCTAGAGGCTCTCTAGAGCGCTTCTCCGCCGAACTCGGGCTCGCCGTCCGAGTACTCGAGGTTGTCGAGGCGCGCGATCAGTCCGACACCCCGGAAGTTGATCTTGTTCGAGCGCGGGTAGTAGGCGATGTCGTTCGGGTCCTTGCTGCCCCAGACGAGCATGACCGCGCCCTCGTCGCCGCCGCGGAAGAAATGCGACACGCGCGTTCCGCCCGGCCGGCAGATGACGTGGCCGGCGCGCAGCTCGTGCTGCTCCTCCTCGATGCCGAAGGCGGCCGCTCGCGGGCTGGGGATCAGCTCGAGCGTCGCCGTTCCGTCGAGCATCACGAAGATCTCCTCCTCGGCGGAGTGGCAGTGCGCAGGCACCGCGGCGACGCCGGGGCCGAGCGTCCGTTGGTGCATGCCCGCCTGCATCGCACCCGCCTCGGTCGCGAGGATCCGGTCGCCCTCGTCGTCGGGCTCGAGGGCGTCGACGTTGACGATGTTCCCCGGCCGCTCGCCGGCCTCCCCGACCTCGGGTTCGCCCGCCGCGATCTCCTGCTCCCACGGATGCCCGCCCTCGCCGGACTGCACCCAGCTCCGCCCGAGCCAGGTCACGCCGGCGCGCGGCAGCGTCGCGTGCCCGTCGTAGCCGCGCCGGCCGAAGACGAGCACGTCCAACCCGTCGTCTCCCGCCCGCAGCGTGTGCGCCTCCCTCCCGGCCCGGTGGACGATGCAGTCCCCCTCGCGGACCTCGTACACCTTGCTGTTCTGCCAGGAGAGACCGGAGCCGCGGAGCACGTAGAAGATCTCCTCGTCCTCCACGTGCGCCGGGGTCGACCAGCGGTTCGGGACGATGTCGATCCGGTTGACCGTCCACGCGCCCGCTCCGCTTTCACGGCCGAGGAAGCGCCAGGTGGCGGCGAAGTGGCCCTCTTCGTCAGGGTGCGCCTGGACGTCGTCCCAGTGGACGAGGCCGCCGGCGCTCACCGTGCCGGAAGGTCCGGGACCAGTCCCTCGTCCGTGAACAGCTTGCGCGTCTCCTCGAGCGTCAGGTCACTCGGTGGGATGATCAGGTCGGAGGTGGCGATCTCCTCGTCGGGCAGCCGCTCGCCGCGCTCCTGGACGAGGTCCCACATCTCGTCGAGGATCTTGTCCAACGCCGGCTCGTCCTCGGCGTCGATCGACGCCACGGCCTGATCGTCGAGCTCGTTCAGCTGCGCGCGTAGCCCCTCGTCGATGCGGAACTGGCCCTCGCCCATCAAGCGAACGATCACTGCTCGAGCTCCTTCTTCGTCGAGCCTCCGCCGACCTCGGCCTTGATCCGCTCGAGCTCGGCGTCGACCTGCTGGCCGGCCGAGATCTGCGCGAGCTCGCGGTCGAGCTGCGACTGGTCGCCCGCCGTGAAGTCCTCGAGCGTGCCGGACTCGATCAGCTCCTCGACGGCGCCGGCCCGCGCCTGCATCTGCTCCGTCTTGTCCTTCGCCCGCTGGATCGCGAGCCCGGTGTCGGCCATCTGCTCGCCGATCCCGGTGGCGGCCTCGCCAATGTGTACCTGCGCCTCGGCGGCCGAGTACTGCGCCTTGATCACCTCCTTTTGCGACCGGAAGGACTCGATCTTCGCCGAGAGCTGCTTCTCGGACGCCGCGAGCTTCTCCTGCTGCTGCTCGAGCTGCTGGATCTGCCGGTCGAGGTCCTGGAGCTGCTGCTGCGCGAGCGTCTTGCGCTCGAGCGCCTGGCGGGCGAGGTCCTCGCGGCCGGCGGCGATCGCGTCGCGCGCCTGCTGGTCGAGCTTCACAAGGCTTTGCTCGAGCTTGTCCGCCTGCAGCTGGAGCCGTTTCTTCGACGTGACGACGTCGGCGACGCCGCGCTTCACGTTCTGGAGCAACCGCAGCTGCTCCTCGTATGAGTAGTCCAGGGTCTCCGACGGGTCCTCGGCCCGGTCCAGGAGCCTGTTCAGCTTCGACTTGATCACCAGCGACATGCGCTCGAGCAGCCCGGCCACTTGATCCTCCTCCTCGGTTTCCTGGGCCATACCCTATGCGCCGGTGCTCGTCGCGCGAAGCATGCATCCGTCCTGGCTCTCGAACGCCTACCTCGTCGCCGACGAGGAGGGCGGAGCGGCGGTTTACGTCGACAGCGGGGCTCCGCTCGAGCCGCTCCAGGAGGCCGTGGAGCGATGGCACGTGCTTCCGAGCCACGTCCTGCGGACCCACGCCGACCCCGACCACGTGGAGCACGAGGCCGAGCTGGGCCTGGAGGTCGTCACCGGACCGGTCGAGGTGGGCGGGTTGCGGGTCGACGCGCTCCCAACCCCCGGGCACAAGGACGATCACGTCGCATTCGTCGTGAACGGCGAGGCGTGCTTCTCGGGCGACGTGCTGTTCAAGGACGCAGTCGGCGGCGGCGACTTCGAGCAGATCAAGCGGTCGGTGATGGACGTGCTGATGCAGCTCTCCCACGAGACCGTCGTCTACCCCGGCCACACCGACGACACCACGATTGGCCGCGAGTGGGAGCAGAACCCGTTCGTCCGCGTCTGGCGCGGCGTGGATCCCGAGGGCTCCGAGCCCTGCCGTGTCGCCGGGGAGGACGCGACGCTCGTCGTCTGGTCGCCCGACTACGACGGCAAGGGCAAGGCGTGGGTGCGGTTCGCCGACGGACGGGACGCGATCGTCGGCGGCTCCCGCGTCGAGCGGGGCTAGGCGTGCGGGTCGGGCTCCTCCATCCCGGACAGATGGGCGCCGCGGTCGGCAGCGCCGTGCACGGCGACGTCCTGTGGGCGAGCGACGGGCGCAGCGATGCGACCGGGCTGAGAGCAGGCGCCGCCGGCTTCACCGACGTCGACTCGGTCGACGAGCTCGTCCGCTCCTGCGACGTGATCATCTCGATCTGCCCGCCGGCTGCGGCGGAGAAGGTGGCCCGCGGCGTCTTCGACGCCGGCTTCGAGCGGATCTTCGTCGAGGCCAACGCGATCTCGCCGGCGCGGATGCGCCGGATCGCCGAGCTCGGCCCCCGCGTCGTCGACGGCTCGATCATCGCGGCGTCGGGGATCAACCTCTACCTCGCCGGCGACGGCGCGGACAGGGTCGCGGCGCTCTTCCCCGAGGGTGACGTGAAACCGATCGTCCTCCCGGGCAAGGTCGGCGCCGCGTCGGCCCTCAAGATGGCCTTCGGGGGATGGAACAAGATCGGGATCGCGCTGACGTGGCAGGCACGGGCGATCGCGCGGGCCTACGGGGTGGAGTCGTGGCTCGATGCCGAAGGGGTCAGCCCGGATCGCCTGGAGCGCGTCGTCGACCGCGCGTGGCGCTGGGCGCCCGAGATGGACGAGATCGCCGAGGCCTGTGAGGGGCTCGGCCTGCCGGCCGGGATCCCTCGCGCCGCCGCCGACTTCTACCGCGGCGTCGAGGACAAACCCTCCTAGAACTGGTCCGCGGTCCAGACCGGATCGCCGACGCGCCGCGCGAGCGGGTTGAACACGGCGACGAACGCCCGCTTCGCGAGCGTCGCCCTCCGGTCGGCGGCCAGCGCCGCCGTGATCTCGGGGCTGGAGTCGGGCGGCCCGCAGCGCTCTTGCGCCAGGAGCCAGTCGCGGTAGTGCCAGTCGGCGGCGATCGAGGCCTGCTCGGCCTTCTGGAACAGGTCCGAGGCCTTTCGTGCCTCCTCGCTGTCGGGCACCGACAGCGCCGCGACCTGCTGGAGCAGGCTCTGGCGGTTTCGCTGGACGCGGTTGAGGCGCTCGGCTGCCCGGTGTGGCGGCAGCTTGCAGCCGAAGGCGGCCCCGATCGCCGCCGTGATCTCGCTACGGCCCTCGTGGGACTGCGCCAGGAAGTTCTCGAGCCTGGAGACGAAGGTCTGCAGCTCGTGGTCGCTCCTAGACTGCGCGCCGCCGTCGTCGTCTCTCGCGACCGCCGCGACCGCGACCGCCGCGATCACCACGGCCGCCGCTGCAGCGAGGGCCAGGAGCCGCCGCCGGCTCCGCTGTGCCGGCGGAGGGGGCGCCGCGGCACGACCCGGCCGCGCAGCCCGTAATCCCTCGTCCTGATGGAGGATCATGCGCTCGAGCTCCTGCAGCTCCGGCCCCGGCTCGATCCCCAGCTCGTCCACGAAGGTGTCGCGCGTCCGCCGGTAGAGATCGAGCGCCTCCGCCTGCCGCCCCGACCGGTAGAGCGCGAGCATCAGCTGCGCGCGAAGGCGCTCCCGGTACGGGGACGCACCGACGAGCTCTTCCAGCTCGGGGACGAGGCGGGTCTCGCGGCCGAGCGCCAGGTCGGCCTCGACCCGAAGCTCGGTCGCCTCCAGCCGCGTCTCCTCCAGACGCGCTCCCGCGGTCTGCGCGAACGGCTCGGCGCGAAACTCGGCGAGCGCCGGGCCTCGCCACAGCGCGAGCGCCTCACGCAGCTGCGCCGCTGCGGCCTCTGCCTCGCCCCGCTCGAGCAGCTCACGAGCCTCGGTGACTAGGCGCTCGAACCGCTCGAGGTCGAGCTCGTCCTCCTCGACCCGAATCGAGTAACCGGGCGCCTTCGTCACCACCCGATCGGGCCCGACCGCCTTCCGCAGCTGCGAGACGTAGACCTGGAGCGCGGACGTGGCGGTCTCCGGCGGGACGTCGCCCCAGAGCTCGTCGATCAGCGCCGACACAGGCACGACTCGGTTCCGGCGAAGCAGCAGGAGTGCGAGGAGCGCGCGCGGCTTCTCGGCCTGCAGCTGGAGCGGGCGTCCCTCGACGACCGCCTCGAGCGGCCCGAGGACGAAGAACTCGGCCACGCAAGCGATGATCGCAGGTGCGGCGGCGGCCTTTCAGCCGCGCTTCAGCGCCTCTTCAGCCGCGCGGCCGACCCTGCGGGGGTCAACCCGAAGGAGGCCCACGATGAAGTACCTGCTCCTCGTCCTCGCCGCCGGCGCAACCGCCGCCGCAATCGTCGCCGTCACGTCCTCGCCCGAGCGCTCGCCGGCCGCCTCCGCGCCCGCGCCCGCGCGTCCTTCGAGCGTGTTCTACGGCCACATCCGGTCGATGGCCGAGACCGCACCGGGCAAGTACGAGCTCCGGCTCGACCCGGAGTGGTGGCTCACGGGTGTCGCGGCGCAGCACGCGGCGCTGGAGAGCACCGGCTCGAGCGACGTTCCCAACGACTACGTCACAGTCGACGAAGGCCATCGCCTGCTGACCTTCGTGGTCCTGTCCGACGCGCAGGTCGCGCTGCTCACGGGCCCCGCAGAGCACACGACGATCTCCACCGACGAGCTCGCACAAATCGTGAACGGGCGGAATCCGAAGCACCGCCGGATCTTCGAGCCCGACGCCGGCTGGTGGCTCCAGATCGGCGAGCGCTACCCGAACCCGGCGGTCGTCCTCTTCCAGCAGTACCAGCCCTAGGAGAAGTCGAGGAAGGCGGCGAGGCGCCGGGCCTCGCCGTCGACCTCTCGGCGGACGCGGGGCGGAAGCGGTGCATAGGGCTCGACCTTCACCTTGCCGTCCTGGCGCCGCCACTCGCCGGCGACGAAGCCGTCGACCAGGAAGGTCGGCCGGACGTCACCGCCGCGGATCACGCTCGGCCGGTAGTCCTCGGGGAGCACCCGGGTCCGGTCACGGTGTGAGAGCACGATCGCATCGAACGGCGGCAGGAACCGGACCGGAGCGGGGATCGTCGGGTCGGGCCGAGGCGCCCGCGGCAGGTCGAGGAGCTCCCGGCCGTCCTCCGCCTCGAGCCGGCGGAGCGACGGCTGCAGCGCCTCGAGCGCGGGGTCGAGGGCCGACACCCGCAGGCCGGAGAACTGGAGCAGGTCGGCGCGACTTGCCGGACCGAAGGCGCGGAGGTAGCTGCGGATCACGCGCTCGGCGGCCTCCCGCGCGGGCGGCATCGGCACGCCGAGCCACCGCTCCGCCGTCGTCAGCTTGATCCGCACCCGGCCCCACGTGCCGGACGGCGGGACGTGGACGAGCGGCGTCACGCACCTGACGAGAAACCCGCGCGGCTCGAGCTCCGGCAGGATGGCGTTGAGGTCGGCGTAGGTGAAGGGGCCGTCGTCGGCGAGCCGCTCGATCCGGCGTTCGAGCTCGTCCACTCGCAGGCCACCGCGCTCGAAGTCCTCCCGCCACTGGTCGTGCACGAGCCGCGCGAACGCAGGCTGATCCTTGGCGGAGACGAGGTGAACGGTCATGCGGAACAGCGTCGACCGGGTGACGCGCCTGCGCTCCAGCGCCCGCGTCAACTGGTCGTGGTGGAAGCTCTCGAGCCGGGACCAGAGCCCGACGTACGGCGCCGGCGGCCACTGCGCCTGCATCGCGCCGAGCCGTTCGACCGCCGCAGGCACCGACAGGCGCGCGCGCTCCAGCAGGAGCTGGCGCGCGAGGGTGGCGCGGCTGAGCGCCCTAACGGTGAAAGGCGGCAAGGCGCCGTGCCTCGTCGTCGAGCTCCTGTCGCACCGCCCGCGGCACGCCCTCGAACGGGCTGAGGGCCACCTTCCCGCCCTCGTAGCGCCAGGTGCCCGCCACCTTGCCGTCGACCAGGAACGTGTTGAACGAGTTCGGCGTCTTCGTGTTGAAAATCAGCGGCCGGTACTCCTCGGGGAGGATCCCCGTGCGGCGGGCGTGGACGAGCAGCGTGGCGTCCCAGACGGGCAGGAAGCGCGGCGGCGCAGGCGTGTCCGCCGGGGGAAACGGCGCCCGCGGCAGGTCGACGAGCTCCCTCCCGGCCTCGTCCCGGAAGCGCCGTAGGGTGAGCCCTTCCAGCCCTGCCGACACCTCGCTGACGTTCAGCCCGCCCCAGTCGGCGATGTCGGTTTTGGGCGCCGGCCCGAACGCGCCGAGATAGCGGCGGATCAGATGGACGAGAGCTTCCGTCTTTCCGACCTCGGGCTGCCCCACCCAGTCCTCCGCCGCGGCATAGAGGTCGGCGCGCCGCTGGTCCCAGGTGCCGGAGGGCGGAACGCGCACGAGCGAGAGATAGGTTCCGACACCCAGGGTGCCGTCACGGCCGATCAGCTGCTCGATCTCCTTGCGGCGGAGCGGCTGTTCGGCCAGCGCGCGCCGCAGCTTTGTCGCCGAACGCCACATCTGGGCCGGCTCTTGGTGCCGGTGCACCCGCTCCCACCACCCCCGGCGCCCGTCGGCGATCGCGAGCTCGAGCGGCCAGTAGTCGGCCCGAGAGACGAGGTGGATCGTCGCACGCATCAGGGTCGCCTGGACGACGGACCGGCGCTCGAGCGCGCGCGTGACGGCATCCCGCTCGAGCCCCTCGAGTCGCGACCAGAGGCCGATGTACATCGACGGCGCGTACTGGGCCTGGAGGCCGCCCATCCGCTCGAGCGCCCGAGGAATCGAGAGTCGGGCGCGGCCGAGCAGCAGCTGACGGGCGAGCAGCGCGCGCTTCAGCTCCGCCTGCGAGAGGACTCGATCGCCCACGGCGCGACGCTAGCGGACACGTCCGAAAGGGCCGATACGGTCGGCCGATGCGTCTGATCGTCGCCCGCTGCGAGGTGACCTACACCGGCCGGCTCTCCGCCCACCTGCCGGAGTCCACCCGCCTGCTGATGCTGAAGGCGGACGGATCCGTGCTCATTCACGCCGACGCCGGCGGGTACAAGCCGCTCAACTGGATGACCCCGCCGACGGTGATCGAGGACTGCGGCGACGTCCTCGTCGTACGGAAGCGCGCCGGCAAGTCGGAGGACCGGCTCGAGATCCGCCTGCTCGAGGTGCTCAGCGACGTGGAGCACGAGATGGGGGAGGCGGCCGAGCTCGAGAAGGACGGCGTGGAGCGCGACCTGCAGGAGGCGCTCGCCGCGGATCCGACGGCTCTCGGCGAGTCGCTCCGCCTGGTTCGGCGGGAGTGGGCGACCGAGGTGGGCCCCGTCGACCTCATGTGCCGCGACGAGGAAGACGGCTGGGTCGCGGTCGAGATCAAGCGGGTCGGGACGATCGAGGCCGTCGAGCAGCTCTCCCGGTACCTCGAGTGCATCCGGGTCGACTCGGCGAAGGCGGCCTGCCGCGGAATCCTCGCGGCGCAGGTGCTCAAGCCCCAGGCCGTGGCGCTCGCGACCGCCCGCGGCATCCGCTGCGTTGCGGTCGACCTCGACGTCCTGCGCGGCCTCCGCGAGCCGGAGCTGACGCTCTTCTCCTAGCGCGCCCGGGCAGGGGCAACAAGCCTGCGAAGATCGATTCGGTGAGCGCCGAGTACCGAGAGCGGCAGGCACGACTGACGACGACGAGGCGCGTCAGCGAGCGGGTCACCCCCCTCGAGCTTTTCTTCGACCTCGTGTTCGTGCTCGCTCTGACGCAGTGCACGTCGCTGATGGCGTCGGAGCCGACCTGGGAAGGTCTCGCCAAGGGGCTGCTCGTGCTCGGCGTCCTCTGGTGGTCCTGGGTCGGCTACGCGTGGCTGACGAGCGTCGTCGACCCAGAGGAGGGCGCGGTGCGGCTCGTCATGTTCGGGGCGACTGCCGCGTTGCTCGTCGCGGCGTTGTGCGTGCCCGACGTCTTCGGCGACGACGCGCTCGTCTTCGCCTGCGCCTACGGCGTCGTGCGCTTTTCGCAGATCGCGCTCTTCGTCCTCGCGAGCAGGGACGATCCCGCGTTGCGACGTTCCGTGCTCGGGCTCGCGGGTGGGACGGGGCTCGGAGTCGGTCTCCTGCTTGTCGCCTCCGCCACTGACGGCTGGCTCCAGGGCGCGATCTGGGTGCTGGCGCTCGTCCTCGACCTTGGCGAGCCCTACCTGTTCGGCGCGGAAGGCTGGAGCCTCGAGCACCCCAGCCACTTCGCGGAGCGCCACGGGCTGATCATCATCATCGCCCTCGGGGAGTCCATCGTCGCGATCGGCGTGGGGGCCGGACACGTCGTTGACGCGGGCGTCGTGGCAGCGGCGATCCTCGGCGTCGCGGTGGCGGCAGCCTTCTGGTGGCTCTACTTCGACGTCGTCGCCTACCTAGCGGAGCGGAACCTGTCCGAGCTGCCGCCGGGGCGGGAGCGAAACGAGCGAGCCCGCGACGTCTACTCCTACATTCACTTCCCGATGGTCGCGGGCATCGTGGTCGTCGCTCTGGGGATGAAGAAGACGCTCTCCGATGTCGGCGGCGAGCTCGACGTCATGATCGCTTCCGCGCTACTCGGCGGCGCCGCGCTGTACTTGCTCGCGCTCGTTGCTCACCGTTACCGGAACGTCCACTCCGTGAACAACCACCGGCTCGTCGCGGGCGTCCTGCTCGTCGCCCTGATCCCGGTGGCGACGCAGGTTCCCGCGCTCGCGATCGTCGCGGCGCTGGGCGGCGTCCTCTGGGGGTTGATCGTCCTGGAAGGACGCCGCTACGCCGGCTCACGGCAACGCGTGCGGCAGGAGTTGGCAAGCGAGACCGGCGAGTGACGCGGCTACACTGAATCGCTCGCGGGGCTATAGCTCAGCTGGGAGAGCGCCTGGATCGCACCCAGGAGGTCGCCGGTTCGAGTCAGGCTAGCTCCACTTTAGAAACTGCTGGTGTGCCGCGATTTTCCCAAGGTGCCGCGGACGATGGGACGGCCCCGTTCTACCGTCCCGCTACCAAACCGCGCTAGTTCCTGAACGATGTGGTGCTGGCCACTGTTACGCGGTC
>DATLQK010000068.1:0-43978 GCA_035535195.1 Gaiellaceae bacterium | reverse complement strand
GCCACCAGTTCGGCGCCGAGCTGTGCGACCCGCTCCGTCCAAGGCGCGAGCGCCTCGGCGGAGGAGTAGCCGGCAGCGAGCCGCCGCAAAGCCCCGTTCCGCTGTGCGAGCGCGGACGCGTACTCGGTCGGGATCGAGGCGCGGCTCGGGAACAGGCGCGCGAGTGACCGGTCGAAGTAGGCGCGGCGGACTGCCGGTCCCGCCTTCACAACGGCCAGGCGGTCGGGGGTGAACACGAGCGTCGGCAGGCGGGAGCGCAGCTCCTCGGCGGCGCGGAGCGGCGCGCCGTTCAGTCGCGCCCGCTTGGCCTCCCGCAGCCGCAGCGTCACCTCGACGGCGACAGGCGACGCGCCGTGGCGACCCTCGGCCGCGACTCGCGCGCCCTCCGAGCCGAAGCGGATCAGCTGGGCGTCCGAGCGCGTCCGGGGCGAGAAGCCCTGTGCGGCGAGGTGGAGGCTCTCGAGCAGGTTCGTCTTGCCGGCGCCGTTCGGGCCCACGGCAAGCACAATCCCCGGCTCCAGTTCCAGTTCCAGGCGTTCATAGGAGCGGAAGTCTCGTAACGCGAGGTTCCTGACGATCAGCCCGAGCTAGCCGGCGAGCCGGATCGGCATGATCAGGTAGGAGAAGTCGTCGCCTTCGCCCTGCAGGACCGCCGGGCGCAGCGGGCTGATCAGCTTCAGGCGAAGGTCGTCTCCGTCCGCCGACTCCACCCCGTCGCGGAGGAAGTCGGGATTGAAGCCGATCTCGAGCACCTCGCCGCTGAACCCCGCGGGCAGCGACTCCTTGCCCTCACCGACATCCTGCGTCTGGGCGGAGACCGTGAGCTCTCCCTCGGCGAAGCGCAGCCGCAACGGCGCGTTGCGCTGCGCGAGGACGGCGACCCGCCGCACGACATCGAGGAGCTCCTCGCGGTTGACGGTCACCTCGTGGTCGAACGACTCCGGCAGCAGCTGGCGATAGTTGGGGAACTGGCCCTCGATCCGGCGGGTCGTGAGCAGCACGCCGTCGCTGGCGAAGAGCACCTGGTTCTCCTGTACGCCAAGCTGCAGCTCGTCCGCACCCTGCGCGACGCGTCCGACTTCGAGGAGCGCGCGCGCCGGGACGATCGCGTCGAGCTCTGGCCCCGGTGCCGACATCGACGTCTCCTTGACGGCGAGGCGGTACGAGTCCGTCGCCGCCATCACGAGCTTCTCGCCCTCGAAGCGGACGAGAATGCCGGTGAGCACCGGCCGCGACTCGTCGCGTGAGGCGGCGCGACTGACCTTCGCGGCCGTCTCGAGCACCGCGTTGGCGTCGATCGCCATCATCTCCGTGCCGGCCGTCTCGGGCAGCCGCGGGAAGTCCTCCGCGTTGTAGGTGTGGATCCGGTAGTCCGCCGAGCCGGAAACGATCTCCAGCACTCCTTCCCCCTGGCGATGCTCCAGCGACACCTCCTCGGCGGGCAGGAGGCGTACGAGGTCGACGAGGAGCTTCCCGGGGACGACGACGGCGCCCTCGCTCTCCACGTCGCACTCGAGAGACGTTCGCATCGAGATCTCCATGTCCGTCGCAGCGAGCTCGAGCTTCCCGGCCTCCGAGCGGAGCAGGATGCCGGCGAGGACCTGGACGGTCGTACGGGCGGACGCTGCACGCGAGACGATCGAGAGCTGGCGGATCAGCTCGTCTCGGGGGCAGGTGATCTTGAGTGCAGCTCCGGACGCCACAGCTTCAGCTTCAATCATCTAGAGATTCCTTAGTAGTAGTCCTAGAGAGTGTGGAAGGCGGGGAAGACGGCGTGCTGTGGCTTCCTGAGCGGGTTCTGCCTGGGGACGCGCACTGGGGACGACGGGACGCTGTGCACAGGGCGTCGTGAGGATGGTCGAGGTCTCCACAGAATCAGCCTGCGTGCTTGACGCGCGCGGTCAGCTCTTGCACAAGGTTGTACACAGAGCGATCCTCGCGGATCAGACGCGCGATCTTGGAGGTTGCGTGGATGACCGTGGTGTGGTCGCGGCCGCCGAAGTGCCGGCCGATCTTGGGGAGCGAGGAGTCCGTGAGCTCGCGTGAGAGGTACATCGCGACCTGGCGTGGATACACGATGTTCTGCGAGCGCTTGTCGCCGATCAGCTCCTCTTTCGAGAGGCCGAACCGGTCCGAGACCTCGTCCTGGATCCGGTCGATCGAGACCTGGGCGGCCTCGCCTTGTGGGAACACGTCGCGCAGGACGTCCTGCGCGAGCTCGATCGTCATCGGCCGGCCGGTGAGCGACGAGAAGGCGACGACGCGCGTGAGCGCGCCCTCGAGCTCCCGGATGTTCGTCGAGACACGTCCGGCGATGAATGTCATCAGCTCGGTGTCAGCCACCTGGATGCCGTCCGTCCGAGCCTTCTTCTGGAGGATCGCGATCCTTGTTTCGAGGTCGGGCGGCTGGATGTCCGTCATCAGCCCCCACTCGAAGCGTGAGCGGAGCCGCTGCTCGAGCGTCGCGATCTGACGTGGCGGCCGGTCGGACGAGATCACGATCTGCTTCCCGGCCTCGTAGAGCGTGTTGAAGGTATGGAAGAACTCCTCCTGGATCCGCTCCTTGTGTTCGAGGAACTGGATGTCGTCGATCAGGAGCACGCCGAAGGTGCGGTAGCGCTGCTTGAACCCCTCGATCCGCTTGTCGCGGAGCGAGTTGATGAAGTCGTTCATGAAGCGTTCGCTCGTGACGTAACAGACCGAGAGGTTGCCGGCGTGCTCCCCGATGTAGTGGCCGATCGCCTGGAGCAGGTGCGTCTTGCCGAGCCCGGTGCCGCCGTAGATGAAGAGCGGGTTGTAGGCCTGCGCCGGCGCCTCGGCGACGGCCAGCGCTGCTGCGTGTGCGAACCGGTTCGACGAGCCGATCACGAAGGAGTCGAACGTGTACTTGTCGTTCAGCCCCTCGACCCGCGAGGCGACGACGGGCTCCGGGAGCACGTTCTCGTCCCCGTTGGGCTCGACCACGGCAAGTACGATCCGCCGCTCGTCGCCGACGGAATCACGGACAGCCGCGTCGATCAGGCCGAGGAAGTGACCCTCGATCCACTCACGTGCAAAGTCGTTCGGCACGCGGAGGACGAAGGAGTCGTCCGAGAGCTCCGCACCCGCGACTTCCGAGAACCACGTGCGGTAGGTCGACTCGTTGAGCGCACTCCGCAGTCGCTGCGAAACCTCGGTCCACAGGTCCTCTGCTGTGAGCAACTGCTGGTGCTCCACGCTTAGGGGGATGCTCCTCTCGACGAGCCGGAAAGAGGGCGAGCATAGCAGCGTCTTCGAGCGCGAACAATGCCCTCCAGCGACCTGTCGTGAAGTCGAGGAAGTGCCCAATTTGCAGGCGTTTTCTCCCCTTCCCCAGCGTCCTCCACAGCTGTGGAGAAGCCCGTCGGCGAGAGTGTATTCAGTAAGGAAAACACGCTCGACGCAGGAGATTTTTCGGCAGCGGTGCTCGCGCAGCCGTTGTGGAAAAGCCTGTGTTAGGAAACGCTCTCTATACTGGCGCGACCCTCTCGACGAGGGCCCAACACGACGTCTTTCTCACCCTCCTATGAAGCGCACCTATCAGCCCAACGTCCGACGGCGGAAGCGTCGCCACGGCTTCCGCGCGCGCATGTCCACCCGGGCCGGTCGGGCGATCCTGAAGCGGCGCAGGGCGCGCGGCCGCAAGCGCCTTTCGGCGTAACACGGAACGCGATTTCGACCCCGGTGCAGCGCCGCAACCGCCTGTCTCGTTCGCGCGACTTCGATGCCGTCTACCGGCACGGCCGCTCCGTGTCGACGCGCTTCCTCGTGCTCTACCGCTTCGACCGGAACGGGGAAGAGGAGGATGAGACCCGGCTCGGGATCGCCGTGCCGAAGAAGATCGGCGGCGCCGTCGTACGCAACCGGATCAAGCGCCGCCTTCGCGAGGTTTGGCGTGAGCTCCTGCCGGAGATCCCGGCCGGCACCGACTACGTGCTGCTCGTGCGGCAGCCGCTCGCGGAGGCGGAGAGCCGCGACGCGGAGTGGCTGAAGGAGCGGGTGGAGGAGATCCTCGGAAAGGCGAGCGCGTGAAGTACGTCGGGATCGGCGGGGTCTACCTCTACCGCTACACGCTCGGCGCCTTCTTCCCGGCGACCTGTAAGTACCACCCGTCCTGCTCGCAGTACGCGATCGATGCGATTCGTCACTACGGCCTGGTCCGTGGCTCGATCCTGGCGGGGTGGCGTCTCCTGCGCTGTAACCCCTGGAGCCACGGTGGGGTGGACTACCCCGAGGACCGGAGGCTCTTCCGGTGATCGAGCTCAGCATCCTCAGTCCGCTCGAGGACCTGCTCACGTGGGCGCTCGAGGAGTTCCACACGACGTTCGGCCTCTCCTGGGCGTGGTCGATCATCGCGCTGACGATCTGCGTGCGGATGCTGCTCGTCCCCCTGACCGTCCGGCAGATCCACTCGATGCAGCGGATGCAGGAGCACCTGCCGGAGATGAAGGCGATCCAGAAGCGCTACAAGGCGGACCGCAAGAAGCAAAACGAGGAGTTGATGAAGTTCTACCGGGAGAACCAGATCAACCCGGCCTCCTCGTGCCTCCCGATCCTGCCGCAGATCCCGATCTTTTTCGCGCTCTACTTCGTCCTGCGGCACTTCGACGACGACATCTATCCGAAATACCCGGCGTCGGCACTCGACTGGCTCAACTTCGTCCCCGACATCACGGCGAACATCGGCGACCACTGGTCGGGCTACGTGCTGCTCGCGGTCTATCTCGCGAGTCAGGTCGCGTCGACCTGGTTCATGCCGATGGCGACGACGAGCCAGGCGCAGCGCTACATCTTCCTGGCGCTCCCGCTCGTCTTCGGCCTCTTCATCATCAACCCGCCGGGCGGCGCGACCTTCCCGGTCGGGCTGCTCCTCTACTGGATGACCACGAACCTGTGGACGGTCGGGCAGGGGCTCGTGACGCGGCGGCTGCGGGCGAAGATGCAGCAGGTCCCGGCCAAGCGCAGCTCGCGCACACCTCGGAAGGCGGAGAGCGCGCCCGGGGAGGGCACCGACGGCGCCGCAGCGATCGACGAGCAGCCGGAGCAGGAGCAGAAGCAAGCCGGTCCACGGAAGGTGAAGCGGAAGAAGAAGCGGGCCCGGCGGTGAGTGAGGATCTTCGCGTCGAGGCGGAGGGTGAGACCGTCGGCGAGGCGAAGTGGGCCGCGCTCCGCGAGCTCGAGAAGCTCGACCCGGCGATTGACAAGTCCAGTGTTCGCTTCCAGGTCGTTGCGGAGGGCGAGCGCGGGATCCTCGGCGTCGGCTACTCGCCGGCCCGTGTGGTCGCGACCGTCTCGGCCGACAGCGTGTCGGCCTCTCCGTCGGCGCACGACGAGTCGGAGCCCGCGGCGCTCGTCCGCGAGGTGATCGCCCGCACCGCCGCCGCGATCGGGATCTCCTGCCGCGTGGAGATCGTGGAGGACGGCGACACCCTGGTCGCGACGTGCGCGGGGCGCGACCTCGGCCTGCTGATCGGCCGCCACGGGCAGACGATCGACGCGATCCAGTACCTCTGCAACGCGATTCTGGCCCGGGACGGAGCCGGGGTATCCGTGGTCGTCGACGCCGCCGGGTATCGCGCCCGCCGCGAGTCGACCTTGACGGCCCTTGCCGCCGGCGCCGCAGAGCAGGCCGAGCGGACCGGCGAGCGCGTTGAGCTCGAGCCGATGACGGCCGTGGAGCGGAAGATCGTCCATCTGAGCCTCCAGGGCCGGGACGGCGTCGAGACGACGAGCGAGGGCACGGAGCCGAACCGCTTCGTCGTTGTCCTCCCTGCTTCTTGATCTCTGGCTGGAGCAGGTCCTGGATACGCCAGGGCTGACGGCGATCGCAGAAAAAGACGAGGCGCGGCGGGTGCTATTAGAGGACAGCCTCCGCGGGGTCGATGTGGTGGGCGAGTACGAAGGCGCGATCGTCGACGTCGGCTCCGGGGGCGGGGCTCCCGGAATTCCGCTCGCTGCCTCACTCCC
Organism: Gaiellaceae bacterium; assembly: GCA_035535195.1. Lineage (GTDB taxonomy): Bacteria > Actinomycetota > Thermoleophilia > Gaiellales > Gaiellaceae > JACDAN01. Next base: position 37,993 of record DATLQK010000068.1, on the reverse strand, counting down.
TGATCGACAGGTGACGCTGCTTGAAGCCGAGCGGCGCAAGGTCGAGTTCCTGTGGCGCTGGAAGGAGGGCCTCCCCAACCTCGAGGTGATCTGGGGCCGGGCCGAGGAACAGCCAACGGACATGTACGGGGTGGCCGTCGCGAAGGCACTGGCTCCGCCGCCCGTGGCGGCCGAGTGGACGCTTCCGCTGGTTCGCCCCGGCGGCGCCGTCGTGCTCTGGATCGGCCCCTCGGCGGAGCTGCACCGCGTCGCGCGGGTGGCGGAGCAGGTCGGAGGCGGGACTCCCGAGAACCGTGGGGGCCTGCTCGTGATCCCGAAGGTCGAGCCGACCCCGGACGGCTTTCCACGACGCCCGGGAATCGCCCGGAAACGTCCGTTGGCCTGAGTAGCTTGACAGTGCGTGGCCATCTACGCGCTCGCGAACCAGAAGGGCGGCGTCGGTAAGACGACGACCGCCGTCAACCTCGCCGCCTGCCTCGCCGAGGCCGGGGAGCCGACGCTGCTCGTCGACCTGGATCCCCAGGCGAATGCCACCTCCGGCCTCGGCGAGCGCGCAAACGGTACGTCCAGCTTCGACCTGCTCGACGGCGCGTCGGCGAGTGACCTCGCCTCGGGCACGCGCTTTCAGAACCTCGAGCTGATCCCGGCGAGGCCGGACCTCGCCGGTGCGGCCGCCTCGCTGGCGCTGCGCCAGGACGCCGAGCACTACCTGGCCGACGCGCTCCGGCCGGCCGCCGGCAAGTACCGCTATGTGTTCCTCGACTGCCCCCCGTCGCTCGGACCGCTGACCGTCAATGCGCTTGCCGCCGCCGATCGCGTGCTCGTCCCGGTCCAGGCGGAGTACTACGCACTCGAGGGCGTCGCGCAGATCCTCGGCTCGATCGAGGCGGTCCGCGCCCGGCTCAACCCGCGCCTCACACTGGCCGGGTTGCTCCTGACGATGGTCGATGGCCGGACTCGCCTTGCCGCCGACGTTTCGTCCGAGCTCGAGCGCCACTTCGGCCCGTTGCTCTTCAAGACCCACGTGCCGCGGTCGGTGCGAATCGCCGAGGCGCCCAGCCACGGCCTCCCCGTGATTGCCTACGACCGCCGGTCCGCCGGCGCCGATGCGTACTGGAAGGTGGCGATGGAGCTTGTCGAGCGGAACTAGCCCGGCCCGGCGCGGCCTCGGCCGCGGGCTCGAGGTCCTGATCGGCGGCGCGCCGGCGACCGAGCTCGCGCAGCTTCCCGTCGACCACGTCCACCCGAATCCGAAACAGCCGCGGCGGCGCTTCGACCACGAGACGACCGCCGCCCTCGCCGAGTCGGTGCGCTCCCAGGGCCTCGTCCAGCCGGTCGTCGTCCGGTCACGTGCAGCGGGTGGCTACGAGCTGATCGCGGGCGAGCGACGCTGGCGCGCTGCCCGTGAGGCGGGGCTCGAGACGATCCCCGCCCTCGTCCGGGAGACGGGCGACCGCGACGCCCTCCTCCTCGGGCTGGTGGAGAACGTGGCGCGGGAACAGCTGACGCCCGTCGAGGAGGCGCGCGCGTACGCGCTGCTCGTCGACGAGTTCAGCCTCGGCCTGGGCGAGATCGCGGAGCGCGTGGGCCGGTCGAAGCCGGCGGTCTCGAACCGGATGCGCCTGCTCGACCTCCCCGAGGACGTCCTCGCGATGTTGGAGCGCGGCGAGCTGACCGAGGGACACGCCCGCGCCGTCCTCGCCGTTCCCGACCACGACGGGCGGCGTCGGCTCGCGCGCGAGATCGTCCGCCGCGGGCTGTCGGTCCGCGAGGCCGAACGGGCGGCCCGCTGGTCGGGCGCGAGACGCAAACCGCGCAAGGCGGCGGCGCCGCTCGATCCCCTGCTCGCCGACCGGGTCAAGGTCGCGGCGGAGCGGCTGACGGGACGCGCCGCGCGGATCCGCGGCGGGCGGCTCGAGATCGAGTTCGCCGACGAGGTCGAGCTCGCGGAGTTGGCTGAAGCTCTCGAAAAAGCGGCCACGGCGTAGACACCCGTACCCAGCGGGCAAGCTCGGCCGTTTGGGTCCTGATGCTCGGTCTGTACCAGCAGGACATCGAGTGGCTCGAAGCCATCTCCCAGGACGAGGACGCGCGCGCCCTCTTCCTCCGGATGGCCGTCCTCTCGCAAGAGGGCAAGCTCGAGCCTTTCCTGACCGAGCTTCGCCACGACGAGGAGCTCGACGACCACACGAAGGGCACCGTGGCCGAGCTCGCGCAGGATCAGGCGTTTCTGCTGGCCGTGGCGGATTACCTGCGGAACACCGTGCGGCTGCACTAGTCGGAGCCCTGCAGGGGCGAGGATTGTGCCGGGGCGAGCTTGGTGCCGGGTAGCTGGGGCAACCTCCCGGTTTCCCCAGACCCCCTTCCCCAGTCCGCTTGGGCCTTTCGGCCCTGCGCGGCCATCACTGGGTGATGGGCGATCCTGGATTCGAACCAGGGACCTCCGCCTTATCAGAGCGGCGCTCTAACCAACTGAGCTAATCGCCCGCAGCGGCACGATGGTAGCGAACGGTTTGCGAATCGAGCCCGGCGCTAACATCAGGGGAGGTCGCCCATGTACGAGATGGTTATCTATGGGGTCAGCTTCGATCTCGTCGGCAAGCAGCCGATCGTCCTCCTCAAGACTGCCGACGGGAATCGGTTCCTACCGATCTGGATCGGCCATGCCGAGGCGGCCGCGATCCTGATGAAGCTCCAGGGCGCCTCCACCCCGCGCCCGATGACCCACGACCTGCTGACGGACATGCTCGAGCAGCTCGATGCAGAGGTCCTCCGCATCACCGTCACGGAACTGCGCGACAACACCTTCTACGCGAGCATCACGGTTCAGCAGAACGGCTCCGAGCTCGAGATCGACTCGCGGCCGTCGGACGCCATCGCGATCGCGGTCCGCTCCGAGGTCCCGATCTACGCCGCCGAGCACGTGATCGAAGAGTCGGCGATCGAGTTCGAGGGCGAGGAGCCCAACGACGAGGAGGTCGTCGACGAGTTCCGGAAGTTCCTCGACGACGTCTCGCCGGATCAGTTCGCCGTCGGCGGCGACGAAGACGTGAACTAGGCGGAGGCCGCCCGGAGGCGGCCCCGCGCTGTGCGTCAGATCTTCTTCCGCCGCCTCCACTTGTTGAAGATGAACGAGATCTCGCGGTGTGCTGCCAGCATCGCTTCGTCGGGCGTCATGTCGTCCCTGGCGACCCGCGCGAACATCTGCGGGATCAGGGACTTGCCGAAGACCTCGTCGACCGCCGCGTTCGAGTAGCCCGGATAGCCGACGTTCGTCGTCCACTTCCTCGAGATGTCGTCGAGGATGACGTAGCGCCCCGTGAACTCGTTCGGATAGTCGGTTTGCTTGGCCAGTCGCTTCCTGATGTTCGTCACCGACCGTGGGAACGCGGGGAAGTTGTAGAAGTAGCTGTTCAGGAAGTGCCCGGTGTACTTGGTGCCGATGTCCACCAGGAACTTCTTCGCTGCCCTCTTGTTCTGGGCGAACTTCCAGATCACGTAGACGCCCATGACGTGTTCGAGCCCCATCCTCGGGGCCGGCCCCTTGGCGATCGGGAGGATGCCGATGTTCCGGTTGAACGGAAGGTTCCGGAGCTCGGCGCTGCGCGCGATCGAGATCGCGTTCAACGCCAGTGACAGGCGCCCCGCGAGGAACGCGTCGTTGTTGGACGACGCCGTCCAGGCGAAGACCTCGCTCGTCATTCCGCGCTTGTAGATGTCGCGCATGACCTTCAGCGCTTCGAGCGTGCCCTTGCTCTTGATCGTCACCCGGCCCTCGCGGTTCTGGATGAAGGCTCCGTAGTTCTGGAGCAGCGCGATCAGGGCCATGTTCGAGTCGAGCTCGTTCGACATCCCGATCCCGATGGGGTGACCGATCGCCTTCAACTTGGGAGCGGCCTTGCGGATGTTCTCCCAGCTCGTCGGCTTGAGGCCGGTTTCGCCCCAGTAATCCGTCCGGTAGTGGATCGGATCCGGGACGTAGTTGTCCGCGAAGGCGAAGTACTTCTTCGTCCGCGGGTTGTAGGTGCTCTTGCGGCCGACGGCGCTGATCTTGCCGACCTTCCTCTGGACCTGCTGCACGACGTCGTTCAGCGCGATCACGTTGTCCTCGTGCTGCGCCGGCGGCGCGAGGAACTGGAACAGATCGTGGCCGCTACGGGCCGCGACCTCCGCCGCCGCTCTCGACGGCAGCTCGGCCAGGTTCACGTGGTCGACCTTGACCTCGGTGTCGTTCGCCTGGCCCCACCGCTTGACGTAGACGTTGTCGAACCAGCGGTCGTAGGCAGGGACGAAGTGGCTCCACTGCATGATCCGGAGGGTTCCCGCCAGCTCCTTGTGCCGGTACTTCGGCACGCCGGCGACGGCCGTCTTTACGCCGCTGCCTCCGTAGACGAGCACGATGGCGCCGATACCTGCGCGGCGGATCAGCTCGCGTCTCGTGAGCTCGTCGTGGACCTTCGTGATCTCGACTCGCTCACGACGGTCCTTCACTGATCTCACCTCCTTTTCCTGGGTTCGCGGCATTCTCGTACTTTTCGGAACTTGGCGTCAACGGAAGGCCCCGCCCCTGAAGCCCGCGATGAACCTGTTCAGGAAGACGTTGTAGAAGAGGGCGAGCGGGATGGCTGGGATCAGCGTCGCCGCCATCAAGGCGCCCCAGTAGAAGACGTCGCCGCGGATTAGCTCCGTCGGCACGCCGGCGGAGACGGTTCGCGCTTCGCTGCTCGAGATGAACGTGATCGCGTAGACGAACTCGTTGACGACGAGCGAGAACGAGAAGATCACGACGGTCAGGATCCCGGGGACCGACAGCGGAAGGACGACGCGGACCAGGGCTCCGATCCGCGAGGCGCCGTCCACGAGGGCCGCGTCCTCGAGCTCGGCCGGGATCGTCTTGAAGAACCCCATCAGGAGCCACGTCGAGAAGGGGACGGTGAACGACGGGTAGACCAGGACGAGCGACCAGAGCCGGTCGTGGAGATCGAGCTCGGCGACGACCCTGTTCAGCGGCAGGAAGAGCAGCGTCGGAGGGACGAGGTAGGTGAGGAAGATCGCGACGCCGATCGACTGGCCCCAGCTGCCCGACAGACGTGCGAGCGCATACGCCGCCGGCAGCGAGAGCACGAGGGTGATCGCGACCACGGCGACGCCGACAAGCGCCGTGTTGGCAAGCCACCGGCCGTATTCGGTCTGCTCGAAGAGGAACCGAAAGTTCGCGCTCGTCGGAGAGCCCGCGTTGAACTTGTACGGGACGACGTCCACGTTGTAGAGGTCGTTGTCGGCGCGCAGCGCGGTCATCAGCATCCAGTAGAAGGGGAAGGCGAGGACGATCGCGAACGGCGCCACGACGAGGTAGCTCGTCAGCGTCTCGCGGCGGCGGTTCACGTGACTTCCACCCGCCGGGCGAAGCGCAGCATGAGGATCGCGATCAGCGCGAGTGCGGGCAAGAGGTAGAGCGAGATCGCGGCGCCTTCACCCAGCGCGCCGCCGTTGATGCCGGTGTCGAAGGCCCAGGTGGTCAGCACGTGCGTGCTGTTGAACGGACCGCCGTGCGTGAGCACGTAGACGACGGTCATGTCGGTGGCGGTGAAGACGATGCCGAACAACACCGCGACGGTCGCGATCGGGAGCTGCAGCGGCAGCGTCACGTACCAGAACTTCTTCAAGCCGGTCGCGCCGTCCACGAGCGCCGCGTCGTCGATCTCGGGCGGCATCGAGGCGAGGCCGGCAATGAAGATCACGGTCGCGAACGGGAGGATCCGCCACGCGTGGACGAAGATGATCGCGGCCATCGCCAGGTTGGGCTCTCCCAGCCACTGTGGCGGGTCGATCGGTTCGATCGGCGAGATCTGGATCGCGTCCGGCCAGAATTCGCGCGCGAACGCCCAGTTGACGGCCTTGTACGGGAAGAAGGCGTGGCTCCCCGGAAGGATGTCGTGTGTCAGCGTCCAGTTGGGGACGCTGTAGAGCGGGTGCAGGATCCACAGGAAGGCGACGGTGCTGAGAGCGACCGGCGTCGCCCAGGGCAGGATGACCAGGAACCGGAAGAACCACTTCCCGCGGAAGTCCCGGACGAGCGCGTGCGCGAGCAGCCCGGCACCGACGACGACGATCAGCTGCGAGACGATGGTGAAGAGCACGGTGTTCCGCAGGGCCCGACGGAAGTTCTCGCTCTCCCACGCGTCGAGGTAGTTCCGAAAGCCCACGAACTCTCCGGTCAGCGACCCGGCGGTCGCGTCCGTGAGGCTCAGGTAGATCGCGAGGACGAGCGGGGCCCCGACCAGAACGATGATGAAGATGACCGCCGGGGCGATCAGAAGGGTTCCGAGGAATCGCTGCTCCTCGAAGACGTCCTGCCTGCGCCGGCGAACCGTCTCCGCTGCCAAAGCGCCCCGATCGTAAACGGCGGAGCACCGGAGTATCGTTATCGACCGCCATGGCGGAGATCGAGCTCCACCAGCTGACCAAGGTGTACGGGGACGGAACACGCGCGGTGAAGGAGCTCGACCTGCAGATCCCCGACGGGGAGTTCACCGTGCTCGTCGGGCCCTCGGGCTGCGGGAAGACGACTGCACTGCGCATGGTCGCGGGTCTCGAGCCGATTACCTCGGGCGAAGTGCGGATCGGCGGCCGGGTCGTGAACGACCTCCCGCCGAAGAACCGCGACGTGGCGATGGTGTTCCAGAACTACGCCCTCTACCCGCACATGTCCGCCTACAAGAACATGGCGTTCGGCTTGAAGCTCAGGAAGCTGCCGCGGGCGGAGATCGACCGCCGCGTGAAGGATGCCGCCCGCGTTCTCGGGCTCTCCGAGGTGCTCGGCAAGCGCCCGCGGACCCTCTCCGGCGGGCAACGCCAACGCGTCGCGATGGGTCGAGCGATCGTCCGCGAGCCCCAGGCTTTCCTGATGGACGAGCCGCTCTCGAACCTCGACGCGAAGCTCCGTGTGGAGATGCGGGCCGAGATCGCCCGGATCCAGCGCGACCTCGAGGTGACGACGATCTACGTGACGCACGACCAGACCGAGGCGCTGACCCTTGGCGACCGCGTCGCCGTGATGCGTGACGGCGTTCTGCAGCAACTCGACGTGCCCCAGCTGCTCTACGACGAGCCGGTGAACCTGTTCGTCGCCGAGTTCATCGGCTCGCCGCCGATGAACCTGGTCGGCGCCGACCTCGTCGCGGCGAACGGCGGCCTCGAGGCGAGATTCGGCGAGCACCGGCTCAGAGTGGCCGACGAGATCCTCGAGCACCGTCCGGCCCTGCGGACCTTCGAGGGGAAGCGCGTCATCCTCGGGATCCGGCCAGAGGACTTCGAGGACGCCTCACAGGGCGACGGGGCGGCCGGCGCCGGCCGCATCTCCGCCGTCGCCGACATCCGCGAGGACATGGGCTCCGAGGTCTACGTCCACTTCGGTGTCGCCGCGCCGCCCGTCCGGGGCAAGGACGTGGAGGCCGCCGTCGGGCGCGAGGCAATCGAGGCGACCGCCGAGCAGGCGCGCCGGCGAGGGAGCCTCTTCATCGCACGCCTCACCCGAGGAACACGCGTCCGCGAGGGCGATCGGATCGAGCTGCTGGCCGCCGCAGACCGGCTCCACTTCTTCGATCCCGCGACGGGGCTCGGAATCTACGCCGGACGTGGCTAGGTGAAGACGCCGGTGATCACGCCGAAGCCGTTGAAGCAGATGTGCAGGATCATCGCGGGGTAGATGCTCCCCGTCCGCGCGCGGAGCAGCGCGAGGCCGACGCCGATGATGAAGAAGATCGGAATGCCCTGGGCGAGCCCGTGGGTGAGTGAGAACGAGATCGCCGTGATCACGATCGCGGCGGGCTGGCCGAACGGGCTGAGGAGGAAGAAGCCGACGCCGCGGAAGAGAAGCTCCTCGACGATCGGGCCGAACACTGCGACGACGAGCGCATTGAGGACGAGCGCCGGCGCCTTTTCCGGGATCCAGCCGGTCGGGTCCAGGCCTTGCGCCTTGCCGGCGCCGAAGACCGGCTCGAGCGCGGCGGCGACGATCAGCAGCGCGACGAACGACCCGAGGGCGATGCCGACCGCCGACCCCCAGGAACGCGGCCGTCGCAGGCCGAGCGCCTCGCGCGAGTCGAACCCTGACGCCAGCACCAGCACGACCCCGAGGATCAGCGCGTAGAAGAGGAAACCGAAGACGGCGGCGTCGTAGCGGTAGAGAACGTTGTCGGTCTTCGACGACGAGTCCTCCTCGCTGAAGCGGGCGCTGAAGTTGAGCAGCGTGAGGGCGCCGATCAGCACCCACCAGCCGACCAGCCGCCGCTGCATGTTCGGACGGCTCTCGGCGGCGCTCATGCCACCCATTGCCAGAGGGCCCACTGAACGCAAACGATTCCGAGGAACATCGCACTCACCACTAGCAGCGGCGTGTGCACCCGGGGGTGCGCACCCCACGCGGCCAGCACGAGGAAGAAGGGGAAGATCACGAGGCCGAAGCGCGGCATCGAAAGCAGCGGCCATCGCTCGCTCGGCGTCGCGAGTGGAATGGCGAGGCTGAGCGCGGCGAAGAGGCCGTACGGGGCGCCGAAGCGGCGCCAGGCCTCTACCGTCAGCACGACGAAGAGCACGAGGAAGGCCAGCTGCTCGAGGTTCACGGCGGCCACGCGGTCGGGGTCGGTGTCCGTGACCGCGCTCCAGTAGCGCGTCGCGTCGGAGCCGCTCGCCAGTTGCCGGACCCCGGCCCAGCCGGCGCGAAGGCCGTCCCAGAGCCCGCCGAGCGGCCCGGCCCAGGAGACGTGCCTGCTCCAGACGTCCTCGGCGCGGAGGAAGAGGAACGGGTCGTCGAGCTTCCACCAGAGGTAGAGCGGATAGAGCGCGAACAGCGCCGGCGCAGCCGCCAGGCGGAGCAGCGCCTGCGCGCGACGGGGCGCACGCCAGGCGATCAGCGCCAGCGCCGGAAGCAGGGCGATCCCGAGCGGCCGCGTCAGCCAGGCAAGCCCGGCGGCCACACCGGCCTCGAGGAACCGGCCGCGCTCGGCAAGCACGAAGCTCGCGAGGACGAGGAGCAGAAAGAGGGACTCGCTGTAGACCCCGCCGAGGAACACGGCGAAGGGAAACACCGCGAGATAGAGCACCGCCCGGCGCGCGCCCTCCACGCCGAGCCGGGGGAGTGCGAGCCGGTAGAGCAGCACGAAGGAGCCGAGGGTGGCGGCGAGCGAGATCAGGACGCCGGCGAGGACGTAGTGGCCGAAGAAGACCCGCCCGAGCACTCCGATCAGCAGCGGGTAGAGCGGGTAGAAGGCCGCGGCCGTCTGCTCGACCGCGCCGTAGCCGTGCTCGGCGATGCGCAGGAACCAGACGCTGTCCCACCGGGCCCAGACGTCGACGAGCACACCGAGGTCCCGTGTCACCTCCAGCCGGTCCCAGCGCTCGGCTAGCGGATGCCGGTTCGGCTCGAAGACGAGGAAGGCGAAGACGACACCGGCCCAGATCGCCGCACGGCTCCAGAGGAAGAGGGTGACAATGGGGCGGATGGCGCCACGGTACTTCACGCCCGAGGAGGCGAACGCGGCGCTGGACGAGCTCCGCCCGCTCGCCGAGGAGATGGTCGAGCGCCGGCAGGCGCTCGTCACGGCGCAGGAGCGCCGGGCCTCGCTCGGCGCGCAGGTCGTTACGAACGGCGGCGACCTGACGCCGTCCGATTTTGCCGAGGCGGACGAGGAGCTCGAGCAGGCGGCGACGGACCTCGCCCGGATCGTGGAGCGGATCCAGTCCGAGGGCGTCTTGGTCAAGGACCTCGACCGAGGGCTGCTCGACTTCCCGGCCCTTCGCGAGGGAGAGGAGATCCTCCTCTGCTGGCAGCTGGGCGAGGACACAATCCAGTTCTGGCACGGCCTCGAAGAAGGGTTCGCCGGGCGCAAGCCTCTGAGCGACCTTGAGTTGTAGGCTGGCCCGGCGACGCCTCCAAGCGGCATCGCAAGCGATGCCTTGGGGCCGGAAACCGCTCGACGACGTCGAATAGGCGGCCGTGGATCCTTGGGGACGGCTAATCGTCGTCTGCGCCGTCATCGTCGGAGCTGCGGTGCTCGCGAAGCTCGTGGACATGCGGATGGCGCGGCGGCAGCTTCCGCCGCAGTCGGAGACGCGCTACCGCGTGCTCCGGCGGAGCCTGATGGGCGCGATCATCTTCGTCGGCGTCCTCTCGGCCTTGCTGATCATTCCGCAGGTTCGCGCCGTCGCCACCGGCCTCCTTGCGTCGTCGGCGGTCCTCGGTCTCGTCATCGGCCTGGCGGCCCAGCGGACGCTCGCGAACTTCGTCGCCGGGGTGATGATCGGACTGAGCCAGCCGATCAGGCTCGGGGACCGCGTCACGATTGACGAAGGAGAGGGTGTGGTTGAGGAGATCGGCCTTGTCTACACGCGGATCCGTCAGGACGACCGGAGCCGGCTCGTGGTGCCGAACGACCGCCTGGTTGCCGATACCATCAAGAACGCGACGATCGTGAGTCCGGAGCGGCTGGCCGAGATCACGGTGCCCGTCCCACGAGACAAGGATCTACAGGCCGTGATCGACCTCTTGCGCGAGAAGGCAGACCCCACCGAGCTGCTCGTCACGAGTCTCGACGGGGACGCTGTCGTGACGCTTCGCGCCTGGGCCGATGACGAGGCTTCAGCGCGGCGGCTGGAGAGCGAGCTCCGCCTGCGCGTGCAGCACGCGCTGCGCGAGGCGGGCGTCTACGAAGCAGCATGAGCCCGCACGATCGACGCCGTCGGCGCCGCGCTGACCGCGAGTTCGACGAGGAGCTCTACCGTCGCCGCACCCGGCGGAACCGCCGGCGGTCCCGCGTGAGGCATCGGAAGAAGCTGGCGATCCTCGCCACGCTTGCGATCATCATCCTCGCGCTCGTCGCCGCCGGTGGGATCACCGGGGCAGCCACGGTCGCGCCGCGCTGTGATCTCGACCGCCTCCGCCCCGTCGAGATCGGCCAGAACTCGTTTGTCTACGCGGCCGACGGCTCGCTGCTCGGCTCTATCCCCGCGGAGAAGAACCGCCAGCCCGTCCCGCTGAACCGAATCAGCAAGTGGATGCGCCTCTCGACGGTGGCGATCGAGGACCGGCGGTTCTACGAGCACAGCGGCATCGACCTGGAGGGCATCGCGCGTGCGCTGGCCGCCGACGTCCAGGCCGGCCGCGTGGTCGAGGGTGGCTCGACGATCACGCAGCAGCTCGTCCGGAACCTCTACATCAGCCGTGAGGTCACGTTCGAGCGGAAGCTGATCGAGGCTTGCCTGGCCGTGCGGCTGAACAACCGGCGCTCGAAATCGTGGATCCTCGAGAGCTACCTCAACACCGTCTACTACGGGAACCACGCGTACGGTGTCCAGGCCGCCGCGCAGACGTACTTCTCGAAGCCGGTCTGGAAGCTCACTCTCGGCCAAGCGGCACTCCTGGCCGGCCTGACGCAGGCGCCGTCGGTCTACGACCCGCTGAACAAGCCGTCGGCGGCCTTACGACGGCGGAACCAGGTGCTCCAGGCGATGCTTGGGAACGGCGACATCACGCCGCGCCAGTACCGCGCGGCGGTCGGGGACCGTCAGCTGCACCTGAAGCCCGGCCGGATCTATACCCGCATCCGCGAGCCGTACTTCTTCAGCTACGTCCGTGAGCAGCTGATCACGCAGTACGGCGCGAACACGGTCCGCTCCGGCGGCCTGCGCGTCTACACGACCGTCGACCGCCGTTTTCAGCAGAACGCACGAAATGCCGTGCTTCGCACCCTCCCCTACCGCCAGGATCCCGCGGCCGCGATCGTCTCGATCAACCCGGGGAACGGCGCGATCCGCGCGATGACGGCCGTGACGCCGGCGAAGCGCCGCAACCAGTTCAACCTCGCGTCGCAGGCGCGCCGCCAGGCGGGCTCGACGTTCAAGACGTTCGTCCTGGCGGCCGCGATCAACCAGGGCGTCGACCCCGACAGCACGTACTACGTCTCCAAGCCCTTTTTCTACCAACCGGATCCGCTGAGCGAGCCTTGGGAGGTCCAGACCTACGACCACAGCTACCTCGGCTCGGTCTCGATCCACCAAGCGACGCTCTCCTCGGACAACACGGTCTTCGCGCAGCTGACGCTCGACCTCGGCCCGGATAAGGTCGCGGAGATGGCGTACCGGCTGGGCGTCCGGTCGAATCTGAAGACCAAGGAGGGCGTGTACGTCCCGTCGCTCGGTCTTGGCTCCGCAGGCGTGTCGCCGCTCGACATGGCGTCCGCATACGCGACCCTTGCTGCCGGCGGGATCTACTCCGAGCCGATGGCGATCCGGAAGGTCGTGCTGCCCGACGGGACGACCGACACGGACGCCGGCTGGGGACAGGCGCGCCGGCACCGGGTGATCCCCGACTGGGTGGCGGACGAGGTCACGAAGATCCTCCACGACAACTACACGTCGGGGACCGGGGTCGGGGCGAGCGTCAGCTTCTACCGGCCGGCCGCAGGCAAGACGGGGACGACGGACGACCATACAGACGCCTGGTTCTGCGGCTATACGCCGACGCTCTCGACGACCGTGTGGGTCGGATACCCGCAGGCGCTGATCCCGATGGAGAACGTTCACGGGATCTCGGTCGCCGGCGGAACGTTCCCCGCGACGATCTGGAACCTCTTCATGCGCTCCTCGATCGGCGGCACGGCGCCGGTCGAGTTCCCGCGGCCGCATTTCGGGCCCGAGTGGCGGCCGTTCGAGAAGGCGCAGTACGCGAACGAGTACGGCAACTCGTACTACTCGCCGAGCTCCGGCGACGGGTAGCCGTTCTGAGCTCCGGGCGGCGCTCCGGGCTGCCGCGCTCGTAACGCCCGTCTACCTGCTGGCTGCGGCCGTGCCGCCGGGTGGCCTCTTCCGCGAGCGCGAGTACCGCGACGTCGGGCTCTACGGCGACTACGCGCACGGCTTTCTCGACGGGCGCATCCCGTACCGGGACGTCTTCGTGGAGTACCCGCCCGGAGCGTTCGCGGTGTTCCTGCCGCCGGCGTTCCTGCCGGACGACTGGTACCGCCACGCGTTCAAGGTCCTGATGGCGCTGCTCGGCGTAGCGATGCTCTTCGTCGCCGCGTCGATCCTCGCCCGGCTCGGCGCAGGAACGCGCCGGTTGTACGGCGCACTCGGCACGCTGGCGTTGAGCCCGCTGGCGATCGGGCCGGTCTCGCTGAACACCTACGACCTCTGGCCCGCGCTCCTCGTCGCCGCAGCAGTGGGCGCGCTTCTCTACGGGAGGCCGACGCTCGGTTTCGCGCTGCTCGGGCTCGCGGTGACGGCGAAGGTCTACCCGGTCGCGCTGCTGCCGGTGTTCTGCCTCGTAGCCTGGCGCCGGGGGCTCGGCCGACCACTTGCCGCCTTCGCGGGCGTCATTCTCGTTGTCGTGGGGCCGTTCGCACTGCTCGGGTGGGACGGTCTGTGGGACAGCCTCGACGCGCAGGCGCAGCGGGCCCTGCAGCTCGAGAGTTTCGGCGGGGCACTGCTCGTCGCCGCGGACAAGCTCGGGCTCTACGACACGGAGGTCGTCTCCGGATCCACCGCGGCGCTTTCGCGTGACCTCGGCGGCGCCGTGGCGGACGGTGTCGCCGTGGCGATGACCGTGCTCCAGGTGCTGGCGGTCGCCTTCGTCGCCTGGCTCTTCGCCCGCGGGGACCGCGGCGGCGAGAGGCTCGTCGCGGCGGCTGCTGCGACGCTTGCCGCGTTCGTCGCGTTTGCACGCTTCGTCTCGCCGCAGTATCTGCTCTGGCTGCTTCCCCTCGTCGTCCTCGTCGCGCCGCCGGCTGGCCTGGCCGCCGCGGCCGTCCTTGCCGGAGCCTTCGTGCTCGGACAGCTCTGGTTCTTCCATTACCGCGAGCTCTTCGCGCTTGAAAACCTCGCCTGGCTGGTGGTGGCGCGCGACCTGCTGCTGGTCGCCCTCTACGGCATCCTCGTCGTCGCCGTCCTCCGCCTCAGGACCACGATCCCGTCCTCCTCCAGCGCCGTCGACCAGCCGCCGCTCCGGAGCAGCCGCGCTAGCGGGATCGCCGCCGTCGAAGCCGACGACCTCCGGTCGAGGTAGGACGCGCGCTTCAGGTCGACCGCGACCCAGTCGGCCTCGCGGACGACCGGCCAGCTGAAGACGCGGCGCCGGGCGGAGAGCTTTGAGCCGAGGCCGTTCGTGCTCGTGACGGCTGCGTCGTCGGGGATCAGCGCCACCGCGCGGTCCGCGACGCGGTCGTGTGCGGAGACCCGCTTCGGCGCCAGCTCACCCGACCAGGGCGGCCCGAGCACGACGGCGCCCACGACGGCTGCTGCCAGGACGACCGGCACGAGCCGGCGCCGGCGTTCGGAAGCGAAGATCGCACCGGCGACGAGGAACGGGATGATCGGGGCCGTGTAGTGGAACTCGATCGACGTTTGCGTCCCCGTTTCCGAGAGCAGGTTGGCGGCCAGTTCGGGCAGCGCCGGGATCAGCACGAGCGGCGCAGCGAGGAACGCGAAGGCAAGCGGCAGCCCGAGCTGGAGGAGGTACGTGAGGTCACGTTCTTCGGTCGCGGCCCGGATCACCGTGAGCGGGTCGGTTACGAGCGTCTTCACGAGACCCCCGGGCGAGCCGCCGACGGCGCCGTAGCGGTCGTAGAACTCCGGTGTGTCACCGCTCCGGTAGTGCGGCATCACGACGAGGAGGTAGACGGCCGTCAGGGCCACCCCCGCGAGCGCAATCGCGGCCCCCTCTCTTCCGCGCCCTTTGCGCAGGGCGTACCAGACACCGAGCCCGGCGACCACGAGTGGCACCTCCTCCTTCGTCAGGCAGGCGAGCCCGAGGAAGGGCAGCGCCGCGACGAGGCGGTCCTCGTCGAGGTACCAGAGCGCGTACAGGAGCAGCGGACAGGCGAGCGCAACCGGGTGGAACTCGTCGAGCGGGAGCCATTGCAGCGGTGCGTAGAGCAGGTAGACGAGCGCAAACACGACGCCGAGGCGCTCCGAACGAAGGTGCTTTCGAGCGAGCCAGAAGACGGGCAGCGCGCCGAGCGCTAGGCCGACCGCCTGGACGACCAAAAGCATTGCCGGGCTCGGCCACACCCACCACAGCGGCGCGAAGAGCACGAGCAACGGGTCGACATGCGCGCCCAGACGCGAGATCTGGCCGCCGCCCAGCTCGGTGATCTCGAGCGGCCGCCCGTGCGCCGTCGACCAGACGGCCTGGACCATGTTCCCGAGGTCGAAGCGGCCTGTCTCGAACGCGCGGTACTCCTGCACGGCAAGCGCCCCGAAGAGCGCTGCGAACGCGATCATGGCCGCCCAGACGGCCGCGATCGGACTACGGACGTGTCGCCAGCGCGAGGTACCCGAGCGCGCCGCGCTCGACCCCGACGAAGAGGCGGTCGACCTGGACGAGGAGGCCGAGGGCTCGGACGAGCGGGGAGAGGCTGCGGCCGACGGGGGCCGGCCCGCGCCGGCCGAGGTATCGCTCATAGAGGTGGCGATGGTAGAGCCGGGAGACCGGGAAACCCCAGCCCAGGCACCGCTCTACGCGCAGCCCGCCGTCGGCGCAAGCCTCGAGCAGGTCGCGGCGCGCGTACCGGCGGACGTGCCCGGCCCAATCGTCGCTTCGTCCGTAGAGCTTCGGGTTGGCGGGCACCGAGATCGCAACGAGACCGCCGGGCCGCACGACGCGCGCGACCTCGCGCAGTGCAGCACGGTCGTCCTTGACGTGCTCGAGCACCTCGCCGAGGACGGCTGCGTCGAACTGCGCCTCCCGGAACGGCAGCGCCGTGACGTCGCCGCCGACCACTTGTCCGGCGACGCGGTCACGGAGGATGGCCACTGCGGACGGCGAGGAGTCGACGCTCGTGACGTCCAAGCCCAGCGCTTCGAGCCGGCTCGACATCGTTCCCTGGCCGGCTCCGGCGTTGAGGACGGCGCGCCCCGGGCGGCCGGAGAGGAGGAGGTCGACGAGAAGCCGCTCCCGGAGCTCATGCCGCGGCCCGACGAAGTCCGGTGCCGTCCCCCACTCGTGAACGGTCACAGCACTCCCTCGACGAGCGCACGCCACTGCCGTCCCAGCACGTCCTCGCTTGCCCGCGCGCCGTAGGTCTCGAGCCCGCCTGCGCCGATGCGCGCGGCGAGCTCGCGGTCGTCGATGAGGCTTCGGATCGCCACCGCCAGCGCCTCGGGCTCGCCGGGCGGCACGAGCAGCGCGTCGGAGCCGTCCGTGAGGAGCTCGCGTGCCGCCGGCGTGTCGGCGGTCACGAGCGGTACGCCGCACGCGAGCGCCTGGAACGCCTTGTTCGGGATCACGCGCCGCGCCTTGTCCGAGCTGCCGAAGATCCCGAGCGCGCAGCCCGCGCGGCGGAGCTCGTCCGGCAGCCGCTCATACTCGACCCAACGAACCCACTCGACGTTGGCCGGTCGCGTCTCCAGCAGGCCGTCGAGCTGCCCTGTTCCCACGACGCGGAAGGGGATCTCGGGTGCGAGCCGGGCGGTCGCGAGGATCGTCTCGAGGCCGTGGAGCGGGATCAGCTTGCCGACGAAGACGGCGGTCAACGGCGCCTCCGGAGCCCACCCCGGGCGGAAGAGCCGGTCCTCGGCGCCGACGAAGGCAACGGGAACACGCTCGGGCGCAAGCCCGGCGAGCTCGGCGAAGAAGTCGGCGTTCGCGCGGGTGTCGGCGACGACGAGGTCGGCGGCGCGAAACGCCCGGCGGTCGAGCGCGTCCAGGAGGCGCGCCACCGGCGACCCCCGTCGGAATCGGCCGCGATCCGCAACGAGTGTGTCGGCGAGCGAGACGAGAGGGTTGAAGACGATCGGCCTCCCGCGGGCGGCGCGGCGGGCCGCGACGAGGTCGAAGTGTCCCGGGTAGCCGACGATCAGCGCCTCGACCTCGGACAGCTTGCGACGCAGAAGCCGCAGCTCGGCGCGCGCGAGCCGCGGCAAGACCGCAGGCCCGACTCCCCACTTCTGCTCCTGCCCGTCCCAGACCGGTTCGTGCTGCTCGACGACCTCCACCCCGGCGCTCCGCAGCGCGGAGATCACCTGCGCGTTCCGCGGATATCGCCGCTCGTACGTCCCGAAGTACGCGACCCGCACGCGGGTCAGCGCGAGACGTGCTCGGCCGCGCGCGTGGCGAGCACCTCGTCCACGTACTGATCGTCGACCGAGCCGAAACGCTCCTCGTGGTGGCTCGTGATCAGCTCGCTGAGGAGACCGAGGGAGAAGAACTGGAGCCCGACGACGACGAGCAGCACCCCGAGCGTGAGTAGCGGACGGTGGCCGATCGCCTCGCCAGAGAGCTTGAGCACGGTCAGGTAGACGAGCACCGCGGTGCCGATCGCGCCCATGGCCAGGCCGAGCGTGCCGAAGAGGTGCAGCGGGCGGTGCCGGTAGCGCCCCATGAACCAGACCGTCAGGAAGTCGAGAAAGCCGCGGAGGTAGCGCTCCATCCCGTAGCGCGAGCGCCCGTGCTCCCTCGGCCGGTGGTTGACCGGCAGCTCGGCGACCCGGTAGCCGCGATCGTGCGCGAGCACCGGCAGGAAGCGGTGGAGCTCGCCGTAGATCCGCAGGTTGCGGACCACCTCCGCCCGATAGGCCTTCAGCCCGCAGTTGAGGTCGTGGAGCCTGGCGCCGGAGGCACGTCCGACCACGCCGTTGAAGATCTTCGACGGGATCCGGCGCCGCAACGGGTCGCGGCGGTGTGTCTTCCAGCCCGAGACGAGGTCGAACCCCTCGTCGAGCTTCGCGAGCAGGCGCGGGATTTCGGCCGGGTCGTCCTGGAGGTCGGCGTCGATCGTCACGATGAGCTCGCCGCCGGCGTGCCTGAACCCGGCCGCGAGGGCCGCAGACTTGCCGAAATTCCGACGGAGGCGGACGACCTTGACGTTGGGTGCGTCGGCGTTGAGCCTGGTAAGTGCAGCGAACGAGCCGTCGGTCGAGCCGTCGTCCACGAAGACCGCCTCCCACTCCCCGAGAGGGTCGAGCGCCGCGCGGAGCTCGTCGTACAGCGGGTCGAGGCTCCGCTCTTCGTCATGAACCGGGACGACGACGGAGATCACGGCAGTAGCTTATTCACGCGGTGGCAGCCCTCCTTTCACTCGAGGAAGCTCAGCGACTCATCCTCGAACGGGCGACGCCGCTGCCGGCGGAGCGCGTCGAGCTCGATTCGGCCGCGGGTCGGGTGACGGCCGAGGAGGCCCGGTCACGGGTCGACCTGCCGCCGTTCGACTCCTCGGCGATGGACGGTTTCGCGCTGCGAGCCGCCGATACCCCGGCGCGCCTGCCCGTCGTCGAGCGGATCGCCGCCGGCAGGCCCGCAACGCGTGAGTTGCGCACCGGTGAGGCGATGGGAATCGCTACCGGTGCAGCGGTCCCCGCCGGCGCCGATGCCGTCGTCCCGATCGAGGACGTTGTCGAAGATGACAACGAGATCGAGATTGCAGAGCAGGTGCCATTGGGTGCGAGCATCCGCCCGGCGGGCGGCGACCTGCGTGCGGGCGACGTGGTCGTCCCGTCCGGAGTCGGTCTCGGGGCGGCCCAGCTCGGCGCGCTCGCCGCCGCAGGCGTGCCGGACATTGCGAGTGCCCGCAGGCCGCGGGCCGCCGTCCTGGCGACGGGCAGCGAGCTGCGAAGGCCGGGCGAGCAGCTGGAGCCGGGACAGATCTACGAGGCGAACGGGGTCATCCTCGCCGCCCAGCTCGAGTCGGCCGGCGCGGAGGTCGTGCGCCTGGGCACGGTCGCCGACGACGGGGCCGCGCATCGAGAGGCCCTCGCGGCCGGGCTCGAGGCAGACGTGCTCGTGACCTCGGCCGGGGTGTCGGTCGGGCCGCACGACCTGGTCCGGTCGATCGGCGTCGAGCTGGGGGTCGAGGAGGTCTTCTGGGGCGTGGCGGTCAAGCCCGGCAAGCCGGTCTGGTTCGGCGTCCGCGGCCGGACACTGGTCTTCGGCCTCCCGGGCAACCCGGTCTCCTCGCTCGTTTCCTTCGAGCTCTTCGTGCGGCCGGCGATCCGCGCGCTCCAGGGCGACGCGAGTCCTCTCCCCCGATTCGAGCCGGGGCGGCTGGCGCGATCCTTCCGGCGGAACCCGGCGCGCACCGAGCTGGTCCGAGCCCGGTCGGCCGTGGTCGATGGCGCGGTCGAGCTCGAGCCGCTGACGGGCCAGGAGTCGCACATGATCGCCCGCGCTGCGGCCGCGGACGCGCTCGTCCTCGTTCCCCCCGGCGACGACCCACTCGAGCCCGGCGAAGAGGTCAGCTACCTGCGGCTCGCTTGAGCCCCCGCTCCTCCCGCCGGTCGAGCACGAGCAGGAGGAACCGGCGGATCAATTCTCGGATCGGCCCCCGCGGCGGGCGCTCCCGGGCGCTCGGGTACGGGGCGTAGCGGCCGGCGCTGACCGCGATCAGCTGGCCGGCGGCGGCGAGCCAGGCGAGCGTGATCGCCACCGACGGGACCGGCACGTAGCCGAGGGCGACGAGCTGCAGCAGGTACCAGGGCGCGTGGAATCCGAGCTCGAATCGCACGGCAAAGGACATCAGGAGGACGAGGGGGCCGAGCAGCCCGAGCGCGAGGACGGCCGCCCTCGTCCAGAGCCCCGCGTACCTGACCTGCGGAAGCCAGAGCCACGCGTGAAGCGAGGGCAGGACGAAGATGAGCGCGAACGGGTTCGTCGCGACCGTGAGCAGCGCAACCACCGCGAGCGCGAGGAGCGCCGCGGTTTGTCCCGCCAGGTCCTCCTCGGCGGTCACCGCACGGCGCGGCAGGAGTCGCTCGCGCGCGACGAACCAGCCGGCGAGCGACAGCGCCACGAAGACGCCGAGCGCCAGCACGGGCACGTCTCCCGCGTACGACAAGTCCGGCGACGGCGGCACGGGAAGTCCGTCGCCCCAGGCGCCGAGCAGGGTCAATAGCGCGAACAGACCTCCCGTCCAGAGCCAGAACGCGAGCCTGCTTCGGTAGCTGCGCAGTGCCGGAGCGAGTGGGATCCTCCGCCGGCGGCAGCGGGCGAAGAGATCCACGGCCGCGAGCAGGAACGGGAAGAGCGCCGCGATCAGGACGAGCTTGATCGCCCAGCCCCTGATGATGCGCGGGCCGAGGTAGACGTAGGTCGACGTGGAGCCGGGCAGCGCCACCCCCTCGTCCAGTGATCCGAGCACGTCCTCCGCCACGAGGCCGGCCTGTCCGATGCGGCGCGGGACGAGCGCGTTCAGGGTGTCGCTCTCCGGCAGCGGGGGCCGCTCGTTGGACGTCGTCAGGGTGAAGGTCGGCACCCCGCGCCCGACGAACGGCGCCTGCTCGTAGAAGCTGAACGGGAAGGCGAGGTCGATCAGCTGGCCGAGCGCGGTCGGCCGGCGCGCGGTCTCCCCGGTCCGCTGCTCCACCCGGCTCGCCGCTGTCTGGATCAGCGTCGGATCGGGCGAGCGGGGCCGGTTGCCGGCAAGCTCGAGGCGGAGCGTGGGTCGGCCGCCCAGCGCAACGAGGTTGATCGCAGCCTCGATCCTGTTGCGGTAGGGGGAGTGCTCGAGGAAGCGCCGCGCGCCGATCCCACCGAAGGACCCGGCGTCGGTCGACAGGAAGACGATCGTGTGCGCGGGTGTGATCGGCGCGGCAGCGACGCCGGGAGCCGGGGAGGCGCGAAGGCCGTAGCCGCGGGCGAGCTCGAGCAGCGCGCCCGTACCCGAGGCGTTGTCGCTCGCGCCGGGGCCGCTACCGACGTTGTCCCGGTGCGCGAGCACGAGGAGGGCGGCGCCCGACCGCCCGGGCGCGACCGCGTACACGTTCTGCAGCCGCCGGCTGCCAACCCCGGGGATATCGGCCTCGAAGCCGTCGCGCTGCACGCGAAAACCGTAGGAGCGGAGCCGCTCCGAGACCCAGTCTGCCGCCATGCCGGCGGTGGCCGTTCCCGGCGAGCGGTCCGGGAACTGCAGGGCGAGCTCCCGGGCTCCTTCGACCGCTGCCTGCTGGTCGAAGGCCGGGGGCAGCGAGGGTGGCGGCAGCTGCTCCGGGCGGCTCACGGTAAAGGCTGCGATCAGCAGGGGGATGGCGACGAGCAGCGCCGTGCCGCGATACGTCCGGCCGCTCACGGGGCGCTCGAGCGACCCCGGCCGCGGCCGCCGCTGCACTTCTGGGGGCCGATTGGCGGCCATGGTGCCGGGGCTATAGTAGGGAGGGCCCGACGGCTACGCCGATCCCGGCGCCGACTCGCCCGTGCCTGACTCCTCGACCATCCTCCTCGTCGACGACGAGGATGCCGTGCAGAAGGTGCTCTCGTACCCGCTCGAACGGGACGGTTTTCGCGTGGTTGCGGCCCGCGACGGCGAGGAAGCGCTCGCGAAGTTCGCGTCCGAGCCGATCGACCTCGTCGTGCTCGACCTGATGCTGCCGAAGCTCGACGGGCTCGAGGTGTGCAAGCGGCTGCGAGCGCAAAGCACCGTGCCAATCATCATGCTGACCGCGCGGGACGACGAGCTCGACAAGGTGCTCGGACTCGAGCTCGGCGCCGACGACTACATCACGAAGCCGTTCTCGATCCGCGAGTTCCGGAGCCGTGTCAGGGCGCTGCTCCGTCGCGCGTCGCTGCCGTCACAGCTCGATCAGCGGCGAACGGAGACGATCGAGACCGACGGCCTGCGCATTGACCCGAGCCGTCGCTCGGTCGAGGTCGGCGGCGAGGCGATCCAGCTCACCTACGTGGAGTT
Organism: Gaiellaceae bacterium; assembly: GCA_035535195.1. Classification (GTDB taxonomy): domain Bacteria; phylum Actinomycetota; class Thermoleophilia; order Gaiellales; family Gaiellaceae; genus JACDAN01. The sequence goes on along the minus strand of DATLQK010000068.1, from coordinate 16,325 downwards.
CGAGCTCCTCCGGACGCTCGCCGCGAATCCGGGCCAGGTCTTCAGCCGGAGACGGCTGCTGGAGGCGCTCTGGGGCGATTCCGCCTACCGTGAGCCACGCACGATCGACGTCCACGTCCGGCACCTGCGCGAGAAGCTCGAGCGCAACCCCAGCGATCCCGAGTTCATCCTGACCGTGCGCGGCGCCGGCTACCGCTTCCGCGACTGATGCCCCGCTTTCGCACCGTCGGGCTGAAGCTGACCCTCGCGCTCGTGGGGCTCGTCCTGGGCGTCCTCGTGATCATGTACGGCTCGATCGTGCCGTCGCTCAAGACCCGCCTGACCGACAGCAGGCTGGATCAGCAAGAGCGGACGGCGCAGCGTGTGGTCTTCGCCATCAACACTCTGTCGGACCGGTACACGCTCGATGAAATCGTCGCGAACCAGAGCCAGCAGTGGGGCGTTCGCATCATGGTCTACGATCGACTGGAGGAAAACCCGGTCTATCTGCGGACGCTTGCGGATTCGCGAGGGCGGGGGTCATCGCCGCCGCCGGATCGGGTTGCGATCGGCGCAGCGGAGCACCAGCGCGTCGAGCGGGGTGTCGTCGAGCACGGTGGCCAGCGCAACGCAGAGGTCGCCGTCCCATATTCGGGCGGTCTCGGCGTCGCGCTGGTGTCGACGCCCGCTGAGGACACCTTCGACACCGTCGCGCTCGTGGAGCGCCGACTGCTGCTCGCGGGTCTCGCCGCGCTGCTTGCGGCCGCGGCGGTGGGGTTCGGGCTCGCCCGTATCTTCGCTCGCCGGATCCGTCGGCTCGAGCGCGCTGCGGACCGCATTGCCGGTGGAGCCTTCGACCAGCCGGTCGTTGACCAGGGTCGCGACGAGCTCGGCGAGCTCGCCGACGCGTTCGACGACATGCGCAAACGGCTGGCGGCGCTGGAACGAGCGCGCCGCGAGTTCATCGCCAACGCCTCGCACGAGCTGCGGACGCCGATCTTCGCCCTCGGAGGTCATCTGGAGCTGCTCACGGACGAGGAAGTCGACGAGGCCGATCGACGAGACTTCCTCGAAGAGATGCGCCTCCAGGTCGAGCGTCTGACGAAGCTGGCCACCGACCTCCTGGATCTTTCCCGCCTGGACGCAGGCAGGCTGCGCGTCGAGCTGGCGCCGGTCGATCTCGCGGAGATCGCGTCCTCGCTCGTGGGCGAGTTCGGCGGCGTCGGCCGCGGCAGCAACCACGTCCTGCTCGCGGACGGAGATCCGGACGCGGTCGCCGTCTGCGATGAGGAGCGCGTGCGCCAGATCGGTCGAATCCTGCTCGAGAACGCGATCGTTCACACGCCGGCCGGCACGGAGGTGCGCGTGGCGACGCGCGGGAACGGCGACACCGTCGAGCTTCGCGTCGAGGACGACGGCGGCGGGATCGCGGCCGACCACCAGAGCCACGTCTTCGAGCGCTTCTACCGCGCCGGCGGCGGCGTCACAACGGGCAGCGGGCTCGGCCTCGCGATCGCGCAGGAGCTCGCAGGCGTGATGGGCGGCGAGGTCAAGCTCCAGTCCCGCCCCGGTCGCACGGTCTTCACGCTGAAGTTGCCGCGTGCGCACGTCGCGGCGGATCCGCGCGAGCCCGCCCTCGCCCGTTGAGGCGGCCTTTTCCCGTGGAAACACGTCCGGCAAGGCCGTGCGCCCTGGCTACAGTGAGACCGTCGTGCGTCCAGGTGCCGTTGCCGCACTCGCCCTTGCCGCCGCCGTTCTCGGCGGCGTCTTCGCGTTGGTGGTCGGCGATCGTACCGGCCTCGCGGGCGGCTCGACCGAAACGGTCTTCGTCCAGGGCCGCGGCACGGCGACACCGGTGGAGCGGCGGCTGCCGGAGGTCACCTCCAAGCCGCTCGCGGGCAACGCCTTTGATCCGGCGGCGATCTACCGGTCGCGCCGCTCGGGCGTCGTCACGATCTACTCCTTCTTCGACAAGGAGCCCCCGACCGAGCATGCGGCGCAGGGCTCGGGCTTCGTGATCTCACGGGCGGGCGACATCCTGACGAGTGCCCACGTGGTGACCACCGCGGGAGAGAGCACGCGCGACCCCAAGGCGGCGAGCCGCTTGTTCGTCGCGTTCGACGATAACGACCGGGTCGCCGCGACACTCGTCGGCTGGGATCTCAACGACGACGTGGCCGTGCTTCACGTCGAGTCGAAGGCGCACGCGCTCGAGCCGGTGCCGCTGGGCAATTCCGCCCGCGTGGTCGTCGGCGAACCCGTGGCGGCGATGGGCAGCCCGTTCGGAAACGAGAACTCGCTCGCGGTCGGGATCGTCTCGGCCACGCGTCGCTCGATCGACTCGCTCACCTCGGAGTACACCGTCCCCGACGCCATTCAGACCGACGCGCCGATCACGCACGGGAATTCCGGCGGGCCGCTCTTCGACGCCCGCGGCCGGGTGATCGGGATCAACGCCCAGATTAGAAGCGACTCCGGCCAGGCCGAGGGAGTCGGCTTCGCGATCCCGATCAACGCGGCGCGGCGGACGTTCGAGCAGCTGACTCAGAACGGTCGCGTGTCGTACGCGTACGTCGGGGTCAACGCCGAGGATCTGACGCCGAGCATCGCGCGCCGTTTCGGCTACCCGGTTCAGCGGGGCGCGGTCGTCGCCTGTGTCGTCGACGGCGGGCCCGGTGAGAAGGCCGGCCTGCGCGGCGGGACGCAGCGCAAGGAGCTGAACGGCCTCCAAGTTCGGCTCGGCGGTGACGTCGTTGTCAGGATCGGCAACAACACCGTGCAACGTGCGGACGATCTGGTCCGGGTGGTCAGCGAGGCGCTCGCGCCGGGGCAGGTGGTCCAATTCACGCTGCTTCGCAACGGCAAGCGCCTGGTCGTCCCCGTGCGACTCGGCGAGCGCCCGGCGCGGCCCGCCGGGGGATGCTGAGCGCGTTTAGGGCCGACGGGGAGGGGAGAGGACCCGAACCGGGGGAGATTCGGGACGACGCGTCGGCCGAATCTTGGTAGAACCTTGCGAAACCGAACGGCGATGACGACGAGTTCCTCCACAGCGAGATCAAACGGCGACGCGCGCGCCGTGCGGTTGACGATCCCGGCAAAGGCGGAGTACATCACCCTCGTCCGCCTCGCTCTGAGCGGGCTCTCGCAACTGCGCCCGCTCTCGGAGGAGACGCTCGGCGATCTCAAGCTCGCCGTCACCGAGGCGTGCTCGAACTCCGTCCGCCACGCGTACCGGGACGGGCGGGAGGGAGCCGTGCAGGTCGTCTACGAGCTCCACAAGGATCGTCTCGTCGTCGAGGTTTCGGACGACGGGGAGGGGTTCACGGTCGCCGACGACGCGGCGGCGGGAGCAGGCGCGCTCACCGAGGGAGGCCTCGGGATCGCGATCATCCAGGAGCTCGCTGACGAGCTCGAGCTCGGTCCGGGTGCAGACGGGAAGGGTTCCCGCCTTCGGTTCGTAAAGTTCATTCAGGATTAATCCGATCCTCCGACAGCACCGCCCCCTGAGCCGGTCAGGAGACGCCTGAATGCTTCATCCCGTCAATGTCGGAACGAAGTCGCTCGCGGACTACGCGACGATTCTCGGGCGCGGCCTGATGGCCGAGATCCAGCGGCTGGCCGGCCCGATGGAAGGGAAGCGCGTGCTGCATCTCTCCGCGACGGCCTTTGGCGGCGGAGTGGCGGAGATCAACTACACGCTCGTACCGCTGATGCGGAGCGCGGGGCTCGATGCCGAGTGGCGGATCATCCACGGCGAGGACGAGTTCTTCAACGTCACGAAGAAGATCCACAACGCGCTGCAGGGAAGCCCCGTCGGCCTCACGGCGGACGAGGAGGAGACCTTCCACCGTTACAACGCGCTCAACGCCGAGGAGTTCGACGAGTCCGACTACGACTTCGTCATCATCCACGACCCGCAGCCCGCGGCGATGATCGACCACTTCCCCGACCGGAGCGCGCGCTGGATCTGGCGCTGCCACATCGACCTGTCGGAGCCGAACCAGGAGGTCCTCGAGTTCCTGCTGCCGTCGATCGGCCGCTTCGACTCCACGATCTTCCACCGGCCCGAGTACGTCCCGGCGACGGACAAGCTGCCGGACGCGTTCATCTGGCCCCCCGCGATCGATCCGCTCGCGCCCAAGAACATGGCGCTCTCGGCCGAAGACGCCGCCTACATCGTCGACCAGTTCGGGATCGACGTGAGCCGGCCGGTGGTCACGCAGGTGTCGCGGTTCGATCCCTGGAAAGACCCGCTTGGCGTGATCGACGCCTACCGACTGGCGCGCGAGGAGCATCCCGGTCTCCAGCTTGCGCTCGTCGGGTCGATGGCCCATGACGATCCCGAGGGGTGGGAGTACTACAACCAGACGGTCGAGTACGCGGCCGCCGACCCGGACATCTTCATCCTCTCCAACCTGAACAACATCGGCGCGATCGAGGTCAACGCCTTCCAGGTGCACTCGGCGGCGGTGTTGCAGAAGTCGATCCGGGAGGGCTTCGGCCTGACGGTCACGGAGGCGCTGTGGAAGGCGCGTCCGATGATCGGCGGCCGGGCGGGCGGCATCCCGTCGCAGATCCAGGACGGAGAGACGGGGTGGCTGGTCGACTCGGTCGAGGAGTGCGCCGCGGCGTGCAAGGAGATCCTCGCCGACCCGTCGGCCGCCGGAGTGCGAGGGCGGAGGGGCAAGGAGTACGTCCGCGTGCATTTCCTGATGCCGCGCCTTCTCCGCGACTGGCTCGCGCTCTTCAACCGTCTGAGCGGGAACGACACGGGCGGGACCGAGCTCGTGACCGTATCGAGCGGCGCCGTCTGAGCCGCGCGTTCGGCCGGAAAAAGGCGCTGGGGTAGGGTCCGGCGCGTGGGAGCACGGCGAAAGCTGATCGTCGTTTCGAACCGTCCGCCGGTGACGTTCGGACAGGACGAGAACGGGGCGCGGGTGGCGCGTCGTGGCGGCGGAGGCCTCGTGACGGCGCTCCGCAGCCTCGTCGCGCTGCACGACGTGACCTGGGTCGCGAGCGCGATGACCGAGGAAGACCGGGCCGTGGCGGGGGAGGCCGGCGGGGAGGCGATCGAGGAGATCGCTCGTGACGGCTCGCCCTACCGGCTCAAGCTCGTGGCCCATGACGAGGCCGCCTACGACTGGTTCTACAACGTCGTCGCGAACCCGACGCTGTGGTTCCTCCAGCACTACCTCTGGGACCTCGCGCACTCGCCGAATCTCGACCGCGGCCTCCATCTCGCCTGGGACGAGGGGTACGTGGCGGTGAACGCCGGGTTCGCGGACGCGGTCGTCGCCGAGCTCGAGGCGCAACCGGACGCCGCCGTCTGCTTCCACGATTACCACCTGTACCTGGCGCCGAGGCTCGTGCGGGCGCGGGCGCCCGAAGCGGCGCTTTCACACTTCATCCACATCCCGTGGCCCGAGCCGGACTACTGGCGCGTGCTGCCCGAGGCGATCCGCCTCGCCCTGCACGACGGGCTGCTTGCGAACGACACGATCGGCTTCCACACGGACCGTTGGCGCCGGAACTTCCTGCGCTCGTGCGCCGACATTGCCGGCGCGGAGGCGAACTTCGAGGAGGGGACCGCCGACTACGACGGCCGCCGCGTCTTCGCCACCTGCCATCCGATCTCCGTCGATCCTGGCGAGTTCGACGAGCTCGCGGAGAGCTCAGAGGTGCTCGAGCTGGAGGCGCAGCTCCTGGAGAAGCGTCCGGAGCGGCTGGTCCTCCGGGTCGACCGGACCGATCCCTCGAAGAACGTCGTGCGCGGCTTCCGCGCGTTCGAGCGGCTGCTGGAGGACCATCCGGAGCTCCACGAGAAGGTCGGCATGCTCGCGTTGCTCGACCCCACCCGCCAGGACATCCCCGAGTACGCCGAGTATCTCGGCGCGATCCAGCGGACGGCGCGCTCGGTGAACGATCACTTCCAGACGGAGAACTGGACACCGATCGATCTCCGGATCGCCGACAACTTCCTCGAGTCGGTCGCCGCCTACAAGCAGTACGACGTCCTGCTCGTGAACGCGATCTTCGACGGGCTCAACCTCGTCGCCAAGGAGGCGCCGCTCGTGAACGAGCGCGACGGCGTCCTCGTCCTCTCCGAGAACGCCGGTGCACACGCGGAGCTCTCCGAGTGGGCGCTGACCGTGAACCCGTTCGACATCGCAGGCCAGGCCGAGGCGCTCCGGGTGGCGCTCGAGATGTCGGCGGAGGAGCGCCGTGAACGGCTCGAGGGACTCCGCTCCCACGTCCGCGACCACGACCTCGCGGGGTGGGTGGAGGCACAGCTCGGCGATCTCGACCGGGTGCTGGCGCATGCCCGCGCCTCCCGGTGAGCGGGTTCTCGCACCTCGACGAGGAGGGCGGCGTCCGCATGGTCGACGTGGGCGGCAAGCCGTCGTCGCGGCGGCGGGCGACCGCGCGGGCGCTGCTGACGATGGCGGCCGCCACGGCGGGGCGGCTTCGGGAGCTCCCGAAGGGGGACGCGCTGACGACGGCGCAGGTGGCCGGCGTGATGGCGGCGAAGCGGACGAGCGAGCTGATTCCCCTCTGCCACCCGCTGCCGCTGACGTCGATCGACGTGCAGGTGCGGGTCGTCGACGACGGTGCTGAGGTCATCTCGACGGTCGAGACGACGGCGCAGACCGGGGTGGAGATGGAGGCGCTCGTGGCGGCGAGCGTCGCCGCCCTCACGCTCTACGACATGGCGAAGGCGGTCGACGACTCGATGACGCTGTCCGACGTACGGCTGCTGGAGAAGACGAAGGAGCCGGCCTGAAGGCGGCGATTCTGACGGTCTCCGACGGGGTCGCCCGCGGAGAGCGGGAAGACGAGAGCGGCTCGGTCCTGGAGGAGCTCCTCGCCGCGGAGGGCTACGACGTGGCGAGGCGGGTCGTCCCCGACGAGCGGAGCGAGGTCGCCGAGGCGATCGAGGAGCTCACGGACGAGCACGCGCTCGTTCTGACTACCGGCGGCACCGGCGTGGCTCCGCGGGACGTGACGCCGGAGGCCACGGCTTCCGTGCTCGAGCGGCAGGTGCCGGGAATCGCAGAGGCCCTGCGGGCGGACTCGGCCGCGCGCACGCCGCATGGGCTGCTCTCGCGCGGGGTGGCCGGAATCCGGGGGAGCTCGCTCGTCGTGAACCTGCCGGGCTCGCCCGGCGGCTGCCGCGACGGATTCGCAGTGGTGCGGCGGGCGCTGCCGCACGCGCTGCGGCTCCTGGCGGGCGAGCAGGGCGGGCACCGGCAGACGTGATGCGAACCCGCGGGCATGCGCCGGCCCGGGTGCGCCGGCGTGGGATCCCGGTCTCGGCGCGGTTTCGTGACCCATGCGTGCGCCTGACCTCGCTACGATCGCGGTGGGGAGGAGGTCGGGCGTGCCGGGTTACAGAGACGTAGGCGCCCCGCGCCGATGATCCACGCGCGCGGGCTCGGGCGGCGGTTCGGCAACAAGCGCGTGCTTGCCGGCCTCGACCTGGACGTCGACCGCGGCGACTTCCTGCTCGTCACCGGCGCGAACGGCTCCGGGAAGACGACCCTCCTCCGCCTGATCGCCGGGCTGATCGCGCCCACCGCCGGCCAGCTCGAGGTCGACCTCGACCGCTCGCGTCTCGGCTTCCTCGGCCACGACCCACTCGTGTACCGCGAGCTGACGCCGCTCGAGAACCTCGACCTCTACGGCCGCCTCTACCGGATCCCCGAGCGTCGCGAGCGCGCCGGGATGCTGCTCGAGCGCTTCGGCCTGTGGGCGGCGCGCAACGAGTCCACTTCCGCGCTCTCGCGCGGAATGCTCCAGCGGCTCGCGCTCTCGCGGGCGCTCCTGCACGAGCCGGACCTGCTGCTTCTGGACGAGCCGTTCGCCGCGCTCGACGCGGCCGGAGCCGAGCTCCTCCTCGGCGAGCTCGAGCGGGCGGTGCCCGGCCGGACGATCGTTCTCTCCAGCCATCAGCCGGAGCGGCTCGCCGGCCGTCCGACGTCCCGACTGGCGCTCGCAGCCGCATGACCGGCTACCTCGCCGACGTGGCCGCCCTCGCGCGCAAGGACCTGCTCGTCGAGCTGCGCTCGCGCGACACCGTCCCGGCGATGCTGCTCTTCGTCGTCGGGGCGCTCGTCGTCTTCCACTTCGCGCTGCCGGACGACTCCTCCGGCCTCGCCGCCGCCGGGATGCTCTGGATCGCGCTCCTCTTCACGGCGCTGCTCGCCCTCGTCCGGTCGTTCGTGGCCGAGAGGGAGGGGGCGGTGATCGACGGCCTGATCCTCGCGCCGTGCGACCGCAGCGCGATCTGGCTCGGGAAAACGCTGAGCGTCGTCGCCTTCCTGATCTTCGCCGAAGCCGTCGCGCTGCCGGCGTTCGCGCTCTTCTACGAGCCCGTCAGCTGGGAGCTCGTGGCGGGCGTCGCGCTCGCGGACATCGGCATCGCCTCGGTGGGGACGCTGCTCGGTGCGATGGCCGCGGCCGCACGGGCACGCGAGCTGCTCCTGCCGCTCCTCTTCCTCCCGCTCGCGATCCCGCTGGTCGTGGGCGGCGTCGGCGCCACCCTCGCCGAGGATCCCGCTCGCTACCTCGGCTTCCTGGCGCTCTACGACCTCATCTTTGCGATCCTCTCCTGGGCAAGCTTTGAGTACGTCGTTACGGAATAACGGCGCGGTCGCCCTCGCTCTGCTCGCGGCCGTGCTGCTGACGCTCGGCCTCGGGCTGGCGCTGCTGTGGGCGCCCGAAGATGCCGACCAAGGCTCGAGCCAGCGGATCTTCTACATCCACGTTCCTGTCGCCCTGACCGCCTACGCCTGCTTCGGCTGGGCCGCATGGAAGGCGTTCCGCCTGCTGTGGAAGGGCGACGAGCGCGCAGATCTCGAGAGCTACACCGCCGTCCACATGGGCGTGATCTTCGGCGTGCTCACACTGATCACGGGCTCGATCTGGGCGAAGATCTCCTGGGGCGTCTGGTGGACCTGGAGCGAACGCCAGCTCGTCCTCTTCCTGATCCTCTTCCTCTTCTACTCGGCCTATTTCATGCTGCGCTACTCGACCGAGCCGGGCCCGCGCCGTGCGCGCACCTCGGCCGTCTACGCACTCTTCGGCGCGGTCCTACTGCCCGTCAGCTTCCTGGCGATCCGCCTCGCCGACCAGCTGCTGCACCCCTCCCCGATCTTCACCCGGGACGGCCCGCAGATGTCGGCTTCGATGTTCTTCTCGTTCTGCGTTTGCCTCGCCGGGATGCTCGCCCTGGCCGCGGCGCTGTACACGATCGAGCTGACCGGAAAGCGCGCGGACGCCAACCTGAGGGAGCTGAGGGAGCGCCTGGCATGAGCACCGGCGACAGATACCTGGCCGCCGCCTACCTCGTCCTGTTCGGGGCGGTGCTGCTCTACGTTGCGCTGATCGCGCTCAAGCTCTCGCGGATCGAGCGGGAGCTGGCCGAGCTCGCCCGCCTCACGAGGGAGCGCTCCGGTGGCTGAGCTCCTCGTCTGGCCTGCCCTCCTCGCCTACGGCGAAGCCGCCGTCGCCTACGCGGGCAACGCCCGGCATCCCGGCTCGCTCGGCCGGCTCGCGACGTGGGGCGTTCGCGTGGGGTGGCTCGCCCAGACCGCACTCCTGGCGGGCCAGGCCGCGCGCGGTGAGGGCTTTCCGTGGGGAACCTGGGCCGGCTCGCTCAACCTCTTCGTCTGGCTCGTGGTGGGCGCGTACCTGATCTGGGGCTGCAGCCCTCGGTACCGGATGCTCGGGCTGGCGGTGATGCCACTGGCCGCGGCGCTGCTCGGCATCTCCTACGTCGCCGGCGGGATGAACGCCGAGCCCGGCACCTCCTGGCACGACGTGCTGCTCGTCGTGCACGTCTCGTTCGTCCTGTCGGCCTTCGCCGGTTTCACCGTCGCGGCGGGGCTGGCCGCGCTCGAGCTCTGGCAGGCGCGCCTCCTGAAGCATCACCGGGCCACGATCCTGCAGCTGCGCCTTCCGTCCCTCGTCGCGCTGGACCGGTTGACGGTGAAGACGATCGCCGTCTCGCTGGCCGCGCTCACGCTAGGGCTCGTCCCCGGCTTCGCACGGTTGCCGGAGCACGGCGTCGACCTCCTGATCGTCGCCACGGTCGGGATGTGGCTGCTCTATGTCGGCATCCTGGCGCTGCGCGTCCGCGCGGGCCGCCGCGTGCTCGCCGCGTCGCTCTCGCTCGCCGGGTTCGGCCTCGTCATCGTCCTTCAGCTCGGGCTCCTGCTCACCCACGTCGCATGAATCTGCTGCTCGTCGGAACCTCCCACCGACGCGCCCCTGTCGAGGTGCGCGAGCGCGTGGCCCTCGACGCGGACCGGGCGGCCGAGCTCGGCGCGCAGCTCGCCGCGGAGACCGGCGGCGAGGCCGTTCTCCTCTCGACCTGCAACCGCACCGAGATCTACCTCTCCGCGCCGGAAGCGGCGAGCGCCGACCGGCGGGCCACCGAGCTGCTCGAGGAGCTCGCAGGTACCAAGCTCGAGCCGTACCTGTACCGGCTCGAGGACGAGGCGGCCGCCGTGCATCTCTTCCGCGTCGCCGCCGGTCTCGACTCGCTCGTCCCCGGTGAGGGCGAGATCCTCGGTCAAGTGCGGACGGCCTACGAGCGTGGGACGGTTGGGCCTCTCCTCGACCGGGTCTTCAACCTCGCGCTCCACACCGGCAAGAAGGTCCGCACGGACACGTCGATCGCGGAGAGCCCCGGGACGACGTCGTCCGCCGCCGCGGCCCTCGCGGCACAGGTCTTCGGCGACCTCGACGGCTCGAGGATCGCGATCGTCGGCGCCGGGAAGATCGGGACGAGGGCTGCGCGCCGCCTGATCAAGCGCGGCGCGACGCTCTCGTTCGTCGCCAACCGAACCGACGCCCGGGGGCGGGCGCTTGCGGGCGAGCTCGGCGGCGAGACGATCCCGCTCGAGCGCGTGACGGACGCCCTGGCTTCGTGCGACATCGTCGTCTCGTCCACGAGCTCGCCGGAGCTCGTGCTGACGAAGGACGACGTCGCCGGCGTGCTGGGCGCCCGGAAGGGCCGGCCGCTCCTGCTGATCGATCTCGCCGTCCCGCGCGACCTGGACCCCGCGATCAACGAGTTCGGCGACTGCTTCCTCTACGACATCGACGACCTGCAGGCCGTCGTCGAGGAGACGACCCGCGGCCGGGAGGCGGAGTTCGCGAAGGCGGAGGCGATCGCCGTCGCCGAGGGCGAGAAGTTCTCGGCCTGGCTCTCGACCCGCGACGCCGCGCCGGTGATCGCGTCGCTTCGACAGCGCGCCGAGGAGATCCGCCGGAGCGAGCTCGCCAAGGCGAGCGGGCGGCTGGCGGGGCTCTCCGAGGGGGAGCGCAGCGCCGTCGAGTCGCTGACGACGCAGATCGTGAACAAGCTCCTGCACGAGCCGATCGTGCGGCTCAAGGAGGCGGCGGCCGAGGAGCAACGTGGTCCTGAGAGTCGGGTCGAGGGGTAGCCGGCTCGCGCTGAGGCAGGCCGAGCTCGCGATCGGGCGCCTGCGCCGACCCGGCCTCGAGTTCGCGCTGGTGCCGGTGACGACCGCCGGCGACAAGGACCGGAGCAAGCCGTTCGGCGAGATCGGCGCGCGCGGCGTTTTCGTCAAGGAGCTCGAAGAGGCACTGCTCGACGGGCGCATCGACGTCGCCGTCCACTCGGCGAAGGACATGACCTCGACGGACGCGGAGGGGCTGGCCGTCGGCGCGTACCTCGAGCGGGAGGATCCCCGCGACGCGCTGTGCGGGGTGGGGGAGCTCCGGCCCGGGCTCCGGGTGGGCACGGCGTCGATCCGCCGGAAGGCGCAGCTCCTGGCGCTGGAGCCGGAGCTGCGGATCGAACCGCTCCGGGGGAACATCGACACGCGCCTCCGCAAACGCGGGGAGCGTGGACTGGACGCGGTGGTGCTGGCGGCCTGCGGCCTCGACCGTCTGGGCCTCGCCGGGGAGATCGACCATCGGTTCGAGCCGGGCGCGCTGCTCCCCGAGGCGGGTCAGGGTGCGCTGGCGCTCCAGGTCCGGGCGGGCGAGGAAGATGCGGTCGCGACCGCGGACGACGCGGAGTCGCGCAGGCGCGTGGAGGCCGAGCGAGCCTGCGTGGCGGCGATCGGCGGCGGCTGCCTCGCGCCCGTAGCCGCTTACCACGACGGGGCGGTCCTGACCGCGCTTGTGGCGGCGGAGGACGGGTCCTGGGTCGAGCGGCGGTCGGGAGAGGACCCGGCGTCGCTCGCGGCCGAGCTCGTCGCGCTCGCCAGGTGAGGGTCCTGCTCACGCGGCCGGAAGGCCGGAACGAGGAGCTAGCCGAGCGCCTCCGCGCGGGGGGCCACGAGGTCGAGATCGAGCCCCTGATCGCGACCGAGCCGCTCGGCGACGACGCCGTCGAGCTCGACGGGTACGACTGGCTCGTGGTTACGAGCGTGACCGCGGCGCGCGAGCTACGCCGCCGGGGACAGGGGCGCCCGAGGCAGGTGGCGGCGATCGGGCGTGCCACGGCGGCCGCCCTCGGCGGGGCCGACCTCGTCCCGGCGGTCTCGACCCAGGAGGGCCTCCTGGCGGAGCTGCCGCGCCCGGCCGGCCGCGTGTTGTTCGCGGCCGCCGAAGGTGCCAGGCGGCTGCTCCCGGACGAGCTCGAGGCGGATGTCGTCGCGCTCTACCGGACGCGTGAGCTGGCGCCGGCGACGCTGCCGGCCGCGGACGTGGTCGTGCTCGCCTCGGCCTCGGCGGCCCGTGCCTACGGCCGTCTCGGCGCCGGCCTTCCGGCGGTGTCGATCGGGCCGGAAACGACGGCCGCCGCCGAGCGTGCAGGCGTCGACGTCGTCCGTGAGGCAAACACACACGACCTCGACGGCCTCGTCGACGCGTTAGCTTCCGGCCCGTGGTGATCACGTTTCTGTCCGATTTCGGGCTCGGCGACGACTTCGTCGGGACCTGCCACGGCGTGATCAAGCGGATCGCCCCGGACGCGGACGTGATCGACATCACGCACGGAATCGAGCCGCAGAGCATCCTCCAGGGCGCGCTCATCCTCTCCAACACGCTTCCCTACATGCCGGAGGGGGTGCACCTGGCGGTCGTCGACCCCGAGGTGGGCACGCCCCGCCGCGCCCTCGTGATCCGAACCGGCGACGGGCGGGTGCTCGTCGGGCCAGACAACGGTCTGCTGATCCCGGCTGCCGAGCGGCTCGGCGGGATCGACGCCGCCTACGAGATCACGAACCGCGACTACGCGCTGAGCCCGGTCTCGGCGACCTTCCACGGACGCGACATCTTCTCGCCCGCCTGCGCCCATCTCACGCAGGGCCTCGACCCGAGCGAGCTCGGCGAGGCCGTCGAACCGGGGTCGCTCGTCCGCCTCGAGATCCCGGAGGCCGAGCTCGGGGAGCGCCGCGTTCGCGCCACGTGCCTCTACGTCGATCGGTTCGGGAACGTCCAGCTGAACGTCCATGCCGACCAGGTCGAACGACTCGGCATCGTCCCCGGTAAACGTGTGGAGGTCGAGCTCGCGATGGACAGCTTCTATGCGCTCGCGGCCCGCGCCTTCGCGGATGCGCGGGCGGGCGACATCATCCTGTACGAGGATGCGTACCGGAACATCGCGCTCGCGATCACCCGTGGGAACGCGGCGGAGACCTTCGCTATCCATCCGGGAATGGAGGTACGGCTACGAGCATCGGACTGACCCTGGGCCGGCGGTTCGCGCGGCTGGCGACGGACGTCACGGTCCGCCGGCCTCGCCTCTGGCCGCTCTTCCGCCCCCTGATTCGGTGGCAGTTCGAGCGCCTCGCGCCCGTTTGGAATCAGACCATCAGCCCCGAAGGCGACCAGCTAATCGCCGAGGCGCTCGAACGGGTTCCGGCGGCCACGCAGGCGCTCGACGTCGGAACGGGGACGGGCCGCGGCGCGGAGGCGCTCGTGAGCCGCTTTCCGGAGGCCCAGGTGACCGGCGTCGACGTCTCGCCGGGGATGATCGAGGAGGCTCGAGGGCGGGTTCCCCCCGCCTCCTTCGAGGTTGGAGACGCCTCGCATCTCCCCTTCGGCGACGGGTCGTTCGACCTCGTCACGCACACGAACATGATTCCGTTTCTGGACGAGGTCGCCCGGGTGCTGCGGCCGGGCGGGTGGACCGTCTTCGCCTACACGAACGGTGTGGACACGCCGATCTATGTCCGCCCGGAGCTGCTGCGGCAGGAGCTCGACCGGCGCGGTTTCGCGGATTTTGCGGACATTGCCGTGGGCCGCGGGACCGCGGTGCTTGCCCGTCGCGCCGGACAGGACTAGATTCGCTCCAAGAGGGCGTTCGCGACGCGGTCACACCGGTCCGGACGTCCTTTTTTCGCCGTACAATCTGCCCGCGTGTTGGGGTCGATCTTCGAGAGCGGCGCGGTCTACTACCTGATGATCTTTCGGGATCCCAATCGTGGTCGGTGCGATCGTCGGCTGCGGCCGCGCCTGGCGTAATACGCCGTCCGATACCCTGAACGCGCTCTAGCGCGGCGAGGTAGCTCAGTTGGTAGAGCACACGGCTGAAAACCGTGGTGTCGCCGGTTCGATTCCGGCCCTCGCCATCGCGAAGCGATGCGCGTGACGGGGCGGAGCCTCGACACGCGCAAGGGAAAGGGTCTGGGGAAACCGGGAGGTTTCCCCAGCTACCCGGCGTTCTTTCGAAGTCCGCCTCCGCTTCGCGTAGGCATGACGACTTCGCTCGGATCACGTTTCGCTCGGATCCTTGGTAAGCCGACGCCGGCTGAGCCGGCATCGGCGTCGGAGGGTCGGCTGATGGCTCGCGAGCGTCGTACAGGGAACAGTTCTCTGTAGATGCTCGACGACCGTCTGAGGTCGCCCACCCTGCTCTTGCCGGTGGGCGCCGCGCTCGCCTTTCTCGCAGCGCAGACCGCGGTATTCGCCCGGGAGACCGAGCGACCGCCGGCGCCGGTCTTCGTGCTCTTCGCACTGGCGGCCGTGCTCGGACTGACCATCGGCCCGCTCTGGCTCGCGCTCGTCCCGATCGCGCTCGTCGTCGGCGCGCTCGTCTGGTCCGGCGCCGTCGAGGAAGACGTGCCGGTCGTCGCTCTCGTCGGAGGGCTGCTCGTCGGCATCGCCGTTGCACGGGCGTATGCCACGGCGGTCCCCGTGCCGGACGCGCCGGCGCGGCGGTGGTCGCACGCCAAGCGCTTGCTGCGGCCGGTGGTGAGCCGCGCGACGTTCGAGGCTGTCGACGACCTGCTCGACCGGCTCCGCTTTCGCATCGACACGCTTCCGAACGGGCTCTACCAGCCGGTCCCGGGCCTGCCGATCCGCGCCGCGAGGGCGACTGGGTCGGAGTCGCGGTGGAGGGCGATGCGCCCGGTGGTCGAGCGGCTCGGCGTCAGGAGCGCGGTCGACATCGGCGCCTGCGAGGGCTATTTCGCCCTCGAGCTCGGGGCACTCGGGATCCCGGCGATCGCCGTCGAGAGCGAGCCGAGCAACTACCGCACGGCGCTCTTCGCAGCGAGACGGAGGCGGAGTCGGAACGTCGGCGTGCTCGCGCTCGAAGTCACGCCGGCGAATGCCTTCACGCTGCCGCCCGCCGACTGCGTGCTCTGCCTCTCGGTCTGGCACCACTTCGTTCGTGCGAACGGGTTCACCATCGCCACCGAGATGCTCGGGCAGATCTGGGCACAGACGCGACGCGTGCTCTTCTTCGACACCGGCGAAGCCGAGATGACGCCCGACTACGGCCTGCCGCCGATGACGCCGGACGCCCGAGCGTGGCTGACCGCCTACCTCGCCGAGACCTGCCCTGGCGGGCGGGTCGAGCACCTCGGCGCGCATCGTGCATTCGCGCCGGGCGGCGAGCCCTGCGAGCGGAACCTCTTCGCCGTCGTCCGCAGCTAGACCGCGACTCGTTCCGCGTGCGCCGTGGTGATCTCCTCGCGCAGGCGGCCCTGGAGGTCGTTCTTCATCAGCACCGCGTCGGCGCCGGCCTCGGAGACCGCTTCGTGGAGCTCCCGCCGGCCGTCGGCCGTCATCACGATCAGGCAGAGCGCCGGGTGGTCGTTCCGCATGCGGGCGACGGCCGTGACGCCGTCGAGCAGCGGCATATGGAGGTCGATCACGACCGCCGCCGGCGCGAGCTGCTCCACGAGCTCGATCGCCTCGAGCCCGTTCGCTGCGATGCCGGTCACGCACAGTTTCGGGTGGTCGTCGACGAACGCGCGCAGAGATTCGGCGAACAGCGCGTTGTCGTCCACGAGGAGGACCTCGATCCGCCGCTCGCCCGGCGTATCCCGCAGTTCGGTCACTCGATTCGACCCTAACGCATCGGGTCCACAATGCATCGGCGTTGCTGGGAATCCTCTACGACATTCACGGAAATACCG
>DATLQK010000067.1:0-15545 GCA_035535195.1 Gaiellaceae bacterium | reverse complement strand
TCGTCGTGACGCACGACTTCGAGGACGCCGCCGCACTCGCGGACCGGGTCGGGGTCATGCTCGGCGGCCGGCTCCTGCAGTCGGGGACGGCCACCGACCTCGTCCTCGGCCCTGCCGACCCGTTCGTGGCCAGCCTGACCGGCGGCGTCCTGCTCCCCGGGCGGGCGCGGCGCGGGCCGGACGGGCTGACCGAGGTCGAGCTCGACGACGGGACAATCGTCTACTCGGTCGAGCGCGGCGTCGGGCGCGTCGGTGTGGTCGTGCACCCCTGGGAGATCACCCTCGCCCGGACCGTCTCGGCGGATTCCGCCCGGAACCACCTCCGCGGCTCGGTGTCAGCGCTCGTTCCGGACGGCGACCGGGTGAGGGTGCGGGTCGGCCTGCTGACGGCCGAGATCACCGCCGCCGCGGCGAAGGAGCTGGAGCTCGCGCCTGGGGTCCCGGTGGTCGCGTCCTTCAAGGCAACCGGCGCACGCCTCGTCCCGCTCGCGAGTTGACGTACACGCTGACGACGCTGTGCACCGGCGGGACGTTCTTCGAGGGCCCGCGTTGGCACGACGGCCGCTGGTGGGTCTCCGACTTCTACCGTCACGCCGTCTTCGCCGTCACGCCCGACGGAGCGGAGGAGGAGGTGCTGAGGGTGGACGGGCAGCCGTCGGGGCTCGGCTGGCTACCGGACGGCTCGCTGCTCGTCGTCTCCATGAAGGACCGGGCGCTCCTCCGCCGCTCACCCGCGGGTGAGGTCTCCGTGCACGCCGAGGTGCGCCGCTTCTGCGGCGGCCCGCTGAACGACCTCGTCGTGGACGCGAAGGGCCGCGCGTTCGCGGGCAACTTCGGGTTCGATCTGATGAGACGTTCCGAGCCCGAGCCCACCGGGCTCGTCCGCGTCGACTCCGACGGAACTGCGGTGCAGGTCGCCGATGGCCTCCTGTTCCCGAACGGCATGGTGATCACCGAGGACGGGGAAACGCTGATCGTCGGAGAGACGTTCGGGCGCCGCTACACGGCCTTCACGATCGGGGACGACGGCGCGCTCGGCGGCAGGCGCGTCTGGGCCGACATCCCGATGATCGCCCCCGACGGCTGCACGCTCGACGCGGAGGGGCACATCTGGACGGCGGACGCGCGCCACGGCCGGTGCTGTCGGCTCGCCCCGGGTGGGGAGATCGTGGACGAGATAAGTGCGCCGGACGGGCTCCAGTTCTTCGCCTGCATGCTCGGCGGCGACGACGGGCGGACGATGCTCCTGTGCGCGGCGCCTGACTTCTCGGAGCGCCGGCGCAGAGCCGCCCGCGAGGCCCTACTGCTCACCACGACGGTGAACGTGCCGAAAAGCGGCCTGCCCTAGAAGGCGACCGCCGGGCCGCCCAGGGCAAGTAACAACTTGCAACGAAGTGGTCGGGCCGCCGCTCGGGCAGCGGAGCGTCGGACTGCCGAGCCAAGTGACAAGTTGTTACAAGGGTCTCGGCCCGGCTAGAGCTTTGGGGAAAGCTCGTCGCGCCAGAAGCGGAAGAAGCCGTTCTGGTCGCGCCCGACCTGGTGGAAGTAGATGTGCGTGTAGCCGGCCTGCTCGTACGTTCGGATGTCCTCGAGGTACCGGTCCGGATCGGGCCCGCAGGGGATCGCCTCCGCCAGATCCTCCGGCGTCACGTCCTGCGTCGCCTGCTCGAAGTGCTCCGGGAGCGGGAGCTCGTACGTCAGGTCGCCGCTCAGTGCGGCGTTCGGCCAGACCTCGCACGCCGTCTTTGCGCCCTCCTGCTCCGAGGCGGCCCAGCACATCGTGATCTGTCCGTACTTCGGCTTCCCTTGCCCGCCTGCCGACTCGAAGGTGGAGATCACCTCCGCGTCAGGCGCCGTGTTGATCAAGGCGTCGCCCGACCGGCCCGCGAGCTCCGCCGCGCGGGGCTTCGCCGCCGCGACGGCGATCGGGACCGGCTCCTCCGGGAGCGTGTAGACGCGCGCCTGCTCCACGTCGTAGTGCTCACCCCGGTGCGTCTGCTGGCCGCCCTGCCAGAGGAGGCGCATCACCTCGATCGCCTCCTCGAGCATCGCCAGCCGCTCGTCCGGGGCGGGCCAGCCCTCGCCGACAACGTGCTCGTTGAGATTCTCGCCGGCGCCGACACCGAGGAAGAACCGCCCGTCCGTCAACACTCCGGAGGTCGCCGCGGCGTGCGCGACGATCGCGGGGTGCGTCCGGATCGTCGGGCAGGTGACGGCCGTCCCGAGCCGCAGCCGCGACGTCTCCCGCGCGATCCCGCCGATCACGCTCCAGACGAACGGGCTCTGCCCCTGCGCGTCGGTCCAGGGATGGAAGTGGTCGGAGATCATCGCGAACTCGAGGCCCGTCTCCTCGGCCTGCCGTGCGAATCCGACGAGCTGCTTCGGTCCGTGCTCCTCCGAGGACAGGGCATAGCCGAACTCGGTCATGCCCCTCCGGTTTACGCGGCGGCCACGTACGAAACGTGCTCGCCGTCGAGCCGTGTCGCGGCGCCGCGGTGGACGAGGTATTCGAGGTGGGCGCGCGTCTCCGCGAGTGCGAACCGACGCAACGTCGTCGACAGCGGCCCGGGAAAGAGCGTCAGCGAGACCTCGTACGCCGACTGCGCCTCGCCGTTCAGCGCCGCCGCCGTCTCCTCGATCCGCACGCCGTGGTGGGAGATCAGCTCGCGCGCCCGGCCCGGCGGATCCTCGATCGGATCGCCGTGGCCCGGCAGGGCGAGCCTGGGCGTCAGCGCGATGATCCGCTCCAGCGATTGCAGGTAGTCGCTGAGCGGGTCGGGTCGCGAGTCGGGATAGAGCCCGATGTTCGGGGAGATCGTCCCGAGCAGCGTGTCACCCGCGACGAGGATCCCGTCGCGGAGGAAGACGATGTGGCCGTCGGCGTGCCCCGGCAGCTCGAGCACTTGCCAGCCGTCGACCTCGTCGCCGGCGACGAGCGGCGCCGGGTCCGGCGCGAACCGCACGAGCTGGGCGAACGCACGACTCTCGTCGCGGAACGACTCGATCTCCTCGGGCGGCGTGCCGTGCTGCTCGAGGTACTCCGGCATCCGGCTCTCGATCCGCAGGTCTCCCCATGTGCGCAGGCACTGCTCGTAGTCGTGGGCTCCCTGGTACACGGGTGCGCCCGTGAGCCCGGCCAGATCGGCGGCCGCACCGACGTGGTCGGGATGGAAGTGCGTGATCAGGATCCGCGTCACTGGCGCGTCGAGGGAAGTGAGCGCCTGGCTCCACCGCTCCCCCGCGTCGGGCAGTCCGAGGCCGGTGTCGACGGCCGTCCAGCCGCCGTCCGAGGCGGGCAGCAGGTAGCTGTGGACGTGGTCGAGGCCGAGTGGCATCGCAAAGGTGACACGGCGGATCCCGCCTTCCAGCTCGACCATCTGCGCCATTCAACCGCTTATGATCGTCGGCCCGTGGCCCTGCTAAGCGCCGAGAACGTCACGCGCCGCTTCGGCGGCATCGTCGCCCTCGACGACGTGTCCCTCACGCTCGACGAAGGAACGATCGGCGGGTTGATCGGCCCGAACGGTGCCGGGAAGACGACGCTCTTCAACGTCGTCACGCGCCTCTACAAGGCCGATTCCGGTCGCGTGATTCTCGACGGCAAGGATCTGCTGCGGGTCCGCCCGTACCGGGTGATCCGGAACGGGGTCGCCCGCACCTTCCAGAACGTCGTCCTCTTCCCGACAATGACGGTCACGGAGAACGTGCTCGTCGGCGCCCACTCGACGCTCCGTCCCTTCGCCGAGCGGCAAGCTCGCCGCCGGGCCCAGGAGACCCTCGACTACCTGAGCCTCGGCCTTCTGGCTCAACGCCCGGCCGCGGGGCTCCCGTTCGGAACGCTGAAACGGATCGAGCTGGCGCGCGCGCTCGTCTCCCGCCCGCGGCTGCTCCTCCTGGACGAGCCGGCGGGCGGTCTCAATCACGAGGAGGTCGAGGAGCTTGGCGCGCTGATCCGCCGGCTCCGGAAGGACTACGACCTGACGATCCTCGTCGTCGAACACCACATGGCGCTCGTCATGAGCATCTGCGAGCGGGTCCACGTGCTCAGCTTCGGCGAGAAGATCGCGGAGGGGACGCCGCAGGAGGTCCAGCAGAATCCGGCCGTGATCGAGGCCTACCTCGGAGGCGAGGATGCCGCTGCTTGAGCTGAAGGACGTCCGTGCGCGTTACGGACCCATCCGTGCGCTGCACGGCGTGTCGTTGACGGTCGACAAGGGCGAGGTCGTCGCGCTGCTCGGCGCGAACGGCGCGGGGAAGACCACCACGCTCCGCAGCGTGTCGAGCATGACGCGGACCTCGGGCGACATCCTCTTCGACAACCGGAAGATCGCTCGGCGAAGCCCGGAGTTCGTGGCTCGGCTGGGGATCGCGCACGTGCCCGAAGGCCGCGGCCTGTTCCCGGAACTGACGGTCTGGGAGAACCTCCGCATGGGCGCGCGAGGAAAGCTCGGCTGGGAGGACGCCGAGCGCGTCGTCGCCTATTTCCCGTGGATCGAGCGCCGTCGCGACCAGCAGGCGGCCACGCTCAGCGGCGGCGAGCAGCAGATGCTCGCCCTCGGCCGTGCCCTCGTCTCCCGGCCTCGGCTGCTGATGCTGGACGAGCCGTCGCTCGGTCTGGCGCCGACCGTGGTGGCCGAGCTGTTTGCGATCGTCCGCCGCCTCAACGAGGACGAAGGGCTGACCGTCCTCGTCGTCGAGCAGAACGCGACGATCGCGCTCGAGGTCGCGGCGCGGGCGTACGTGCTCGAGGTCGGGAAGGTGGCGGTGGAGGGGACGAGCGACGAGCTCCGCCGTCACGAAGGCGTCCGGAAGTCCTACCTCGGTTACTAGTGGAACTGCGGGACCGACTCCCCACGATGGATTTCGGCGGCAGTCCGCTTCTACGAGCCTTCGTGCTCGGCGTCGGCGGCATTGTCGCGGCGATCCTGGCCGTCCTCCTCATCGGCCTGCTGTTGGCGCAGACCGAGGACGAGTTCACGTGGGGCGCCTACGGCCAGCAGATCGCCAGCGGCCTGTCCCAGGGCGCGATCTTCGCGAGCCTCGCACTGGCTTTGGTGCTGATCTACCGCGCCACCGACATCCTCAACTTCGCCCAGGGCGAGATGGCCACGTTCACGACCTACATCGCCTGGTCGCTGATGAACCACATGCCGTACTGGCCCGCCTTCGCGCTCACGCTGGGGATCGCCTTCGTCTTCGGCGCGGCGGTCGAGCGCACCATCATCCGGCCCGTCGAGCACCGACCTGAGATTGTCGTCGTGATCGTGACGATCGGCCTCCTGATCGCGCTCAACGGCCTCACCGGCTGGCTCTGGGGCGCCGAGGTGAAGCCGTTCGACAGCCCGTTCTCGCTGCGCGCGATCGACATCGGCGGCGTGACCGTGACGGTTCAGGACATCGGCGTCTTCTGTGTCTGCCTCGTCACGGTGGCCCTCCTGTGGGCGTTCTTCCGTTTCACGACGCTCGGCCTGACGATGCGCGCCGTTGCGAACAGCCAGGATGCGAGCCGCCTCCTGGGCGTCCGGGTCGGCTGGATGCTTGCGCTCGGCTGGGGCCTCGCGGCCGTGCTCGGCGCAGTCGCCGGGATGATGGCGGCGCCGACGCTCTTCCTCGACCCGAACCTGATGCTGGTCGTCCTGATCTACTCGTTCGCGGCGGCCGTGCTCGGCGGGATCGACAGCCCCCTGGGGGCGGTTGTGGGCGGCCTCCTGCTCGGCGTGATCATCAACCTGCTCGGGACCTACGTCGACTTCATCGGCGGCGAGCTCCGGCTGCCGAGCGCGCTCGCCGTCCTCCTGATCGTCCTGCTCATCCGGCCCCAGGGCCTCTTCGGGCACCGCGTGGTTAGGAGGGTTTGATGTCGAGGCACGGCTGGACCGCCGCCAAGGTGCTCGGCGTCGCCGCCTTCGCGGTGTTCGTCGCGCTCCTGCCGCGGATCTTCGACGCCCGTCTGGGCCCCGAGTCGGCCGAGTTCCGGACCGGGCAGTTCACGCTCGTCGCGATCTGGTTCGCCGCGCTGCTCGGCCTCAATATCCTCACCGGCTACAGCGGGCAGATCTCGCTCGGCCACGGCGCCTTCGTCGGGCTCGGCGCCTACGTCGCGGCGATCCTCTCGCTCGGCCGGCCGGGCCTGGAGCTGTACATGCTCGATCCGCCGAGCTGGTTGCCGATTGGCGACGGCATGCGGCCGGTGTTCACGATCCCGCTGGCCGCGCTCGTCACCGGCCTCATCGGGCTCCTCTTCGGCTTCCCGGCGCTCCGCCTCGGCGGCGTCTCCCTGGCGCTCGCGACGTTGGCGGTCGCGGTGTCGTTCCCGATCATCATGAAGCGGTTCGAGACGGTGACAGGTGGCGGTGGCGGCATCAACCTGAACCTCCCCGAGACGCCGTTCGGGTGGGACATCTCGACGCGGCACTGGCTCTACTACGAGGCGTGGGTGACGGCGGGCGTGCTCCTCCTGATCGGCTGGCTGCTGACCCGAGGCCGGGTCGGACGGGCGTGGCGAGCGCTTCGCGACGGCGAGGTCGCGGCGATCTCGTCCGGTGTGAACCCGGCGCTCTACAAGACGTTGGCCTTCGGAGTCTCGTCGGCCTTCGCCGGCGCCGCCGGCGCACTCCTCGCCATCGAGGTCGCCTACGTGAACCCGGACACCTTCCCGGTCAGCCTGTCGATCCTGCTGCTGGCGAGCGCGGTGATCGGCGGGCTCGGCTCGCTCGTCGGCGCGCTCTTCGGCGCTCTCCTCTACGTGTTCCTGCCGATCTACTCAGAGAAGCCGCCGATCTTCTCGTTCGACTTCGCCGATCAGGCGCCGTCCGTCGTCTTCGGCGTCGTCCTGATCGTGATCATGGTGCTGCTGCCGGGCGGGATCGCGGGTCTCGTCAAACGGCTCTCAGCGCTCGTCCGCGGGGGCTGGGCGGCCCGCCGGACGTCGCAACCCGGCGCCTGAGCGGCTAACGTCACTAGCCATGGCCACCGAGACGATCGCGACTCGCAGGCGTGACTCGGAGCGGGCGCGGCGGCGCGAGCGCCGGCGCGAGGAGCTCCTCGACGTCGCGGACCAGGTGGTCCAGAGCCGTGGCCCGGGCGTCTCGATGGACGAGATCGCCACCGAGGCCGGGATCACGAAGCCCGTCCTCTACCGACACTTCGGGGACAAGGACGGCCTCTACGAGGCGCTCACCGAGCGCTACATCGCCGAGCTCGTAGAGGCGTTGAAGCCGGCCGTCGTCTCGCCCGAGCCACGGGCGCGACTGGCGGCGACGATCGACGCCTACCTGTCCTACGTGGAGCGCGCGCCTGCTCGCTACCGGTTCTTGCTCCACGCCGGCGAGCAGCCGCGGACCGCACCGCTGCTCAAGGAGTTCCGTGATCGTCACATCGCGGACTGCGCCTTCACCTCCGTCGAGAACCTCCAGGCGGCGGGGCTTGACGCCGGCTTCGCCGAGCCCTGGTCGCAATGCGTGAACGGGATGGTCCGGGCCGCCGGCACCTCGTGGCTCGCTCATCGCTCACTTCCGCGTGAATTGCTCGTCCAATACTTGACGACGATTTTGTGGGACGGCTACGGGTCGCTCCGCCGGTCGGCGTCCGGGGGCTGAACGTGTTCAGCAGGGGTTACCCCGCGTAACGCCATGTATTAGGGTTGTCCAAGTCGTGGTGGTTTCGAGGAGGAGTTACATGAGGAGAATGCTCTTGGCGGTCACCCTGGTCGCCATGGCGCTGAGCGTGGGGCTGTCAGCCGCCTACGCCCGGGTCAACGGTGGTGCCGCCACCAACGCAACACCAGGGGTCACGAACAAATCGATCACGATCGGCGGGACGTTCCCGTTCAGCGGTCCGGTGTCGTCGTACGCGCCGATCGCCCGCGGGGAGGAGACGTACTTCCGCTACGTGAACGCTCGGAAAGGGCCTGACGGCAAGCGCGGGGTCTACGGCCGTCAGATCATCTTCAAGACGTACGACGACGGGTACAACCCGGCGAGGACGGTCCAGCTGACGCAGCAGCTCGTCCTGCAGGACAAGGTCTTCGCGATTTACGGCTCGTTGGGCACGGAGCCGAATCTCGCGATCCGGCCGTATCTGAACCAGCGGAAGATCCCGCAGCTCCAGATCGCGACCGGCGCGAGCTACTGGGGCTCACAGCAGAAAGCGTTCCCATGGACGATGGGATGGCAGACCGACTACGTCGCCGAGGGGCGGAACTACGCCAAGTGGATTCTGGCGAACCGGCCCAACGCGAAGATCGCGGTCTTCTACCAGAACGACGACTACGGGAAGGACTACCTGCGCGGGATCAAGTCCGGGCTCGGCAAGCGCGCGAACATGATCATCAACGAGCGGAGTTACGAGGTCACGGACACGAGCTACGCCGCCCAGATCGCGCAGCAGAGGGCGTCGGGGGCCGATACGTGGATTCTGCTCACCACCGCTGGGACGCCGACGGTCCGTGCGCTCACCACGGGCAAGACGCTCAACTACCGGCCTCAGCAGATCATCATCAACTCCGTCGCGGCGACCGATCAGGTCATGGCGGCGGCAGCTCGGACGGTCGGCCAGGACTACGTCAACGGCGTCGTCAGCTCGGGCTACCTGAAGAACAATACGAACCCGAAGTACAAGAACGATCCGGCAATCCGCTCCTTCCGCCGGATCATGGGCAAGTACGGGCCCGAGGGCGGCGTGGACATTCGCAACACGTTCTACTACTACGGCGTCGCCAACGCGTCCGAGTTCGTGAGGCTGCTCTACAAGGCGGGCAAGAATCCGACGCGGGCGTCGCTGATGGCTGCGGCGCGAAACCGGAACTGGGTCAATCCGTACACCCTCGCGGGCATGCGGACCAAGACGAACAAGAAGGATGCCTTCCCGCTCGACCAGGGCAAGATCGTCCGGTACAACAACGGCAGCTTCACGGAGATCAGCCAGCTCTACAAGGGTCGATAGACCACCGCAAGACGACGACAGACGGGGCCGCCGATGCGGCCCCGTCTCGTTTCATGGATCTCACGTTGACACCCGAGCAAAACCTGATTCGCTCGACGGCGCGGGAGTTCGTCGACCGGGAGGTGATCCCGCACGCGCGCGACTGGGACCGTGAGGAGACGATGGACCGGGGAATCGTCGAGCAGCTCGCCGAGGTCGGCTTCCTGCCGGGTTGGGAGCTGGACGGGATCTCCTACTGCCTCGTGATGGAGGAGCTCGGCCGCGGCGACTCGTCGGTGCGCGGGATCGTCTCGGTCAACGCCGGCCTCGTCGGCAAGACGATCAAGCGCTGGGGGACGGACGCGCAGCGCGAGGAGTGGCTGCCCCGGCTGGCCTCCGGCGAGGTGCTCGGCTGCTACGCCCTGACCGAGCCCGGCGCGGGATCCGACCCGGGCAGCTTGTCCACGAGGGCCGAACGGGACGGCGGCGACTGGGTCATCTCCGGCTCGAAGATCTTCATCACGCTCGGCACCTGGGCCGGGCTCGCGCTCGTCTTCGCCAAGGCCGAGGCGAGCGTCACGTGCTTCCTCGTCCCGACGGACTCGCCCGGCTTCTCCTCACACCAGATCAAGGGCAAGCTCGGCCTTCGGGCGCAGGACACCGGCGAGCTGACGCTCGACGGGGTGCGCGTGCCGGGGGACGCCGTGCTCGGGGAGGAGGGCGGGGGCCTGAAGGTGGCGCTCTCGGCGCTCGACAACGGCCGCATTTCGCTCGCGGCCGGCTGCGTCGGGATCGGGCAGGGCTGCCTGGAGGCCTGCACGCGGTACACGAAGGAGCGGCACCAGTTCGGGAGGCCGATCGCGTCGTTCCAGCTCATCCAGGAGCTACTCGCCGAGATCGCGGTCGAGACCGAGGCATCCCGGCTCTTGGCCTGGAAGGCCGGACTCGCGATGGATTCGGGCGAGCGGCACACGCTCGAGTCGTCGGTGGCGAAGTACTACTGCAGCGAGGCGGCCGTTCGGTCGGCGAACGCCGCCGTCCAGATCCACGGCGGTTACGGCTACGTCGACGAATACCCGGTCGGGAAGTACCTCAGGGACGCCCGCGTTACTACCCTCTACGAAGGCACGAGTCAGATCCAGAAGCTGATCATCGGTCGCCAACTCACAGGAGAGAACGCGTTTGTCTGACGCAGTCATCGTCGCCGCGGTACGCACCCCGATCGGGCGGGCAAGGAAGGGGTCGCTCGTCGACGCGCGGCCCGACGACCTCGCGGCCTTCGCCGTCGACGCCGCGCTGAAGCAGGTTCCGGAGCTCGACCGCGCGGACGTGGTCGACGTGATGATCGGTTGCGGCTTCCCGCAGGAGCGGCAGGGCATGAATCTCGCGCGGCGCGTCGCGCTGCTGGCCGGTCTGCCCGCGAGCGTCCCCGGGACGACCGTCAACCGCTTCTGCGCCTCCTCGCTCCAGACGATCCGGATGGCGTTTCACGCGGTTCGGGCCGGAGAGGGCGACGTGTTCGTCGCCGGCGGGGTGGAGTCGATCACGCAGGTCGACGGTTACCCGAAGGATCCAGAGGAGCTCCACCCGAAGCTACTAGGCGAAGCGGGCACCGCAGGCGGCGCCCTCGGTGACGACGCGCCGATCGCGAACGTCTACATCCCGATGGGGCTCACGGCCGAGAACGTCGCCGAGCGGTGGGACGTCTCGCGCGAGGACATGGACGCGTACGCGCAGCGCTCGCAAGAGCGCGCGGTGGCGGCACAGGACAGCGGCTTCTTCGAGCGCGAGATCACACCGTGGGACGGCGTCGCCGCCGACGACGGGCCACGCCGGGGCTCGACGGTGGAGAAGCTTGCCGAGCTGGAGCCCGCGTTCAAGCCGGGCGGCAAGGTGACAGCGGGCAACTCGTGCCCGCTGAACGACGGCGCCGCGGCCGTGGTCGTGACGAGCGCGGAGAAGGCGGCCGAGCTCGGGCTTCAGCCGCGGGCGCGGATCATTGCGTCGGCGGTCTCGGGCGTCGAACCGGAGATCATGGGCGTCGCGCCGATCGGAGCCGTCGGCAAGGTGCTCGACCGGGCCGGGATGACGATCGACGACGTCGACGTGGTCGAGCTGAACGAGGCCTTCGCGGCGCAGGTGCTTCCGGTCTCGCGCGAGCTGGAAATCGACCCGTTCGGTGAGCAGCTCAACCCGCACGGCGGCGCGATCGCGCTCGGGCACCCCTACGGGATGACCGGCGCGCGGATCATGTGCACGCTGCTAAATGACCTCGAGACGTTGGACAAGACGATCGGCGTCGAGACGATGTGCGTCGGCGGCGGGCAGGGGATGGCGATGATCGTGGAGCGCCTCCGCTGAGCGCCGTCGCGCTCGACGAGGCCCTCCTCGAGGAGACGCGGGCGCTGAACCGCTGGCTCGCCGAGGTGCTCGAGGACCAGCCGGCGGTCAACGAGGTTCCGCCGGACGTGACGCGAGCAGCGCGGCGCGAGGGACGCAGCTTTTGGCCGGCGCCGGAGTTCCTTCCGGAGGCGCGGGACGTGATGATCCCGGTGCGTAGCGGCGAGATCAGGCTGCGCGTGCTGCGGCCGGAGGGCGAGGTGACGGGCGTCTATCTCCACATCCACGGCGGCGGCTGGGTCCTGGGGCGGGCCGACGAGCAGGACATTCGGCTGCGCGCCCTGGCGGAGGCGACCGGCCTCTGTGCCGTCAGCGTCGACTACCGGCTCTCACCGGAGCACCCGTATCCCGCGGCGCCCGACGACTGCGAGGACGCCGCGCTCTGGCTACTGGAGCGCGGGTTCGGCGACCTCGACGTCCCGCCGGTCGCGACGATCGGCGGTGAGTCCGCCGGCGGGCACCTTGCAGCGACGACGCTGCTCCGGCTGCGCGACCGCCACGGGGTGACCGGCGCATTCCGGTCGGCGAACCTCGTCTACGGCGTCTACGACCTCTCGATGACGCCGAGCTCGCGGAACTGGGGCGACAACTTCCTGATCCTGTCGACCCCTTCGATGCACTGGTTCGGGAGCTGCTTCACCGGGGAGCGGGCGCTCGAGGAGCTGATGGAGCCCGACCTGTCGCCGCTCTACGCCTCCCTCCACGAGCTGCCGCCTGCGCTGTTCACGGTCGGTTCGCTCGACCCGTTGCTCGACGATTCGCTCTTCATGGCCGCTCGCTGGGAGGCCGCGGGCAACGAGACGGCGCTCCGCGTCTACCCGGAGGCCGTCCACGGATTCAACCTGTTTTCGACAGGCATGGCCCGCGCGTCGAACGACGCGCAGCACGAGTTCCTCCGCTCCACACTTAGCTGAGCACTGCCTGGGTCTGGGTGACCTGGGCGACGCGTCGCTCCATCCCGTCCAGCACGTCGGTCTGGACGACGATGAAGCTGCGGCCGACGTGCAGAGGGCGCGTGACGCCGGAAACGCGGCCGCTGCGGACGGCGCGGAAGAAGTTCGTCTTCGACTCGACTGTCGCCGTGGTCGTCGCGCCGTCGGGCAGGTTGAGGAACGCGCACACCCCGCCGAGCGTATCCGCGAAGGCCATGATCGCACCGCCATGGAGGACGCCGGCCGCGGTGCACTTCTCGGGCGCCCAGTCCATGCCGCCGCGGACCTCCTCGGGGGCGGCGTGATCGACCTCGATGCCGAGTGTGCCGGCAAGCGGCGCGATCTCCGCCAGGTTCTCCACGGCGGGGGAGCTTACGCGGCTGCTTGCTCGGCGGCGCCGCGGTAGACGGCCTCGAGGGTGTTCCCGTCGAAGTCGAGCACGCGGGCGGCGAAGTAGCTGCGGCTGTACTCGGGCCGGATGCCGGGCTCCCAGTCGGCGCGGGCGCCCGACGCGATCGCCGTGTTGAAGAACGAGTGGACGGAGCCGGCGTCCGGAGCTGGGAGGGCGAGCTCGAGGCGGCCGGCGAGATCGGACTCGACGACCCACACCGAGCTCGGCTCGCCGGGGCGGCCGAAATACGCCCGGCGCTTGTCGGGCCAGTCGAGGAGCTTCACGAGCCCGAGCGGCGCCAGGACCTCCTCGTAGAAGGGCTTGCTCGCGTCGTAGTCGCGGACGAAGACCGTGATGTGATCGAGTTCCATGAGGGGAAGAATAGAACGGTCGTGCTTTTCTGTCAAGCAAATGGTCTATACTCCCGCCCATGGCGGTCGTAGAAAAGCAAACGGACGTTCTGAAAACGAAAGGCGAACGTACCCGACACGTGATCCTCACGACGGCGGCCAACCTCGCCACCGAGGAAGGCCTCGACCCGCTCTCGATCGGCCGCCTCGCCGAGGCGACCGACATGAGCAAGAGCGGGCTCTTCGCGCACTTCGGCTCGAAGGAGGAGCTCCAAATCGCGACCGTCGAGCACGCGGCTTCCCTCTTCGTCGACGCGGTCATCACCCCAGCCCGCTCGGCGCCGAAGGGCCTGCCGCGGGTGTGGGCACTCTGCGACCACAAGATCGGCTACCTCGAGCGCCAGGTTTTTCCCGGCGGCTGCTTCTTCGCCGCGACCTCGGTCGAGTTCAGCCATAGGCCGGGACCGGTCCGGGACCGGATCGAGGACATGCTCCGCTCCTGGCTCTCGTACCTCGAGCATGCCGTCGAGCAGGCGCAGGAGGCCGGGGAGCTCGTGGACACCCTCAGTGCATGCGAGATCACCTTCGAGCTCGACTCGTTCGGGATGGCGGCGAACTGGCAGCACCGCGTCTTCGGCGATCCGTCCGTCTACGACGGTGCCCGCCGCGCGATTCGCGAGCGGCTCGAGTCGCTCAGGCCGGCCTGAACTCGGCCCACAGCTCCTCCATCGTCCGGAGCCGCCCACCGAGATGGGCGAGGTCCGTCGGTGCGGTGTTCACGGCCCGCACGACCCAGTCGTCGCCGACGTCGAGCACGTTGATGCAGGCCGGCGCCTGCTCGAAGTTGCCGAGCATCGCGCGGCCCCCGGTGAGCGCGTAGGAGAGGATCGCGCGGTTGACGCCGCCGTGGAGGACGGCGAGGACGACGTCCCACTCGGGGTCGGCGAGCAGCCGGTCGACGGCCGGGAGCACTCGGTCGAGCAGCGACCGGATCGACTCGCCGCCGAGGAAGGTCGCGTCCTCGGGAACGACGTCACGCCAGGCCTCCACGAAGGTCCGCTCGAGCTCGTCCTCGGGGATGTCGCGCAGGTTGCCGGACTCGATCTCGCGGAGCTCGGGCCAGAGCTCGGGCTCGGAGTCCGGCGCGACGATCCGCGCCGTCTCGATCGTCCGTGGCAGGCCGCTCGTGATCACCCGATCGAGCCGGATCCCCTCCAGTAGGGCTGCCGCGGCGCGGGCCTGCTCCCGCCCGACCTCGGTCAGCGGCACCTCGTCCGGGTGCAGCGGGCGACCGTCCTCGAAGTAGCTGACATGCCCGTGGCGCATCAGGTAGATCCGGCGGCGGCTCACTCGTACCGCTCCAGGTAGGCGGGGTTCGAGATCCGCAGCTTCGCGGCGACGTGCTCCTTCAGCAGCGGCAAGGTCTGCTCGTTGACCTCGCCCTCCCGGATGCGGTGCGCGAGCTCTGTGACCTCTTCGTCACTTAGTGACAAGTTGTTACTTGCCGCGAGCTCGCGCGACGCGATCGCGAGCGCGTTCAGCGCGACGAGAGTCCGGAACTTCAGGCGGTGGTCGTCCGCAGCGGGGAGAACCTCCTCGGCGAGGAACTCCGCCACCGCCTCGACCAGCTCGGCCGCCGTCGGGCGGTCAGACATGCTCGATCAGGTCGAGGAGCTCGTACTCCATTTCCGCCGCCATCCGGCCGAGCACCGCGTACTCGACGCTCCGGTCCTGTCCGTTCAGGTGCCGGCGGCACTGAGTCAGGCACCCCGTCGCCCACTTGACGTTCCCGAGCACCTCCCACCAGAGCAGCTCGTCCTCGCCGATCGAGCGCCCGGTGAGCTCGCCGTACCGCTCCAGGTACGGGCCGACCTCGCCGATCCCGCCGAGCCGCCGGTCGTCGGCGCCGAACCGCCAGGCACGGACGATCGGCCACGCCACGTCCTCCTGCGGGTCGGACAGGTGGGCGAACTCCCAGTCGAGGACGTACTCGAGGCCGCGCTCCGAGACCGCGATGTTCCCGAGCCGGAAGTCGCCGTGGCTGACGACCTCCGGCAGCGGCTCCGGCCGGTGCGCACGCAGCCACCAGAGGCCGTACTCGATCGCGGGGTGCGGTTCGCCGACCGAGTCGAGCTCGTGGACGAAGCGCTCGAGCACGTCGCCTGTCCGGAGGAACGGCAGCCGCTCCGCGGGGATCGCGTGGATCTTCGCCAGCTCCTCGGCGAGCTGGAGGTCGAGCCCCGGCGGCGGTTGCCGCACGATTCGCCGCCCGATCGTCTCGCCCTCGATCAGCTCCATCGCAAAGGCTTCGTGGCCGCCGAGCTCGCCGAGGTACGCCACCGGGTGCGGCACCTTCACGCCCGCCTCTTCGGCGGCCTCGAGCACGTGAAACTCTTGCCGGAGCGGCAGCGTGGCCTCGTGAATCACGCCGACTCCGGCCCGTCGGACGAGCAGCGGCCCCTCGTCCGTCTCGACCGCCCAGGCCTCCTTCGACGCGCCGCCGGGGAGGAGGTGCATCGACGTGACGCGGCGACCGAGCGCCTCCTCGAG
>DATLQK010000066.1:0-5992 GCA_035535195.1 Gaiellaceae bacterium | reverse complement strand
GAGGTGCGGGCCTGGTTCACGCCGGGTCGCGGCGAGGAGCTCTCGCACCGCATCGCCGAGGCGATCGGCAGGGCGCGCCGGCGAATCCGGATCGCCTCACCGGTGATCACGGCCGGCCCTGTGCTCGGGACGCTCGCGGAGGTGGCGGCCGAGGCGCGGGTCGACCTGCGCGGCGTGGTCGACCGCACCCAGATGGACGGCGTCGTCTACCAGTGGCGAACCAACGGCCGCTCGGCGTGGAAGATTCCGATTCTCGCCTCGGTCCTCGAGCACGCCGATTTTCGCGGCAAGATCTCGGTCCCCTGGACGCCCGAGTCGATCCACGACTTCATGCACGCCAAGGTCACGGTGGCCGACGACGTCGTCTTCGCCGGCTCCTTCAATCTCTCGCGCTCGGGCGAGATGAACGCCGAGAACGTGCTCGAGTTCACGGACGAGTCGCAGGCCGACCGGCTGGCCGCCTACGTCGACCAGATCCGCGCGCGCTACCCGCCGTTCGCGCTCGACGGCAAGGTCGCGAGCTAGGTCGACGGCGCGACGCCGCGCATGCCCAGCGCGTGCTTCTCGGCCTCGCCAGCCTCGAGCCGCCAGAGCTTGTTCACGTGGTGCTGCGCGTAGGGGATCTCGACCGGGAAGAAGATGACCGCGATCAGGAAGAGCACGAAGCCGAGGATCGGACTCGCGCGCTCCCCGTCGGGAACGCCCCCGAGGCGCTGCGCCCGCTCGATTCTCCGCATCGTCCGGAACACCGACACGAACGGCGGGATGATCAGCAGCGCGCCGATCGTGATCGCGAGCACCGCGACCCCGGCGCTGACCTTGAGCGGGTTGTCGTCGGCGTCTAGCCGCTTCCCGTAGTCGTTCAGGTCGCGGTTCAGCACGTAGTACCAGTAGAGGTAGTAGATCCGAAGGTGACGATTGCGAGCACGAACGCGACCCACGGGTTGCGGAGCTTGATGTCGATGCCCCGAACGTCGACCGTCTCGGCCACCGGCGTCTTCTTCCCGCGCCCCGGGCGGCCGGAAACCTCGGCTCAGATGCCGATCAGTACCGTGCCGGGCGGTTCGCCCTCCGTGCGCCCCTGTGCGATCTGATCCGCGATCCGCTGCTCGATCTTGTCGAGCCCGTAGCGGTGCGTCGTGCGCCAGGTGAGCGTCTCCGGCGGCGGGCCGTCGGTGTGCGCTCGGATGTTCGGTCTGATCACGTTCAGGCCGCGCTCGATCACCCAGATCACGAGCAGAATCACGGCGACGATCCCGATCACCACGTGCCCCCTCGCGATCAACCAGACGGTGACGGCGATCAAGAGGATGGTGAGGACCGCGCTGGCCCAGAAGAACGGCTCCTGGCGGTTCTGGTCCATCATCGAGTCCGGCGAGGTCCGGTCGATCGTCCAGTTCCTGCCGTCAGGCGAGCGAACGGTGCGAGCCATCGCGGCGGATCATACGACGGCGGCTACTCCCACTCAATCGTGGACGGCGGCTTCGAGGAGATGTCGAGCGCCACGCGGTTCACGCCCGGGATCTCGTTGATGATCCGGCTCGAGATCGTCTCGAGCAGGTCGTAGGGCAGCCGGGCCCAGTCGGCGGTCATCGCGTCTTCCGAGGTCACGGCCCGGATCACGATCGGGTAGGCGTAGGTCCGCTCGTCGCCCTGCACGCCGACCGACCGGATCGCCGGCAGCACCGCGAACGACTGCCAGAGCTCGCGGTACAGCCCCGCGCGCCGCACCTCCTCCTGGAGGATCGAGTCGGCTTCGCGCAGGATCTCGAGCCGTTCGTTCGTGACCTCGCCGATGATGCGGATCGCGAGCCCGGGCCCGGGAAACGGCTGGCGCCAGACCATCCGCTCCGGCAGGCCGAGCTCCTCGCCGACCCGTCGCACCTCGTCCTTGAAGAGCAGGCGGAGGGGCTCGACGAGGTCGAAGTCGACCTCCTCCGGCAGCCCGCCGACGTTGTGGTGCGACTTGATCGTCGCGGCGACGCCCTCGGTCCCCCCGGACTCGATCACGTCGGAGTAGAGCGTGCCCTGGACGAGATAGGGGATCCGCCCGAGGCGCTGCGACTCCTCCTCGAACACGCGGATGAACTCCTCGCCGACGCGCTTGCGCTTCTCCTCCGGGTCCTCGACGCCTTCGAGCCGGGAGAGGAAGCGCTCGCGGGCGTGGACGTGCACGAGCGGGACGTGGAAGTGGCCGCGGAAGGTCTCCACCACCTGTACCGCCTCGTCCTTCCGGAGCAGGCCGTGGTCGACGAAGACACACGTCAGCTGGTCTCCGACCGCCTTGTGCACGAGCAGCGCCGCGACGGACGAGTCGACACCCCCGGAGAGCGCGCACAGCACTCGCTCCGAGCCGACCTGCGCGCGGATCCGCTCGACCTGCTCCTCGATCACGGCCGCGGCCGTCCAGGCGGGCGGTGCGCCGGCGACGCCGTAGAGGAAGTTCTTCAGCACCTCGTTCCCGTGCTCGGTGTGGACGACCTCCGGGTGGAACTGGACGCCGTACAGGCCCCGCTCCGGAGCCTCGAAGGCGGCGATCGGCGTCGACGGCGAGGCCGCGGTGACGGTCGCGCCCTCCGGGGCGGCCGTCACGGAGTCGCGGTGGCTCATCCAGACGACCTGGTCGTCAGGCGTCTGCTGGAAGAGGGCGCCGCCCTCCGCGTGCAGCTCCGCGCGCCCGAACTCCGAGCCGCCCGTGCGCTCGACGCGCCCGCCGAGATCGCGCGCCATCAGCTGCATCCCGTAGCAGATGCCGAGCGTTGGGATCCCGAGCTCCCAGACCTCGGAGTCGATCTCGGGCGCCTCTTCGGCGTACACCGAGGCCGGGCCGCCGCTGAGCACGAGCGCCCGCGGGTTCCGCGCCCGGATCGCCTGCGCCGGCGTCCTGTGGGAGACGAGCTCCGAGTAGACGCGGCACTCGCGCACCCGGCGCGCGATCAGCTGCGAGTACTGCCCGCCGAGGTCGACCACGAGCACCGGGCGGTCCTCCGGGCCCGCCTCCGGCCGCTCGAAGGGCAGAACCTCTGCGCTCAGCCCATCCCCACCTTCTGGGCCTGTTGGAGGCCCTTGCCCTCGGTCTTCAGCGCCGGGGCGAGCATGATCTCGGCCTTCTGGAAGTCGTGGATCGACTCGTACCCGCAGGTCGCCATTGCGGTACGGAGCGCGCCCATCAGGTTGAGGGTCCCGTCGTTCTCGTGCGCGGGGCCGATCACGATCTCCTCGAGCGTCGCGACCTGCTGCGTCTCGACGCGAGCCCCGCGGGGAAGCGTCGGATGGAACGTCGCCATGCCCCAGTGGAAGCCGCGTCCCGGAGCCTCCTTGGCCCGTGCGAGCGGTGAGCCGACCATCACGGCGTCCGCGCCGCAGGCGATCGCCTTGGCGATGTCGCCCCCCGTGCGCATGCCGCCGTCGGCGATCACGTTCACGTACTGGCCGGTCTCGAGCAGGTGCTGGACACGGGCAGCAGTCGCGTCCGAGATCGCCGTCGCCTGGGGGACCCCCACGCCGAGCACGCCTCGGGTCGTGCACGCCGCGCCGGGCCCGACGCCGACCAGCACCGCGGCGGCCCCGGTACGCATGAGGTGGAGCGCGGTGTGGTACGAGGCGCACCCGCCGACGATCACGGGGATCGGCAGCGAGGCGATGAACTCCTTCAGGTTCAGCGCCTGGCCGTTCGACGAGACGTGCTCGGCCGAGACGACCGTCCCCTGGATCACGAGGATGTCGAGCCCTACCGCGAGCGCGATCTCGTAGTAGTCGCGCACCTTCTGCGGCGTCAGCGACCCGGCCGCGAGCACGCCGCGCGACTTGATCTCCTCAACGCGCTGTGCAATCAGCTTCGGCTCGACGGGCTGCGCGTAGATCTCCTGCATCACGCCCGTCGCCTTGTCCTTCGGGAGCTTGGCGATCTTCTCGAGCTGCGCCTCCGCGTTCTGGTAGCGCGCGTAGATGCCCTCGAGGTTGAGGACGCCGAGCCCGCCGAGCTCGCCGAGCTTGATCGCGGTCTGCGGCGAGATCACGCCGTCCATCGCGGCGCCGATCAGCGGCAGCTCGAGGAGGTGAGGCCCGAGCTTCCAGCCGATGTCGACGTCCTGTGGATCGCGCGTCCGGCGGCTCGGGACGATCGCGATGTCGTCGAAGCCGTATGCCTGACGCGCTTTCTTGCCCCTGCCGATCTCAATCTCCACGGCGCCCTCCTGAAGCACAAAGGCCCAGGCTCCTTGCGGTCGGCCTGGGCCCGAAGAATTCCCTTTCGTCAGTCGCTCTCAATCGAGAGCCGATCGTAACAGCGCCTTCTGACGACCCCCACCGGCAATTCCAGCGGCGGTCGACTCGCCGGTAGCTGTGGTGCACGCGAGACCGATCAGGGCGGCGGCGGCCATTGCCGCCTCGCTGTCACAACTCCGAGGTGACTGCGTCTAGCCTCTCGACCTTCGCACCCCCGGCCAGCCGGCTGAGCTCGCCCGGCTCGAACCGCCCCGCTCCGAGCTCCTGGACGGCCGCGGCGCCGGCCGCGACCGCGCGCTGGAGCGCCTCCTCCGCCGAGCGCCCCTCGTACTTCGCTGCGATGAACCCCGCGAGCAGCACGTCGCCCGATCCGACCGGCGAGACGGGCTCGAGCCGCGGGATCGAGGCGTGGAACCGCATCGGCTCCCGCTCCTCGCGGAGGAGCGCGTAACAGCCGGAGGTCAGTGTGATGAGCACGTTGCGCGCACCCAGGTCGGCGATGTGGTCGAGCGCCTCCACGAAGTCGTCCCGGTCGTGGAACTCCTGGCCGACGAGTCCCTCCGCCTCTCGCTCGTTCGGCGAGACGAGGAACGGCTCAGCCGACGCGGCGAGCCGCAGCGACTCGCCCTCGGCGTCGACCGTCGTCGGGAGCCCGCGCTTGTTCAGCTCCCGGATTGCCTCCGCGTAGAAGTTCTCGTCGACCCCCCGTGGCAGCGAGCCGGCCAAGACGATGCCGTCGGCGCCGCGCGAGAGGTAGCGGAGCTTCTCCATCAGCAGGTCGAGCTCATGCTCCTGCACGCTCGGCCCCCACTCATTGATCTCGGTGTACGAGCCGCCCGTCGGGTCGACCACCGCGGTCGACGTGCGCGACTCGTCCTCGATCCGGACGAAGTCGTTGAGGATCCCCTCGCGGGTCAGCTCGGCCACGACACTCTCGCCGCTTCGGCCTCCGGCGAGGCCCGTTGCGATGACGGGAACGTCCATGCGCTTCAAGGCGCGGGCGATGTTGATCCCCTTGCCGCCGGCGAGCATCAGCCAGCCGCTGGCGCGGTGCCGCTGCCCCGGCTGGAAGTTCGGGACGGTCAGCGTCCGGTCGAGGGCCGCGTTCATCGTGACGGTCACGATCACCGTGATCCTCCCGGTGACGTTGCCGGGTGGATCACGAGAACCAGCCCTTGATGTGGTCCTTCGTGCGGCCGGCGTACCACTTCACGCGCTCCACGGTACTCGGCGCCTCGCGGTCCTCGGCCGCGACGAGGGGCGTGCGACCGACCACCTTCCCGCGGTCGAGGATCCGGAGCTCGCCGAGCACGTCCCCGCGGCGCACCGGCAGGTCGACCTGCCCGGGGAGCACGACCTGCTGCACGAGGGAGCGGCCGATGCGCACCGCACGCCGGAGTGGGCGCGCGGCGACCGCCGGCACCGCCTCCTCCCCGTACCCGACGGAGACGCGGCCGTAGACCTTGCCGGGGGGCGCCAGCGAAACGAGCGCGTAGCGGGACATCCCCCAGGCAAGCAGCT
Source organism: Gaiellaceae bacterium (assembly GCA_035535195.1). Lineage (GTDB taxonomy): Bacteria > Actinomycetota > Thermoleophilia > Gaiellales > Gaiellaceae > JACDAN01. The sequence continues at coordinate 244 of DATLQK010000066.1, read as the reverse complement.
CCTCGAGATCCGCATTCCGGACGCTGCGCGAGGGGCTCCCGAGGATGGTCGCGTAGATCGTCACGCCGTTCCCGCGGGCCGCTGCGACCTCGTTCCAGCCTGCGCCGGACGTGTGCCCCGTCTTGACGCCGAAGGTGCCGGGGAACTCGCCGAGCAGATCGTTCCAGGTATGGAGCGTCCTGCCGCCGGCGATCGTCGCGGATCGCTGACGGACGAGCCGACGGATCAGCGGCTTCTGCATCAC
>DATLQK010000065.1:0-9747 GCA_035535195.1 Gaiellaceae bacterium | reverse complement strand
TGCGGCCGGAGGCGCAGGGCGAGCGGCGCGAACTCCGGCAGCCGCTGATCTGCCGCGTCTGAGAAGAGGTCGCCCATGGCAGGAAAGTATGCTGGCCTCGTGGGCAGCGCCGATGCGACCGAGACCCCGCCGGGGCACGGCAGCGGCGAGCCCGACGACGAGTTCGCGCCGATCCTGGAAGGCTCGGGGGCCAGCGACTACGAGCGCTACCTGCGCACCGACGAGTTGCTGGCGCTCCAGAAGACCGAGAGCGAGTGGGCTCACCGCGACGAGCTCCTGTTCCAGACCGTCCACCAGTCCTCCGAGCTCTGGCTGAAGCTCGCCTGGAACGAGGTCGACGAGGCGACGCGCCTGATGCGGGCCGGCGACCTTGCCGGCGCGCTGCGGCTGCTCCACCGCGCGAACGATTGCCTGAAGACGGTCGCGACGCTTCTGGACATGCTCGAGCGGATGTCGCCCTGGGAGTACACGCGCTGGATCCGGCCGGTGCTCGGGCACGGGAGCGGGTTCGACTCGCCGGGCTTTCGGCGGATCCGGGAAGTCTCACCCGACCTCGGACAGGCGTTCCACGAGGTGCGGCGGGAGCGCGGTCTCAGCGTGGTCGAGCTCTACCAGCAGGGGCGGGAGCACGAAGACCTGTACCAGTTGGCCGAGGCGCTGATCGAGTGGGACGAGCGCCTGATTCTCTGGCGCGTCCGTCACTACAAGGTCGTCGCGCGGGTGATCGGGGACGAGGTCGTGGGGACGCAGGGGACGCCGGTCGAGCTGCTCGGCGGCCTGATCAAGCACAAGCTCTACCCGGAGCTCTGGCAGGCCCGGAACGAGCTGACCGCCGCCGCGAAGGAAGACGAGGAGGACTAGTGCCGTTCGAACAGCTGAAGGAGCGCCATGCCGTCGTGTGGAGCTCCGGCCCCTACCAGGGCGTCACCGAGACGATCACCGACGTCCACGAGGTATTGGTCGACCGGCTCGACCCTCAGGCCGGTCAGCGCCTGCTCGACCTCGCCTGCGGGACGGGCGCGGTCGCTGAGCGCGCCGCTGCGACCGGGGCCGAGGTCGTCGGCATCGACATCGCACCCGGGCTGATCGAGCAGGCGAAGGAGCGTGCCGAGGCGCGGGGTCTCGAGATCGACTACCGCGTCGGCGACGCCGAGGCGCTCGACCTCGACGACGGCAGCTTCGAGCTCGTCGCGTCGAGCTTCGGCGTAATGTTCGCGCCCGACCACGAGGCGGTCGCGCGCGAGCTCGCCCGCGTGACTGGGCCGGGCGGCCGGATCGCGCTTGCGTGCTGGGCACCCGATTCAGCGATGGCCGAGGTGTTCGCGGTGATGCGGCCCTTCCAGCCGGCTCCGCCGCCCGAGGGCGCCCGGAACCCGTTCGAGTTCGGCGGCGAGGACTACGTCACCGGCCTCCTTGGCGACGACTTCGACCTCCAGCTGGAGCGGAAGGCATCGGTGCTCCGGGCGGGCTCCGGCGAGGAGGTCTGGGAGCTCTTCTCGACCGAGTACGGGCCGACGAAGGTGCTGGCCGAGTCGCTCGACGACGAGCGGCGCGAGGAGCTCCACCGGAACTTCGTCGACCTCCACGAGGCGTCGCGGCAGGACGGCGGCATCGTCTTCTCCCGGACCTACCAGCTGATCCTGGGTACCCGGAAGTAGTGACGACGATCTCGCTGCGCGAGGAGGCGGCCGGCCTCCTCCAGGACCTGATCCGCCTCGACACCGTCAACCCGCCGGGGAACGAGACACTCGTCGCGGAGCACCTGCGCGAGTACCTGGAGGGGCAGGGCATCGAGTGCGAGCTGTACGCGCGTGTGCCCGAGCGCGCGAACCTCGTTGCCCGGATCCCTGGCAGCGGCGAGGGGCCGAGGCTCGTGCTGCTCTCCCACACGGACACCGTGCTCGCCGACCCCGATGAGTGGAAGCTCGATCCGTGGTCGGGAGAGCTACGCGACGACCAGGTCTGGGGCCGGGGCGCGCTGGACATGAAGGGCCAGGTCGCGGCGAGCGCTGTCGCGATCGCCTCGCTGGCGCGGGAAGAGTTCGAGCCGCCCGGCGACCTGATCTTCGCCGCGTGCGCCGACGAGGAGGTCGGTGCCGGCTTCGGCCTCCAGTGGCTCGTCCAGGAGCACCCGGAGGCGGTCCGGGCCGACTACTGCGTCAACGAGGGCGGCGGCGACCGCCTCGTGCTCGGCGGGCGCGCGTTCTGGATCTGCTCGACCGCGGAGAAGATGAGCTCGCCGTTCACGCTCACCGTCGACGGGCGCAGCGGACACGCCTCGCGGCCTGGGATCGCGGACAACGCGCTCGTCAAGGCGGCGCCGCTCGTCGAGGCGCTCGGCGGCTACGTCGAGGAGCCGGAGCTCGGTCCCGAGGTCGAGGCGTTTCTTCGCGCCGTCTGCGGTGAGGTGCCGTCGGCGAGGGAGGCCGTCTCCGCCGCGCGCGCCGTGCACCCGCTTGCCGGGGACATCGTCGAGCCGCTGCTCGGCACGACGCTCTCGCCGACCATGATCGAGGCGTCGCAGAAGCGGAACGTGATCCCGAACCGCTGCCAGATCACCGTCGACTGTCGGATCCTCCCCGAGCGGACGCAGGACGAGATCGAGGCGCGGATCGCGCACCAGCTCGCGGGCGCCGAATACGACTTCGCGTGGATCGAGGGCCAGGGCGGGACGCGTTCCCCCGTGGACACGCCGCTCTGGGACGTGATCGAGTCGTTCGTGGCCGAGATCGAGCCAGAGGCCCAGACGGTGCCGCTGCTCCTCTCGGGCTTCACCGACAGCCACTGGATGCGGCAGGCGTTTGGGACCGTCTCCTACGGGTTCTTTCCGATGCGCGCGATGGAGCCCGAGGTCGCCGCCAGGCTGATCCACTCGGCGGACGAGCGGATCGAGCTCGACGATCTGGAGCTCGGCGTGCGCTTCCTCAGGCACGCGGCACTCGGGATCGCCTCGCTACCGTAGGGCCGTGTCCGAGGAGAAGATCCGGCTCGGCGGCATGGCCCTCGCGAACGGCGTGCTCGTGCACGGACCCAACGCCTGGGCCTGTGCGGTCCGGCTTCCGGACGGGACGCTGAGGCAGGCATCCGACTTCAAGCACCTGCGCGCGGCGAACGTCGATCAGCCGCTGCTGCGTGGCCCGGCGCGGGTCGCGGAGGTCTTCGCGCTGCTGCCGGTCGTCCGTCGGGCGCTACCCGAGGTGCGGCTCCCCTTCGAGCGCCCCGCCGTCCTGGCCGCGATGGCCGCCGGCGCGGCCGCGACGCAGGTCGTCCGCGGCTCGAAGCTGGGGCCTGCGACCAAGGAGGTGGTCGCCGGTCTCGTCTCGCTCGCCCCGGCCGCGGTCGCCTTGCGCGGGACGACGCTCGCCGCCTACCACGGCGCCGAGCACATCTCGATCGGCACGTACGAGCACGGCGAGCCGCGCGAGAAGGAGCACGAGCGGTGCGGGTCGCACCTGATCGGTCCCCTCCTCGGCACGATGGCCGTCGGCAACGCCCTCGCCGCGAAGGCGCCGTCGCACCTTCGCGGGCCGGCGCGCGTCGCCGCTTCGCTCGGCGCGCTCGCAGCCTCGACGGAGATCTTCGGCTGGATGACCAGGAACCCCGACAGTCGGCTGTCGAAGTTCCTGGCCCGGCCGGGCCATGAGCTTCAACACCGCCTGGGAACGGCCGAGCCGACGCCGGAGCAGCTCGAGGTGGCCGAGGCCGCACTCGCTGAATGCGTCCGCCTCGAGGAGGAAGCCCTTGGCCGTCGAGACCCGGGGTAACCGGCTCTCGCCGGAGATCTTCGACCTCCCGGCCGAGAAGATCCGGGAGGGCTACTACACCGACGAGTACTTCAACCGCACCCGGCAGGTGCTGCTCGACGACGGCCGGCACCCGCGGGTCGTGATGCAGGTCTTCCAGAAGCGGGACGCGATCCTCTGCGGCATCGACGAGGCGATCGCGGTGCTCAAGCTCGGTGCCGACGACTGGGACGCGCTCACGGTGCACGCGCTCTACGAGGGCGACCAGATCTCCCCCTGGGAGACGGTGATGACGATCGAGGGCGACTACACGGGCTTCGCCCACCTGGAGACCGTCTACCTCGGCGTGCTCGCGCGCCGGACGATGATCGCCTCGAACGTGAAGGAGGTCGTCGAGGCCGCGAACGGGAAGCCGATCCTGTTCATGCCGGCCCGCTACGACCATCATCGCGTCCAGACGGGCGACGGCTACGCGGCCTATGTCGCAGGGTCGACGATGGGCACGCCGATCGGCATGACGACCAACGCGAACACCTCCTGGTGGGGCGGCGCCGCGATCGGCACCGTCCCGCACTCGTTGATCTCGTCCTACGGCGGGAACACCGTGCTCGCGGCGACGAAGTTCGCCGAGCACATGAGTCCGGACGTCAACATCGTCGTGCTCGCCGACTTCGAGAACGACTCCGTGCGGACGTCCCTCGAGGTCGCCCGCGCCCTCGGCAACCGCCTCTGGGGCGTCCGTCTCGATACGTCCAGGACGCTCGTCGACCGGTCGCTGTGGAACGACCTGGGCGACTTCGACCCGCGCGGCGTGAACGACCGCCTCGTGCGCAAGGTGCGTGAGGCGCTCGATCGGGACGGCTTCGAGCGCGTGAAGATCGTGGTCTCCGGGGGCCTGAACGCCCAGCGGATCTGCGAGTTCGAGGAGCAGGGCGTGCCCGTCGACTCCTACGGCGTCGGGTCGGCGCTGATCCGCGGCGAGAACGACTTCACGGCCGACGTCGTCCTGACGGACGGCCGTCCCAGCGCGAAGGTCGGGCGGCGCTACCGTCCGAACGCGCGCCTCGAGCTCGTCACCTGACGATCGCCGGGATCCCCGGCCAGCTCGAGATCGGCTCGGTCGACCGGACGACGTGCATCCCGGCAGCGGCGAAGCGCTCGAAGGCGGCTTCCGCCTCCTCCGTGTAGTCCATCCCCGGTACGACGACGGGCGAGGTGCAGTCCTCGAGCAGGTAGGTGCGCGGCGCGAGCGCGCGCTCGCGCTCGTCGTCGCCCTCGAGCAGGTCGTCGATCGTCCAGGCGACGCAGTGGCTCTTCGCCTGCCCGGCGACGATCACGGCGTCGAAGCCCATAAGCTCCTGGATCAGCGCCTCGTTGAGGCCGGCGATCGTCTCGCCGTCCGGGCCCACCGTCACCTCCGGCCCGAAGACCGAGTAGTGCTCGGTGAGCGGGTTCTCGCCCTTCGGCTGGAAGTCCGGCTGACTCGACCGCGCGACGGTGTGGAAGAAGATCGCCTCCTCCACGGAGGCGACGAGGGCGTGGCCGATTCCACCGAGTAGCGCGTGGTACGGCCAGATCGTCAGGTTGTACTTGCCGCTCTCCGCCAGCTTCCGCGTGTAGTGAAGGAGCTGCCGCTGCGCGTAGTCCGCCTCGAAGCCGACGCTCTCGACCGCCTCCGGGTTGACGCGCCATCGTCCGGTCTCGACATCCTCCGGCGAGACGAGCGTGTAGGGCTCCGGATGCCGGCCCTCCCCGTCCACCAGCCAGAGCGCGTGGAAGACCTGCAGCGCTCGATGCGTGTCGAGGGTCGGGACGACCTCGCCGATCGTCCCGAGATTGCGATAGACGAACTCGCACAGCCGGCGGTTGTCGTCCACGGCCCCGCTGCCCGAGCGACCCGCGACGAAGAGCTCGAACTCCGGGATGCAGAACGTGTTCTGGACGTCGACGACGACGAGGCAGACGCGGAAGGCGTCGTCCGCCGCCGGGCGGAGCTCGTGCTCCTCGGCCCAGGCGACGGCTGAGCGGGCGCGCTCCTCGTAGGGCACGCGCCAGACCTCCCCGACGCGGTCGGGGTCGAAGTGGGGCGGGAGCGGGAGCTCGCGCACCGCGTCAGTCTAGGGTCGAGGGCTCGCCCGACGGTTCCGACTTCAGGACCTGGCTCTCGCTGCCGATAGGCGCGAGTGATGCCGTCCGACCCACTCGGAGTGCTGCGCGCGATCGGGGATATCGCCTTCGTCTGGCTCCCGATCATGATGTTCGCGATGATCATCTATCTCCTGTGGCGCAGCCTCCAGCTGATGCCGCGGGTGAAGACGACCCACGTGAAGCCGACGTCGCGCTCAGCGGTGACGTGGGACGAAGTCGCGGGCCTGGACGAGGCCAAGGCGGAGATGCGCGAGGTCGTCGACTTCCTGCGCGACCCGAGGCGTTTCGAGCGGCTCGGCGCTCGCGTCCCCAAGGGGATCCTCCTCTACGGCCCGCCGGGCACCGGGAAGACGCTGCTCGCCAAGGCAGTCGCGCACGAGTCGGGCGCGAGCTTCTACTCCCAGAGCGCGTCTGCCTTCGTAGAGATGTTCGCCGGCCTCGGCGCGGCGCGGATCCGGAAGCTCTTCGAGCAGGCGCGGACCGACGCACCGGCGATCGTCTTCATCGACGAGCTCGACGCCGTCGGGATGAAGCGCAGCGGGCAGAGCTTCAACCGCGAGCACGACCAGACGCTGAACCAGCTGCTCGTCGAGCTGGACGGCTTCAACAAGAGCGAGGGCCAGGTGATCGTGATGGGCGCCTCCAACCGCCTCGGCGATCTCGACCCGGCGCTCCTGCGTCCCGGACGCTTCGACCGCCAGATCCTCGTCTCCTCGCCCGACCTCGCCGGCCGGGAGGCGATCCTCAAGGTGCACACGCGCGGGAAGCCGCTCGCCGACGGCGTCGACCTCCACATCGTCGCGCGCCAGACCGCCGGGCTCACGGGCGCCGACCTCGCCAACGTCTGCAACGAGGCCGCGATCTTCGCCGGCCGCGAGGGGCGCAACGACGTCACGCACGCGAACTTCGAGGCGGCGATGGAGCGCGTCGTGGCAGGGCTCCAGCAGAAGCGCGTCGTCACCGAGAAGGAGAAGCGGATCCTCGCCTACCACGAGGCCGGACACGCCGTGATGGCCTACCTGATGGGCGACCCGGTCCAGAAGGCCACGATCGTCGCCCGCGGCGACGCGCTCGGTTACACGTTCCACCTGCCGGACGAGGACCGCTACCTCCACACGCGCGAGGAGCTGATCGACTGGATGAAGATCGGGCTCGCCGGCCGGGCGGCCGAGCAGGTCGTCTTCGGGCGGGTCACGAACGGCGCCGCGAACGACCTCGAGAAGGTCACCACGCTCGCGCGCGCGATGGTCTTCGAGTACGGCATGTCCGAGGAGGTCGTCTCCCGGACGATGCGCGCCGACAACTACGCCCTCTCCGAGGAGACGAAGCGCCTCCGCGACAAGGAGCAGGCGCTCCTGACCGACGGCGCGTACGGGGAGTCGATCCGGCTGCTCGAGAAGCACCGTTCTGCGCTCGACCGCGTCGCCGGCGCGCTTCTGGACAAGGAGACCCTGAACCGCGCGGAGTTGCAACACCTCCTGGCGGACGTGGCGCCCGAGTCGCGCTCGAGCGAGACGGTGGGGACGATCCGCGTCCTCCCGCAGCGCGAGAACGCCTAACTAGCATCCCGGAGCGTGGAGGCGCTCCGAATCCACCATCTCGGCGTCGCCGTCGAGGACCTCGACGATGCGGTGGCGACGTACGAGCGGCTGTTCGGCGGCACCGTCGAGCGCCGGAACGCGGTTCCCAGCCAGGGCGTCGAGGCCGCGGCCGTGCGGTTGGGGGCGAGCCGCGTCGAGCTCGTCACGCCGCTCGGGGAAAACACGCCGGTCGGGCGGTTCCTCGCCAAGCGTGGGCAGGGGATGCACCACGTCGCCTACGCCGTGGTGGACCTCCCGGCGGCGCTGAGCGACCTCGCGGCGCGCGGGGCGCACCTGATCGACGAGCAGCCACACGAGGGGCTGTTCGGCCTGCAGGTCGCCTTCGTGCACCCGGAGTCCGTCCACGGGGTACTCTCGGAGCTGGTGGCGGATGGCTAGCGCGGAGCACGACACCCGGATCGAGATCGGCTTCGAGGGCAGCCAGATCATGAGCGCGCTCGTGACGGCGGCCGCAGCCGACGACCTCGAGGGCGCACTCGACGCCGCTCGGGACGGAACGCTCCGCCTCGACGCCGAGGACGGCCACTATACGGTCGCGCTCGAGAAGGTCGTCTACCTGAAGCGCTTCGCCCGCGAAGGTCGCCTGGGCTTCGTGGCGTAGTAGAGGACGCGGCGTGGAGACGAGACCGACTCGTCTCTAGTTAGGTCCGACGGTGACCCGGGCATCGGAGGGTGATGCCCTCAAACGGCCTTGCGGCGGAGCCTGCCTCCAGGCGACGCGACGAGAACGGACGCGTCCGCGGCCTCGTCGAGCGCGCGCAGGCAGGCGACCGGACCGCGCTCGAGGAGCTCTACCTCCTCCACTTCGACCGGATCTACAGCTACCTGCACCTGAGCGTCGGGAGCCGCCACGACGCCGAGGACCTGACGACGCAGACCTTCGTGAAGATGCTCGAGGCGATCGGCCGGTTTCAGTGGCGCTCGGTGCCCTTCTCCGCCTGGCTCTTCCGGATCGCGCACAACCTCGCGATGGACCACTTTCGCGCGAACAAGCGTTGGCAGCCGGAAGAGACGGTGCCGGAAACCGGGGAGGAGACCTCGGCGGAGGAGCAGGCGCTCGCCTCGCTGGGCCAGACGAGCATGCTCGAGCTGATCGACCGGCTCTCGCCCGAGCAGCGCCAGGTGCTGACGTTGAAGTTCGTCTTCCGCTTCTCGAACGGGGAGGCCGCGGCGATCCTGGGCAAGACCGAGGGGGCCGTGAAGTCGCTCCAGCACCGCGCGCTCGCGTCGCTGCAAAAGCACGTGACTCGCTAGAAAGCCCGGATGGCACTCGACGTCGGGATCGTCGGCCCGCCGGGGTCCGGCAAGACGACGCTCTTCACCGCGCTCACAGCGCTCGTTCCCGAGGGGTACGGCATCCCGCACGTCGGCATCGCCTCGATCCCGGACGAGCGGCTCACGGCGCTCGCGGACGTCGTGGGGTCGGCGAAGCAGACGCCGGCGACGATCCGCCTGATCGACGTGCCAGGGACGGCGGCGGCCCAGCTCGGCGGCGTTCGGCGCGCAGACGCGCTCCTCGCCGTCGTGCGAGACGAGGCGGACCTCGAGGGGCTCGAGCTCGAGCTGCTCGTCGCCGACCGCGACCATGTGGAGCGCCGGCTCGAGCGGGTACGCAAGGAGGCGAAGTCGGGCGACCCCGAACTGCGCCTCCAGGTCGAGGCGCTCGAGTCCCTGCTCGCGCATATCGACGAGGAGCGCCTCGTCCGGGACTGGCCGGGCGAGCTGCCCAAGGAGCTCGAGCCGCTCACCGCGCTCCCGTTGATCCCGATCGTGAACGGCCCGGGCGGGGTCGACCTTGCGATGGAGGCCGAGCTCCGCGAGCTGCCCGAGGCGGAGGCGGCGCAGTTCCGTGACGGCGGAACCTCTGCGCTGGAGGACGTGATCCGCCGGCTCGCACGGGTTCTCGACCTCGTCGTCTTCTTCACCGTGGGGGAGAACGAGGCCCGGGCGTGGACGCTTCGGCGCGGACGCTCGGCGCTCGAGGCGGCGGCGGGGATCCACACGGACATGGCGCGTGGGTTCATCCGCTGCGAGGTGATCCGCTGGAACGATCTCGTCGAGACCGGGTCACACGCCGAGGCTGCGAGACGCGGGCTCCAGCGCCTCGAGGGGAAGGCCTACGTCGTCCAGGACGGCGACGTCCTGAACATCCGGTTTAACGTCTAACCGATCAACCCCCCGGTTCATGACAACTCAAACGGCGTGGAACCTATATTGAGGCCTCGATGAGCAGCGTCGGCCCCACCGCCGAGCGG
>DATLQK010000064.1:0-27145 GCA_035535195.1 Gaiellaceae bacterium | reverse complement strand
GAGGGTGAACTTGCCCGACGCCTGCGTGCCGGCGGGCCGGCTGGTGTCGATGTCCATGCGGATGCGCCCGGTGTGCGCCTCCTGCCACTTGACCAGTGCCTGGTCGACGTCCTGGATCGAGGCACCGTCGAACACGGGGGTCGCGACGTAGACGGGCTTGGACTCGCCGTTGGTGTGCGCGAGCTTGTACGCCTCCGAGCCGTCGTCGTACCAGCCGTGAGCCGCGGCCCACCCGAGGTGGGTCTCGAGGATCTGGCCGATGTTCATGCGGCTCGGCACGCCCAGCGGGTTCAGGTTCACGTCGACCGGCTGGCCGTTCTCGAGGAACGGCATGTCGTGCTCATCGACGATCTTCGAGATGACGCCCTTGTTGCCGTGGCGGCCGGCGAGCTTGTCGCCCTCGGCGATCTTGCGCTTCTTGGCCACGAACACGCGCACGAGGTCGTTGACGCCCGGTGACAGGTCGTCGCCGGCCGCGCGCGAGAACGTCTTGACGTCGATGACCACGCCGCCCTCGCCGTGCGGGACCTTGAGCGAGGTGTCGCGGACCTCGCGCGCCTTCTCCTTGAAGATCGCGCGGATCAGCTTCTCCTCGGCGGTCAGCTCGGTCTCGCCATTCGGCGTGACCTTGCCGACGAGCAGGTCGCCGGACTGCACCTCGGCGCCGATGCGGACGATTCCGCGGTCGTCGAGGTTGCGCAGCGACTCCTCGGAGCGGTTCGGGATGTCGCGCGTGATCTCCTCGTCGCCCAGCTTCGTCGAGCGGGCGTCGATCTCGTATTCGTGGATGTGGATCGAGGAGAGCCCGTCCTCCTTGACGAGACGCTCCGAGATCACGATCGCGTCCTCGAAGTTGTAGCCCTCGAACGGCATGAAGGCGACCAGGAGGTTCTTGCCGAGCGCCAGCTCGCCCTGCGAGGTCGAGCTGCCGTCCGCGAGCACCTGCTGCGCCCTGACCCGGTCGCCCAGGCCCACGATCGGGCGCTGGTGGATCAGCGTGCCCTGGTTCGAGCGCATGAACTTCGTCAGGTCGTACTCGTCCGTGCCGTCCTTCGTCTCGACGACGATCTTCTCGGCGTCGACGTCGACGACCGCCCCGGCGTTCTGCGCGACGACGACGTCACCCGTGTCCACGGCGGCGCGGTACTCGAGCCCGGTGCCGACGAGCGGCGGCTCGGTGATCATCAGCGGCACTGCCTGCCGCTGCATGTTCGCGCCCATCAGCGCGCGATTCGCATCGTTATGCTCGAGGAACGGGATCAGCGCTGTCGCGACCGAGACGATCTGCGCCGGCGAGACGTCCATGAACTGGATCTCCTTCGGCGCGGCCATGACGGCCTCGCCCTCCTTCGACCGGCAGAGCACCTGGTCGTGGAGGAACCGGCCCGTCTTCTCGTCGATCGGCTCCGAGGCCTGCGCGATCGTGTACTGCGCCTCCTCGGCTGCGTCGAGATAGACGATCTCGTCCGTCACCTTGCCGTTTGCGACCTTGCGATACGGCGTCTGGATGAAGCCGAACTCGGAAACCGTCGCGTACGACGCGAGCGAGCCCATCAGGCCGATGTTCGGGCCTTCCGGGGTCTCGATCGGGCACATGCGACCGTAGTGCGTCGGATGCACGTCGCGCACCTCGATCGGCGCGCGCTCTCGGGTGAGCCCGCCCGCGCCGAGCGCCGACAGGCGGCGCCGGTGGGTGAGCCCGGCGAGCGAGTTCGTCTGGTCCATGAACTGCGACAGCTGCGACGAGCCGAAGAACTCCTTCAGCGCCGCCACGACCGGCCGGATGTTGATGATCGTCTGCGGGGTGATCGTGTCGACGTCCTCCGTCGTCATCCGCTCGCGGACCACGCGCTCCATCCGGTAGAGACCGACGCGGAAGGCCTCCTGGATCAGCTCGCCGACGGTGCGCAGGCGGCGGTTGCCGAAGTCCTCGTACTCGTCGAGCTCACCGCGGAGCGGCTCGCGCGAGAGCGTGATCGCGTCAGCGGCGTAGTCCTTCGAGTCCTCCGGCACGCCGAGCTTGTGCGGCAAATCGACCAGGCGCTGGACGAGCGAGAGGATGTCCTGCGTCGTCAGCACCCGCGTGTAGTCCGGCACCTCGACCTCGAGGCGCTGGTTCAGCTTGTAGCGGCCGACCTTCGTCAGGTCGTAGCGCTTCGGGTCGAAGAAGAGCGAGTTCAGCAGGTTCCGGGCGTTGTCCACCGTCGGCGGCTCGCCCGGCCGCTGCTTCTTGAACACCTCGATCAGCGCCTGCTCCTCGGTCGCCGTCGTGTCCTTCTCCAGGGTCAGCTGAATGAAGACCGAGTTGTCGAACAGCTTGAGGATCGCCTCGTTCGAGCTCGTGTCGAGCTTGAACCCGGTCGATGGGTCCTCCTCGGGCAACGCACGGAGGAGCGTGGTGATCGGGAGCTTGCGCTTCCGGTCGATGCGGGCGTAGACGATGCCCTTCTTGTCGATCTCCAGCTCCAACCACGACCCGCGGGAGGGCATCAGGTTCGCGGTGAAGACCTGCTTCGTCGCGTCCTTCGGCTCCATCAGGTAGGCGCCGGGGCTGCGCACGAGCTGCGTGACGATCACGCGCTCGGTGCCGTTGATGATGAACGTGCCGTGCTCGGTCATCATCGGGAAGTCCCCCATGAAGACCGTCTGCTCGCGGATCTCGCCCGTCTCCTTGTTGACGAAGCGGACCGTCATCGAGAGCGGGACCTGGTAGGTCAGGTCCTTCTCACGGCATTCCTGGATTGTGAACTGCGGATCGCCGAACTTGTATTCGGCGAACTCGACGGCAAGCGTGCCGGTGTAGTCCTCGATCGGCGAAATGTCGCTGATGGTCTCGCGAAGACCCTCCTCCAGGAACCAGTCGAACGAAGCCTTCTGGATGTCGATCAGGTTCGGGAGGTCGAGAACGTGCTTCAGGCGCGAAAAGCTCTTGCGCGCGCGTGGCGCGACAGCCCCTCTAGTCAACTATGAAGCCTCCCTTGAAACGGCTTGAGGATGTGCAGGCGGACGTCTACGGCCGGAACCGGCCAGCTTAGCGAAACAGGACAAGCCTGCGCAAGGGCAAGCGGGCCCCCCGGCGCAGTGCGCCCAGTATAGCGGAGGAGTGGCTCGTGACAGGGGGCGCCGCCCCTAGTGTTCTTGCGCCCGAAGTGCGACAATCACGCGGCGCGGACGGTGCGGGGGTCCAAGAAAGGATACGAGGGGCGGCGGCCCGCCCCTCGTAGCACGATCGCGCCTAAGAGTGGGGGCTCTTAGGCTGGATCCGCAGCCGCTGGCGGCTCTGACTTCGGCGCACGAGCGAAGACGAACCGCGCGGTCAGGGTGAAGCTGCCGGCGGTGTCGCCGGGCTTGCAGCGAGCGAGCACCAGCAGGCGGTCGTTCGCGAGGAGGTCGGCGAGGGCAGCCTTGCCCTGCTTGCCCTTCCGCTTGAACCGCGTCTTGTCGCCGACCTGGAGCGTCTGCTCGCCCTTCAGGTTCCGGCCGCCGCGGTTCCACTTGAGAACGTTCATGGTGAACGAGTCGGTGCCTGCGGCGAGGAACGTCCCCTTCAGCAGCACGTTCCGGTGCTTGCAGACAGCGCTCTGGTCACCCCGGGGGTGCTCCGGCTTTCCGGGCTTCGCGAAGGCGACGGCCGAGAGGGCCAGTGCCGCCGCGATCATCACGAGGAGTGCAGTCTTGAATCGCATGGCCGAATCGTCGGCCGGACTTGCGCTGGCGACCAGCCTCGAACGAGGGTCGTAGCCCAGGTCTTACAGCGTCTTTACAAGCGTCTGGGGGAACCTCGGGGAGGTTCCCCCAGCCCGGAACCGACTACTTGACCTCGACCGTGGCGCCTGCCTCTTCCAGCTGCCCCTTGATCGAGTCGGCTTCCTCCTGTGGCACACCCTCCTTGACAGGGTTGGGCGCACCGTCGACGAGGTCCTTCGCTTCCTTGAGGCCGAGGCCCGTGATGGCGCGGACGACCTTGATCACCTGGATCTTCTGGCCGCCGGCGCTCGTGAGCACGACGTCGAACTCCGTCTGCTCCTCGCCCGCCGCGGCGCCGTCGCCGCCAGCCGCAGCGGCTCCCGGAGCGGCGACCGCCACCGGCGCAGCGGCTGTGACGCCCCACTCCTCCTCCAACTTGTTCTTCAGCTCGACGAGCTCGAGGACGGTCATCCCGCCCAGCTGCTCGACGACCTTGTCGGTGTCTGTCTTGGCCATGCCTACTCCTCCTCGGTGGTTGCTTCTGCGGGTGTGTCCTCGGGCTCTCCGGCCTCGGCCGCCGGAGCCTCGGGTGTGACTTCCTCTGCCGGTGCCTCCTCCTGCACCGGTGCTTCCTCCGCAGCGGCCTCGGCGGACGCCTCGGCGGGCGCCTCCTCTGCGGGTACCTCCTCGGCTTCGGGAGGCGCTGTGGTCTCGCCCTGCTCCTCGAGCTGCTTGATGCGAGCGTCCAGCACGTTCACGAGGTCGCGCAGGGGCGCCGTGAACAGGCCGACGACTGTCATCAGCGGCCCGGCGACGGCCCCGACGACCTGGCCGCGCAGCACGTCCGCCGGCGGCAGGCTCGCGAGACTCTTCACGTCGTCCTCGCCGATCTGCTCGCCGTCGAGGATCCCGCCCCGGATCTGCAGGACGCGGGTCTCGCGGGCTGCGGCGTTCAGCGCTTTCGCGACGGCGACAGGGTCGCCTTCGCTCTCGAGGAATGCGATCGCGGTCGGGCCGTCCAGAAGCGCCAGCAGCGCGTCGGCGCCGGCCTCCTCGGCCGCCCGCCGCGTGAGCGTGTTCTTGACGACCGTGAACCGCGCGCCGTGCTCGAGCAGCTGCCCGCGCAGGTTGTTGATGTCCGTCACGGACAGGCCGCGGTAGTCGGCCACGATCAGCGTCTCGGTCGAGCGCAGCTGCTCCGCGAGCTCTGCGACGACCTTCTCTTTCTCGGATCTCAGCATCGAATCACCTCCTCGAAACGAATCAGGCCCGCCGGTAGGCGGGCCCGAGCAGAGGCAGGTGACTGACTCGTCTCGGCCGCGCCTCGGCTGGATTTACGGCTTCCGGCCGGGAAGCCGGTGGAACCTCCCGGTTCCCCCAGACCCCCCTCCGCTGACGCGGACTGGCCTTCGGCCACCAACTGTCTCCGGCGACGGGTGTTCTCTACGCAGTGACAGGCTCCGCCTGCTCCTCCAGTTCCTCGACGATTCCCTTCGTGCGGGCCGGGTCGATGTGGATGCCGGGGCCCATCGTGGTCGTGAGCGTGATCCGGCGGATGTACCGGCCCTTGGCCGCCGCCGGCTTCGCGCGGTTGATCTCATCGATCAGGGCGGCGTAGTTCTCGGCGAGCAGGCGCTCGTCGAAGCTCCGCTTGCCGATCGCGACGTGCACGTTCGCGCCGCGGTCGGTTCGGTACTCGAGCTTGCCGGCCTTCGCCTCGGACACCGCCTTGCCCACGTCCATCGTGACCGTGCCGGTCTTCGGGTTCGGCATCTTCCCGCGCGGGCCAAGGATGCGGCCGAGGCGGCCGACGTTCCCCATCTGGTCCGGCGTCGCGATCGCGACCTCGAAGTCGTCGAAGCCCTCCTCGATCTGCTTCGCGAGGTCGGCGCTGCCCACCACGTCAGCGCCCGCATCCTGCGCCTCCTTCGCCTTCTCGCCCTCGGCGAAGACGGCGACGCGCACCTCACGGCCGGTGCCGTTCGGAAGCATCAGCGTGCCGCGCAGCTGCTGGTCGGCGTGGCGGACGTTGAGGCCGAGGTTGAAGTGCACCTCGACCGTCTCGTCGAACTTGCGCTCGGGCCAGGACTTCAGCATCCGGATCGCCTGCGCCGGGCTGTAGACCTCCTCGCGGTCGATCTCGCCGCGCTCCTGGCGGTAGAGCTTGCCGTGTCTGCTCATCGCCTGTCGACCTCCACGCCCATCGAGCGCGCGGTACCGGCGATGATCAGCATCGCGGCGTCCACGTCGCGCGCGTTCAGGTCGGGCATCTTCGTCTCGGCGATCTGCCGGACCTGGTCGCGCGTCAGGCGGCCGACCTTTTCGCGATTGGGCTCGCCGGAGCCCTTCTCGAGCCGCAGCGCCTCCTTGATCAGGACGGCGGCCGGCGGCGTCTTCGTGATGAAGTCGAACGAGCGGTCCTCGTAGACCGTGATCTCGACCGGAATGATGCGGCCGTTCTCCTGCTGCGTCTGAGCGTTGAACGCCTTGCAGAACTCCATGATGTTGACCCCGTGCTGACCGAGCGCGGGACCGACCGGCGGCGCCGGGTTGGCCTGCCCACCCGGGATCTGGAGCTTGATCAGTGTCAGAACCTTCTTCGCCATGCGCGTCTAGTCGATCTTCTTGACCTGGTCGAAACCGAGCTCGACCGGCACCTGCCGCTCGAAGATGTCCACGAGCACCTTCAGCTTCTGGGCGTCCGGCTGGACGTCGACGATCTCGCCGTCGAAGTCCGAGAGCGGCCCGGAGTTTACCTTCACCGACTCGCCGAGCGAGAACTCGACCTGGGCCCGCGCGCGCTCGGCGATCGCGGCGCCCGTGCGGAGGATCCGGTCGACCTCCGGCTGTGAGAGCGGGATCGGCTTGCCGGCGGCGCCGACGAAGCCCGTCACGCCGGGCGTGTTCTTCACGACCGTCCAGGCGTCGTCGTCGAGGTCCATGTTCACGAGCACGTAGCCGGGCAGCACGCGTTTTTCGGCCTGGACCTTTTGACCGTCCTTCGTTTCGATCACCTGCTCAGTGGGGACCACCACGCGGCGGAACCGCGGCTGCTGGCTCATCGAGACGATGCGGTGCTCGAGGTTGGCCTTGACCTTGTTCTCGTGGCCGGAGTAGGTGTTGATGACGTACCAGCGGAACATCGGAGCGTCCTCTACTTGCCGAGCAGCAGACGCTCGACGAACGGCTGAATCGCGAGGTCGGCGAGCCAGAGGTAGAAGCCCACGATCGCGCAGGCGATGATCACGACGACGGTGCCGGTCAGCACCTGGCGCTGATTCGGCCACTCGACCTTCTTCAGCTCGGCCCAGGACTCGGAGATGAACCGGCGTCCGCCGCCACCCCCGCCGCGTCGGCCCGTCTGGGTCTTCGGCGGCTGCTGGGCAGGGCGGACCTGCGCCTGGCGGCTGCGGGCGCGCTGCGAGACGCTCTGCTGCTGCGCCGGCTGCTCGACGGAGGTCGAGCTCTGTTTCTCGCGGCGGCGGCGGCGCTGCTGACGCGTGCTGCGGGCCATGCTGCTAGCGGGTCTCCCTGTGCGCCGTGTGCCGGCCGCACCAGCGGCAGTACTTCTTCGCCTCGAACCGGTCGGGCGTGTTCCGCTTCGACTTCGACGTCTGGTAGTTACGGCGCCTGCATTCGGTGCAAGCGAGCGTGATTCCGACTCTGACTCCTGTAGCCATTCCTCAAATCTTCCCTCGGGGAGGTAGCGGCGGGTGGATTCGAACCACCGACCTGCGGGTTATGAGTCCGCCGCTCTAACCAACTGAGCTACGCCGCCCGGCGAGCGCGCAGTGTAGCGATTGTCCGGCGCAAATCGTAGCCTGATCGAGTGGATCGGAGCGGCGCCGAATCGTGCCTCCGCTGCGGCGCGAGGATGGAATGGCGACACGGGACCTGGCAGTGCCCGAGGTGTCGTTTCAAGCTCGGCTGCTGCGAGGGCGAGGCGCAGACCTGCTTCGCGCCCGCTACGCCGGAACGATCAGCACCGGCGTCCCGACGTGCACCTGGTTGAACAGCGCCTCCGCGTCGGGGACCCGCATCCTGATGCAGCCGTGTGAGGCCGAGTAGCCGATCGACGCCGCGTCCGGCGTTCCGTGGATCCCGACGAGCGGGGCCGTCGTGCCCATCCACCGGGTGCCGAGAGGGTTGCCCGGTCCCGGCGGGATTGGCTTCTCCCCCTGTGCCCACTCCGAGTTCGGCGGCGGGACCCACCAGGGGTTCCGCTGCATCGTCGCGATCGCGTAGTTGCCGAGCGGCGTCGGGTACTGCGGCTGGCCCGTGGCGACGCCGAAGGTGCTGACCGCGCGCGGGCCGTCGAAGAGCGTCAGCTTGTTCGAGCCCCGGTAGATGACGATCACCGGCCCGAAGTTCTCCGGCGTGACCTTCGCCGGGACGGTCTTCGTCAGCAGGCGGACCGGGTGGCGGGCCGGCGCCCGGAGCATGTAGGCGATGGCGTTCGTCATCTGTTCGCGGTCGACGGCGAGACCGTCCTTCGTGGGTGAGAAGTTCGGCCGGCCGCCGGCGACGCCGAGGACGGTCGCGTCCACCGGCTCCCGCGAGAACAGACGGTCGAGCCGCTGGACGTAGCGGCGGATCCGCGGGCTGTCGGCGGACACGTGGAGCGGCACGCGCGCCTGTGGGCCGGACTGGAGCGCCACTGCGACCGCGTTGTCGATCCCCGCGCTCGCGCCGAGGTAGCGGGGGCTGATTCGCCACTGCTTGTCGCCGTAGACGAGCCGCAGCGGCCGGAAGAACCGTTTTTCGATCCGGGTGCGCGCGGGCTCGGACGTCAGCCCTCCGACGGGGATGCCGGCGACGGTGACGCCCGGTGCGATCACGACCGGCTTGCGCGCAGCGTCGGGCGCCGCGACACCGAGCGTGACGAGGAGCAGGAACGTGGCGCCGAGCAGGCGTTTCACCCACCGAAAGATACGGCACGAAACGCGGAAGCGTTCCTATTTCCCCGCGGTCTTCAAGAATCCTTCACCCAGCCCCGGGTGAGGAAGAGCCAGAACGCGAGCCCGGCATACGGCCCGTAGCGCCTGAAGCGGCGCTCGATCTGGCGGTCGACCGCCTTCCGCCCGTTCAGCTCGGCGTACGTGGGCCGTGTCCACGAATCGAGGATCAGCCGGGAATGGCGGCCCAGGAGCATCATCACGTGGGCCGCGGCGTACGGCCCCACGCCCGGCAGCGCGAGCAGGCGGGCGGCCACCTCGTCGTCCGGTAGCTCCTCCGGCTGTGCGCTGAGGAGCTGCTCGAGATCGATCTTCCCTCTGGCGACATCGCGCGCCAGGGTCCGGAGGTAGGCGCCGCGGTACCCGGCCCGAACGACGTCGCGGTAGAAAGGCTCGCGAGCGGCTGCCATCGCGGTCGGCGTCGGGAACGCGCGTCCGAAGCGCCCGGCCGACTCCTCCCCGAGCCTGTCGACGAGGGCCGTGACCATCCGGACCGTCGCCGACCACGTGCAGTTCGTCGTGCAGATCGTCTTGACCACGTCCTCGAACACCGTCGGACTGCGGAACATCCGGCCGGCACCGGTGGTGATCCAGGCCAGGTCGGGATCGTCGGCGGCGACCGCGTAAAGCGGACCGAGGTCCTCGTCCAGGTTCAGCATGCGGCGCAGGGCGAGGCGGATCGCCTCGTCGGCCGACGCGCTCGGCTTCGGACCGAGGACCTCGACGCGGGCGGCGCCGGCCCGACCCTCGCGGATCCTGATCGTCCGTGGGCGGCCGCGCGGGAGGCGCACGGTCACCGTCATCACGCGCGCGTCCTCGTCCACGTCTGCGGGCGGGAGCGAGGCGACGCCGTGCGAGACGATCGTCCGCCACAGGTCGACCGGCTCGCCCGACGGCCCTCGCAGCGGCAGCTGGAAGACCACGAGGCGAGCCTAGTGACACCGCCTCACCGGAGGAGGGTTCGGCGCAATACAGCTGTGCCGCTGGAACGCGCTGCTCGCCCCGAGGACGGCGTCCTCAGTCGCGCCCGTATCGCAGGGATACGGGCGCTCCCTGCGTCCTTGCCTCGGAACGACCATCGCACCCCTGCGACGAGCGGCATTACGCCGAACCCTCCTAGAGTCGCCGCGTGGCGGTTCTGGGAGTCGACGTCGGCGGCACGTTCACCGACGCGGTGCTGGTCGCGGACGGCGAGGTCCGGACTGCGAAGGTGCGGACGAGCGCGCGGCAAGAGGAGTCGGTGCTCGCAGCGGCACGGGCGGTCGGGGCGTCCGCCGTCGAGCGGTTCACGCACGGCACGACGGTGGCGACGAACGCGCTGCTCGAGCGCAAGGGCGCGCGGACGGCGTTCGTCGCGACGGCCGGCTTCGAGCACATGCTCCACCTGCGGCGGCAGAACCGGGCGCACCTGTACAGGCTGTGCGAGGACCATCCTTCGCCGCTCGTCCCGCTCGAGCGGTGCGTCGGCGTGCGGGAGCGGCTGGGCCCGAACGGCGTCTTGGAGCCGCTCGACCTGGAGTCGCTGCCCGAGCTCGACGCCGAGGCGATCGCGGTGTGCCTCCTCTTCTCGTTCCGCGATCCGTCGCACGAGCGCGCCGTCGCCGACGCGCTCCGGCGACGGCATCCGGGCGCGCACGTGGTCGCATCGCACGAGGTCGCGCCCGAGTTCCGGGAGTACGAGCGCGCCTCGACGGCGGCGGCCGATGCGTATCTCGGCCCGTCGCTCGGCGGCTACCTGCGTCGGCTGGGTGAGGCAGCGCGGTCGCACGGCCTCCCCGAGCCGCTCGTGATGCGCTCCTCTGGCGGGGTCGCGACGCTGGAGGAGGCTGCGGCACACGCCTCCTGGGCGCTCCTCTCCGGGCCGGCCGGCGGCGTCGTCGGGGCCGCGCGGGTGGCGGCGCTGGCCGGATTCGACGACGCGATCGCGTTCGACATGGGCGGGACGTCGACCGATGTCTGCCTGATCACCGACGGCTCCGCGGAGCGGTCGGTCGAGCGGTCGATCGCCGGACTGCCGATCCGACTCCCGAGCGTCGACGTCCACACCGTGGGCGCCGGCGGCGGCTCGATCGCCTGGGTGGACGCGGGCGGAGCGCTGCGGGTCGGGCCCGAAAGCGCGGGCGCTGATCCCGGCCCGGCCTGCTACAGAGGCGGGGGGACTCGCCCGACGGTGACCGACGCGAACCTGTTGCTCGGGCGACTGCCTGTGCGGCTCCCCGACGGCCTGGAGCTCGACCGCGACGCGGCGGAGGGGGCGTTCAGCGGGCTCGACCCGCAGGACGTCGTCGATGTCGTGAACGCCGAGATGCTGCGGGCGCTTCGCGTGGTCTCTGTCGAGCGCGGGCGCGACCCGCGCGGGTTCGCGTTGGTCGCGTTCGGCGGCGCGGGGCCGCTACACGCCTGCGCGCTCGCGGAGGAGCTCGGAATCGAGACGGTGCTCGTCCCCGACGCGGCCGGCGTCCTCTCGGCGCTCGGCCTGGCGGTGGGCGAGGAGCGGCGAGATCACGTCCGGAGCGTCGTGCGGCCGCTGGCGGAGGTCGACGACCTGCCGGCCGAGGGCGAGGCCGACCTCCGCTACCGCGGCCAGTCGTTCGAGCTTACGGTTCCGCTCGGGGCGGACCTGGCCGGGCGGTTCCACCGGCTCCACGAGCAGCGATACGGCTACGCCGACCGCGACGGGGAGCTCGAGCTCGTCGCGATTCGGACGGCAGACGTTCGCCCGGGCCCGGAGCTACGACTGCCGCGCGTCGCGGCCGCGACCGCGACGGGCCCTGCCCTGATCGAGCTCGACGGGGCCACGTGCTGGCTGCCCCCCGGGTGGGTGGGGGCTAGGCATGGTCCCGGTTGGAGGCTCACGAAGGCGTGAACATTCAGCTCCAAGTCGTCGGACACGCGCTCCGCGCCGTCGCCGAGGAGATGGGCGCCGCGCTCATTCGCTCGGCGTTTTCCGCGAACATCAAAGAGCGGCGGGACTGCTCGACCGCGCTCTTCGACGAACGCGGCCGGATGGTGGCGCAGGCCGAACACATCCCGGTCCACCTCGGCGCCATGCCCGATGCCGTCGCCGTGGTGATGGAGCACCGACCCGGACGCGACGAGGTCTTCGTCCTCAACGACCCGTTCGCCGGCGGCACCCACCTCCCGGACGTCACGCTCGTCTCCCGCACGGAGCTCGGCTTCGCCGTCAGCCGCGCCCACCACGCGGACGTCGGCGGGGTCGAGCCGGGGTCGATGCCCGCCGGATCGCGGACACTCGAGGAGGAGGGCGTCGTGATACCGCCGACGCGCCTCGACGGCCGCACGCTCGACGCGCTCGTCGCGCGGATGCGCAACCCGAACGAACGCCGCGGCGACTTCCGCGCGCAGCTGGCCGCGCACCGGCTCGCGGACGACCGTGTCTCGGAGCTCGCGGCACGACACGGCGCCGGCCGCATCCGCGCGGCGATGGACGAGCTGATCGCCTACTCGGAGCGCGTCGTCCGCGCCGGGATCGCGAGGCTGCCGGACGGGCGCTACGAGGCGTCCGACGTGCTCGAGGCACCGGATGGAGAGCTGGAGCTCCGCGTCGCGGTGACCGTCGGCGGGGCCGAGCTCGACGTCGACTTCGCCGGCACCGCGTCGCAGCACGACGGCAACCTCAACTGCCCGCTCGCCGTGACGCGGTCCGCCACATTCTTCGTCGTCCGCTGCCTAACCGATCCCGACGTGCCGGCCTCGGCCGGCGCCTTCGCGCCTGTCTCGGTCTCCGCGCCGCGCGGCTCGCTCCTCAACGCCGAGCCCGGCGCCGCCGTCGCGGGCGGCAACGTGGAGACGTCGTGCCGGATCGTCGACGTCCTGTTCCGGGCGTTCGGCCAGGCGGTCGACGTTCCGGCCCAGGGCCAGGGGACGATGAACAACCTCACGCTCGGGAACGACGGCTTCACGTACTACGAGACGCTCGGCGGCGGCCAGGGCGCCTGCCCCGGCGCGGACGGTCCGTCGGGTGTCCACGTGACGATGTCGAACACGCTGACGACGCCCGTCGAGGCACTCGAGCTGGCCTACCCGCTGCGGGTGCGCCGCCATGAGCTCCGCCTCGGCTCCGGCGGCGCCGGGCGCCACCGCGGCGGCGACGGCGTGGTGCGAGAAATCCAGGCGCTCGAGGCCTGCCGCGCCTCCCTCCTCAGCGACCGCCGCCTCCACGCCCCGGCCGGCGCGCGCCGAGGCGAATCCGGCCGTCCGGGGCGGAACCTCTTGAATGGCGAGGAGCTCCCGTCGAAGACCACGGTCGAGCTCGCGCCGGGCGACGTCCTGCGGCTGGAAACCCCCGGAGGAGGGGGCTGGGGCCGTCGGTAGGCTGGCGGCATGGCCGTCGTCGAGGCTCAAGATCTCCACCGCACCTACCGAACGTCCACCGGAACGCTCCGGCGGAAGTGGAAGAACGTCGAGGCGGTCCGCGGCGTCAGCTTCGAGATCGCCGAGGGCGAGCTCTTCGGCCTGCTCGGGCCCAACGGCGCCGGAAAGACGACCACGATCAAGATGCTGATCACGCTGCTGATCCCGACGAGCGGCACTGCCCGGGTGCTGGGGTTCGACGTGGTGAAGGACGCCCGCGAGGTACGGAAGCGGATCGGCTACGTCTTCGGCGGCGAGCGCGGGGTTTACGAGCGGCTCTCGGGCTACGACAACCTGCGCTACTTCGCCGAGCTCTACGGCGTCCCGCCGAAGGAGATCCGACCGCGGATCGAGTACCTGCTCGAGCTCGTCGGGCTGAAGGGGCGGGAACAGGAGCGCGCGGAGGGCTACTCGCGCGGGATGAAGCAGCGGCTCCACATCGCGCGCGGCCTCCTGCACGACCCGCCGGTGGTCTTCCTCGACGAGCCGACGATCGGGCTCGACCCCGTCGGCGCCCGCGAGCTCCGCGCCACGATCGCCTCGCTGGCCCAGGCCGGCAAGACGATCCTCCTCACGACCCACTACATGTTCGAGGCCGATGCGCTGTGCGACCGGATCGCGGTGATCACACGCGGTCAGATCGTCGCCCACGGCACCCCCGCCGACCTCAAACGCGGCGTCGCCGAGGGGACGGTCGTCGAGGTCGAGGTCTTCGGTGTGCCCGAGGGCACGCCCGATCGGGTCCGGGAGTTGAACGGCGTGCTGGGCGTCTCGATCGAGGAGCGCGAGCAGGCGCAGGTGCTGATCGTCCAGACGAGGGCCGATGTCGAGCTCACGCACTCGATCCTGGGAACGCTCGACGGCGCGAACATCGGCCGCATCTCGACCCGCGAGCCCACGCTGGAGGACGCGTACGTCGCCCTCGTGGCGGACGAGGAATGAAGACCGTCCGACTGCTCGCGGTCGGCTGGTGGTTCCAACTGAAGATGATCTCCCGCTCGCCGTTCGAGGGCGTGGGGCAGATCATCTACCCGCTCTTCTTCGCGACGGTGGCGTTCTTCGTCTTCCGCGCCGGTGACAGCCCGCGGACACTCCTGTACGCATCGCTCGGCGCGGCGGTCATGGGGATGTGGTCGGCGACGAGCACGACGGCCGGCGCCGCCATGCAGCGGGAGCGCTGGCACGGGACGCTCGAGGCGCTCGTCGCGACCCCGCCCCACTTCGCGCTCGTCCTTCTGCCGATCACGCTCGCGATGTCGACCGTCGGCATCTACTCGCTCGCGGCCACCCTCGCCTACGGGCATTTCCTCTTCGGAATCGACCTGATGATCGAGCACCCGCTCGCGTTCTGTCTCGCCGTCGTCGGCACCGTGCTCTCCTTCGGCTCGCTCGGGTTCCTTTTCGCGGTCATGTTCGTCCGGTTCCGGGCGGCGTGGGCGCTCGGGAACCTCTTCGAGTATCCCGTCTGGCTGATCGGCGGCTTTCTCGTCCCGCTCGCGCTCCTGCCGAGCTGGGTCGGTCCGATCGCCTGGGTCCTCGCGCCGACCTGGGGCATGAACGCGATTCGCGAGGCCGCGCTCGGTGGCACGCCGCTCCCCGACCTGGCGCTGTGCCTCGTGCTCGGCGCCCTCTACATCGCCCTGGGGATCCTCGTGCTCGACCGGGTGCTGGGCGCGGCGCGCAAGCGGGCCGCGCTCTCGCTGACGTGACCTCGCTCCGGATCTTCGCCGTCGGCGGGCTGATCAGCTACCGGGCGCTCTTCTACTGGCTCTCGTTCTGGATCTTCGTCCCGAGCCTCGTGATCGCGCCGATCTTTCAGATCCTGCTGTTCGCCTATATCGGCCGCTCGGCGGGCCTCGAGTCCGACCAGTTCTACGTCGTCGGGAATGCGATCCAGTACGCGGCGATCCCGTGTCTCTTCGCGATGACGCAGCTGATCGGGGGCGAGAAGTACCAGAACACGCTGGGCGCAATCCTCGTCAGCCCGGCGCCGCGGCTACCGCTCTTCTTCGGGCGCGTGGTTCCCGTCGTCGGGAACGCCGCCTTCGTCGCCGCCTTCTCCCTCACTACCGGCAGCCTGATCCTCGGCGTCCACATCCCCGGCTCCGCGATCCTTCCGCTGGCGCTCGTGATCCTCGTCGCGGCGTTCTCCTGCACCGGGCTCGGCTTGATCAACGCGGCCCTCGCGCTCCGGATCCGAGAGAACGCTGTGCTCTCGAACGTGCTGTTCGGGTTCCTGCTCATCTTCACCGGGGCCAACATTCCGGTCTCCGAGCTCCCGGGCTGGATGCAGGCGGTCTCGGAGCGGATCCCGTTCACGCACGCGATCGAGGCCGCCCGGGAGCTCGTCGACGGCGCGGCCCTGAGCTCGGTCCTCGACCTGATCGGCACCGAGCTCCTGATCGGCTGCGTCTACCTCGTGGCCGGGTACCTGTGCCTGCGCTTCTTCGAGTGGCAGGGGCGGCGCCACGCCACCCTCGAGCGGTCGTGAGGATCGCGCGGCTGCTCGGCATCGGCTGGCTGTTCCAGTTCAAGCAGATGTCGCGCTCGTCGTTCGACAGCTTCCTGGCGATCTGCTGGCCGATCTTCTTCGCCACCGTCGCCTTCTTCATGTTCCGTCAGGGTGGGAAGCCCGACGCGCTGATCTATGCCGGGCTCGGCGCCGCGGTGATGGGGATCTGGACCGCGACGAGCGTCGCCGCCGGCAGCGCGCTCCAGCGCGAGCGCTGGCACGGGACGCTCGAGCTGCTCGTCGCCGCGCCGACGCACTTCTCGGTCGTCCTGCTCCCGATCGGCCTTGCGACTGCGTCGATCGGCGTCTACTGCATGATCGCCACCATCCTCTGGGGCCGCTTCGTGTTCGGGATCGACCTGCCGGTCGACGAGCCGCTCTCGATGGCGCTTGCGATCCCGGCGACGCTGCTCTCGATCGGCGCGCTCGGCTTCCTGATCGCCGTCGCCTTCGCCAGGTTCCGCTACGCGTGGGCGATCGGCTCCATGACCGAGTATCCGATCTGGCTGATCTGCGGCTTCCTCGTCCCGCTGACCCTGCTCCCGAACTGGGTGCCGCCGATCTCGTGGGTGCTCGCACCCACGTGGGGCATGAACGCGATCCGGGAGTCGTCCACCGGCGGGACCCCGCTGCCGGACATCGCGATGTGCTTCGCGCTCGGCTCGGTCTACGTCTTCCTCGGAGTGATCGGCACCGAGGCCGTCCTGCGTGCCGCCCGCGCCAAGGCGAGCCTCTCACTCACATGACGTCGCTGCGGATCTTCTTCATCGGCGGCCTGATGGCCTACCGCGGCCTGATCAACTGGCTCTCGCCCTGGATCTTCATCCCTACTCTGGTCGTCGCGCCGATCTTCCAGATCCTGCTCTTCGTCTTCATCGGACGGAGCGCGGGGGTCGAGTCCGACAAGTTCTTCGTGATCGGAAACGCGGTGCAGTACGCCTCGATCCCGTGCCTGTTCTCGATGACGAACGCGATCTCGGGCGAGCGCTACCAGCAGACGCTGGCGTACCTGCTCGTCTCCCCCGCCGGACGGCTCTCGCTCTTCCTCGGGCGCGCCGTGCCCGTCGTCGTCAACGCGATGTTCGTGGCGGCGTTCTCGCTCGTCGTCACGAGCCTGATCCTCGGGATCTCGATCCCGCCGACGACGTGGCCGGCGATCGCCCTCGCGATCGCCGTCTCGGCGTTCGCGTGCACCGGCCTCGGCCTGATCTGCGCGGCGATCGGGTTGCGTGTCCGGGAGACGGCAGTGCTGAACAACGTGCTCTTCGGCCTCCTGCTGATCTTCACCGGGGCGAACGTCGCGGTGACGGAGCTGCCGGAGTGGATGCAGTGGATTTCGAACCGCATCCCGCTCACGCACGGGATCCAGGCGGCACGGCAGCTCGCCGACGGCGCATCCCTCGCCGACGTCTCCGGACTGATCGCGACGGAGTTCGCAATCGGCATCGTTTACACGGTCGTGGGTTACCAGGCGATCAGGTTGATGGAGCGCGAGAGCCGCAAGAGGGCCTCGGTGCAGGTGGCATGAGGACCGCGCGTCTGATCTGGGCCGGGTGGAAGTTCCACGTCAAGAGCCTCACGCTCTCCGGGTTCTTCATCCTCACGTCGGTGATCCAGCCGATCATCTTCGCCTCGGTGGCCTACTTCATGTTCAAGGCCGGGGCGCGGCCGGGAACGCTCCTCTACGTCGCGCTCGGCGCCGGAATGATGGGGATCTGGTCGTCGACGCTCTTCGGCTCGGGCGGCGCGATCCAGTGGCAGCGCTGGCAGGGGACGCTCGAGTACTGCATCGCCGCGCCGCCGCCGTTCCTGCTCGTGATCGTCCCGCTCACGCTCGCAACCGCGACGATCGGGCTCTACTCGCTGAGCGCGACGCTACTCTGGGGCTGGCTGTTCTTCGACGTGCCTCTGAACGTCGCCCACCCCGTGGCGTTCGTCGTGGCGCTGCCGGCGACGGTGATCGGACTGGGCCTCCTGGGTCTCGTGCTCGCCTCCTCCTTCATCCTCTACCGGAACGCGAACGCACTTTCGAACCTGCTCGAGTACCCGGTCTGGCTCGCGACCGGGCTCCTCGTCTCGCTCTCGCTGCTCCCGGTCTGGGTCGGGCCGATCTCGTGGGTGCTGGCGCCGACCTGGGGGGTCAACGCCCTGCGCGAGTCTGCGATCGCCGGCAACGCGTGGCCGGAGATCGGCATGTGCCTGCTGCTCGGCGCTGTCTACCTGGTGATCGGCTACTTCCTGCTCGAGCACTTCGAGCGCCTCGCCCGCGAACGCGCGACCCTGTCGCTGACATGACCAACCTCCGTGTTTTCTTCGTCGGCGGCTACCTCTCGTACCGCGCGCTCTTCAACTGGATGCAGCCGACGATGTACATCCCGACGATGCTCGGCGCGCCGGTCTTCCAGATCCTCTTTTTCGCGTACATCGGCCGCTTTGCGGAGGTCGAGAACGACGAGTTCTTCGTCGTCGGCAACGCCGTGCAGCTCTCCGCCATGGCCGGGATCTACGGGATGGCAATGACGATCGGCGGCGAGCGCTGGACGCAGACGCTGTCACAGCTAATGGCGACGCCGGCGAACCGGCTGCCGCTCTTCCTGGGGCGCGCGCTCCCGCTGATCGCGAACGGGATCATCACGTCGGCCTTCGCCTTCGCCGTCGGCTGGCTGCTCCTCGACGTCCACATCGACGCCGACCAGCTGCCGGCGCTCGCCGCCGTCGTCGCGATCAGCGCCTTCTCTTGCACGTCGCTCGGGCTCGTGATCGGCGCACTCGGGCTGCGAGCGCGGGACGTGTTCTTCCTCGCCAACCTCGTCGTGTTCTCGCTGCTCCTCTTCTGTGGCGTGAACGTCCCGTTCGACTCGATGCCGGGCTGGGTGCAGGCCGTTGGACGCTGCCTGCCGCTGACCCACGGGATCATGGCGGCGCGCGAGATTGCGGACGGCGCCTCGCTCTCCGACGTCTCGAATCTGGTTTGGACCGAGCTCGGGATCGGCGCCGTCTACGCCGCGGGCGCGTTCGCCCTCTTCAAGGTCTTCGAGCTCGAGGGCCGCCGGCGGGCGAGCTTCGAGTCGATCTAGAGCGCTTCGCGGACCCCCGGCGGCTCCGAGATGTCTTTCGCCCGCCCGCGCCGGCCGAGCGGCAGCACCGAGACCTTGCGGACGTCCTCCAGCTCGGCGGCGAGTACCGCGTAGACCGCGAATGCGAACAGGAACAGCCCGACGATGCCGGCCGCCTTCGCCCAGCCGCTGTCGCCGGCGAGCTCGTGGATGCCGCCGAGGAAGAACCTGATCCCCGCGGTGCCGAGGACGAGCGCGGGGACGAGCTTGGAGTAGAGCGCGCTGAAGGCCGGGACGAGCATCGCGGTGCCGGCAGCGAGCAGGAACACCCCCAGGGCGTCGCTCGTCTCCCCCGGCTGAAGCGAATGGAAGACGAGGGCGATCGCGAGCCAGGTTCCGGCGAGGACGCCCATTCCCGTCGCGATCACGCCGTCGCGGGCGAGAAAGCCGAAGATCGAGGCGACGAACTGGAGCGGCACCGTGAAGCCGAGCAGGATCAACGCGACCTTCGAGCCCTCGGCCTTGTCGACCCAGTCGAGCTGGAGCGCCGCGACCGTCAGCGTCGCACCCGCGAGGCCGAGGAAGCCGAGCGCGGCGGGCGACGCGATCGGCCGGAGCACGACCCGGGCCGGAACTTCCGGCGTGGTCACGCGCTCAGCGCTTGCGGCGAGACGACCTTGAGCTGGGTCAGCGCCCACTTGACCTGGAGCTCGGTCTCGAGCTGGCACTCGCTCGACACCTCGAAAAGTTGCCGGTCCCGTGCCGCCTGTGCCCCCTGGTAGACGATCACCCAGGTGATGAAGGTCTCCTGGGCGGACAGGTAGACGTCCCGCAAGTCCTGGACGAGGAGCAACCCCGACTCCGGCCGCCGTCCGATCGTCTCCGAGGTGCGGCGACGGACCGCCCCCATCACGCTCTCCCACAGGCCCGGCTCACCGTCGCCCGGAGCCTCCCTCCCGTACCGCTCGACGATCGGTCGCAGCTTCTCCGCATGGCCCGCGCACTGCTTCGCAAATGTGCGTGACTGGTGGAAGACGTCGTGGTCGGCTGCGTGGAGCTCCCCGAGCTTGCGGAAGTCGTCGGCGAGCGCGAGCTCGGCCTCGGCGAGACCCGCGACCGCCGAGCCGAGCTTCATGCCGGCTCCACGCGCACGGCGGCGCTCTTGAAGAGCGGCTGCTTCGACGTCGGATCCCAGGCGGTGATCGTCAGCTCGTTCGCCGCGCGCGGGCGCGCGTTCGGACCGGCGCCGTCTTCCTCGTCCCAGTAGCCGAAGTGGAAGGGGATGAAGACGACCCCCTCGCGGACGCCGGTGATCCAGGCCGGCGCGACGACGACGCCGCGCGGCGACTCCACCCGCACGCTCTCGCCCTCGGTCACCCCGAGGCGGGAGGCGTCGGCCGCCGAAAGCTCGACCCACGGGTCGGGCGCCGCCGCGCGGAGCTCGGGCGTCCGGCCGGTCTTCGTCCGGGTGTGGAAGTGGTAGACCGTTCGGCCGGTGGCCAGCCGGAACGGGTACTCGTCGCTGGGCTCCTCGCTCGGCGGCTCGTAGCTAGCCACGCGAACCACCGCCCGGCCGTTCGGCGCCAGCACCTTGTAGTCGGTCTCGGTGAAGGTCACGCCCGTCGTGAGGTCGTGGCCGAAGTCCTGCGCGTACTCGGGGAAGCTCGGGAAGCGGCCGTCGGTGTAGAGGCGCTCGCCACCCCACTGGATCCCGCTCCCGTCCCGGAGCTCCTCGTAGCCGATCTCCGAGTAGTCGCAGGGGCGGCCCTTCGAGCACTCCCGCCAGGCGTCGTAGACCTCCTCGCGGCTCCGCCACTTCAGCAGCGGCGCGCCGTCCTTGTCCTCGAGTCCGAGCCGATTCCCGAAGTCGATGAAGATCTCGCCGTCCGCCCGAGCCTCGCCCGGCGGCTCGACGGCCTGCTCGGAGAGGTGGACGGTCCGGTCGGCGTTCGTGAACGTCCCGCTTTTCTCGCCCCAGATCGCCGCCGGAAAGACGACGTCGGCGAAGTGCGCGGTCTCACTGAGGAAGGCGTCGGAGACGACGACGAAGAGGTCGTCCCTGGCAAGGATCGAGCGGATCCGGTTCAGCTCCGGCAGTGAGACCGCTGGGTTCGTGCCGACGATCCAGAGGAACTTGATCGAGCCCTGCTCGGCGTAGCGGAAGATCTGCATCGCGTGGGTCGGCGGCCCCCAGTGGGGGATCTGGAGCGGGTCGACGTTCCAGAGCGCCGCAAGCTCCTCGACGTGCTTGGGGTTCTGCCAGTTGCGGAAGGCGGCGAGGTCGCCGTTGCAGCCGGTCTCCCGCGTGTTCTGCGCCGTCGGCTGGCCGTTCATCTGCAGGATTCCACGGCCGGGCTGACCGATCATCCCGCGGAGCAGGTTGATGTTGTTCACCTGGCAGGCCGCGCCGGTCGCCTGGTGCGATTGGTAGACGCCCTGGAGCACGAGAGACACCAGCCGCTCGGCGCTCCCCAGGAGCTCGGCGGCCCGGCGGATGTCGGCGGCGTCGATCCCGCAGATCTCGGCGGCATGCTCCGGGGTGTACGGCTCGACCGTCTTCACCAGGCTTTCGAACCCGACGGTGTGTTCGTCGACCCACTCCTGGTCGATCCAGCCGTTCTCGATCAGCTCGCGGATCAGGCTGTTCAGCACGGCGACGTTCGTCCCGTTCCGGATCGCGAGGTGCGCGTCGGCCTCGCGCGCCGTGGGTGTCCGGCGCGGGTCGATCACCACGAGCTTCGGGCGGTCCGGCCCGTGGAGCCGGTCGAGCATCCGCATCCACGTCACCGTCTGTGTCTCCGCGATGTTGATGCCGACGAGGAAAAGCCGTGTCGCAGGGGTTGACGTCCTCGAAGCTCCCGGGCTGGCCGTCGCAGCCGAAGGTCTCCTTCAGCGCCTGGCCGGCGGTCGCCGTGCAGAGCCGGGTGTTCCCGTCGAGGTGGTTCGTGCCGATGCCTCCCCGAGCCAGGACGGCGAGCGGGTAGTAGTCCTCGATGAAGAGCTGGCCGGTCGTGTAGAAGCCGATCGAGCTCGGCCCTGTCTCGTCGAGCAGCGAGCGAGCGCGCTCGACGACCGCATTCAGCGCCGTACCCCAGTCGGTCTCGACGAGCTCGCCGTTACGGTGGATCAGCGGTCGCTTCAGGCGGTCCGGCGCGTTGTTCGCCTGCCAGCCGTAGAGGCCCTTCGGGCCGAGGCGACCGTGGTTGACGCGGTCGACCTCCCGGCCGCGGACACCAACGATCTTGCCGCCGGCGACGCCGACGTCCAGGGCGCAACCGTTCGAGCAGAGGACGCAGGCCGACTGTACCCAGCGCTCGGGCGCCTCCACCGTGTGCTCATCGATCCGGACGGGCCAGTCCCCGCTGGCGCCGAACGGGGTTCGTTCGCCCCAGACGTCGCAAATTCTGTCCATTCGCAGTGCTGCGTCTACCCAGGCGTCACGGTTTTACACGCGGCCACCGGGGAATCCGTCCGCAGTCGGGTGAAGGACCCTCGCCTGGGCCAGTGTTCCGGAATGACCCCCGAGCAGGGACGCTTGGTGGCCCGATTAGCTTCCCCGCGTTTCCGGGCGAATCGGCAGCATCAGTGAGCAATAGCCGTTGATCAGGGCGTAGCCGCTGTCGGTGTAGAGACGGAGAGCGGGGTCGTTGTCTTCCTCGGTCTGCACGACTAGGCGGAGTGCGCCCGACGCGATTGCAGCCGCTCGGACGGAGCTGAGAAGGGCACGACCGACTCCACGACGACGGTGCGTCGGCAGCACGAAAAGGTCTCTGATCTGCCAGAAGTGGGCGAGCCGCAAGGATGCCGGTACTTCCATCGTGATCGCGAAGCCGACGAACCTCCCCCTGTCTTCGGCGACGAACGCGCGTAGGTGGGTGCTGAGGTTCTGTTCAAGCCAACCTATTGCTTGGGAGGAGTAGGAAGCCTCGCCGTAGTGGGCGCGATACTTGTCGAAGAGCTCGGCGAGTGCTTCGATTTCGCTGCGTGTCGGTGCGGTCAGAGTCCGAACTGAGACCGGCTCGCTGGTGCCCGAAGGACTGGGATGGGTGTTCTGACTCAGGGCTCTCTCCACGAAACGGTATCGCCAAGCGGCAGTAACCTCGCCTGGGCCAGCGTCTCTCGCCTGAAGGTTGTCGGGTATAGACGCTACTCAGTAGTCGCTGGCTCAACTCCCGCCCGGTTGAGGTCGTCTCGGCGGAGGATCGGCTACCTCTGGGCAGAAACTCGCCGTGTGCTCTCTGCGTGGCTCATGTTCGACCGTTTCGCGAAGGCACTGAGGGTCGCTGTCCGCGACGAGGGCTTCGCACAGATCCTCGGGGCGGGATTCCTCCTCGTCGCCGTTGGCACCATCACCTACACCACGAGCCAGGACTGGAGTCTCGTGGACGGCTTCTACTTCGCCGTCGCGACGCTGACGACATCGAGCATCGCCGACCCGGAGCTCACGATCACGAGCACTCCGATCAAGATCTTCACCGTCTTCTACATCTTGGTCGGCATCGGCATCCTGGTCGAACTCGCTCGACAACTCGGCTTCGCCTATGTCCAGGTACGGCGCGAAGAGAAAGAGGCGAAAGCCGCCAAAGCAGAACACACAGCCCAGACGTAGCCGAGTTTCCTGCCGCAGCAATGCGGGTTTTCGGGGATAAACGCAACTCTGTAGTGGCAGCGCCGACTCCCGAAGAGATCTTCGAGCGGACCCGCGAAGAGGGCCGGTGCCGGCTCGCGCGGCCGCCGCTCGAGCTCGCGGCGACCGCGTTCATGGCCGGGATCGACGTGGTGTTCGGGCTTATTGCGATGGCCGTCACCGCTTATTTGGTGGCGGCCAGGCTCGGCTCCGACCTCGGACGCCTGTTCGGAGCCGTCGCCTTCGGGATCGCCTTCGTCTTCGTCGTCGTCGGCCGGTCCGAGCTCTTCACCGAGAACTTCCTGGTGCCCGTCGCCGGCCTCGACCGCCGCGACCGGCGCTCCTGGTGGAAGCTGGCGGAGCTCTGGCTGCGCACCCGGTTTTCAACCTCGTCGCGGGCGTGCTGTTGATCCTGATCGTGACCTCGAAGGGCGTGCTCCCGAGCGGCACCGGCGAGCCGGCGGCGCAAACGGCGATCGCACTGGACTCCCGCAGCGCGCTCGCGGCCTTCCTCAGCGCGATCGCGGCGGGCGCGCTGATCACGCTGGGCACGTGGCTCGTCGAGGGGACGGAGACGATGGGGATGCGCGCGCTGCGCGGGTGGATCATCGGCTCGCTGCTCGCGCTCGGGCTCTTCAACCACGTGATCGTGGTCACGCTCGAGCTCGTCTTGGGCATCCGCTACGGCGCCGATGTCGGTTACGCCGATGTGACCGCGAACCTGGGCGTGGCGATCGTCGGCAACCTCGTGGCGGCGTGCTCTTCGTGACCCTGACGCGCTTCAGCCAGGCGAAGGGTGCGCGGTCCCATGCCTGACCGCCGCGGCGAGCGTTTCCAGGTCGACGCCGCTGCGGCCACCCGCGCGGCCGAGCAGGTAGCAGAGGAGCGGCGCGTTCGTCCGGGCGCCGCTCTCGTGGGCGGCGATGCGCGCAAGGTCGAGTAGCGTCGCCTCGACATCCGGCGTCAGCTCGAGCTCGTCGGCCGGAAGACCCGAGGCGTCGGCCACCCGGTCGCGCGCCGTCGAGAACCACTCGTCCATCACCGGCATTCTGCTGCTCGGCGGCGCGAGCTCGCGCTTCGGCTCGCCCAAGGCGCTCGCGCCGTGGGGCGACCGCACGCTCGCCGAGCGGGGCTGGGACGCGCTCGCCTGGAGCGACGAGCGGCTCGCCCTCGGGAAGGACGACGACCTCGGCCTCCCGTTCCCCGTAGAGGTCGATGGGTTCGACGTCCGCGCGCCGATCGCCGGTGTGGTCGCAGGCCTGCGCCGCGCCGCGAACGACGTTTGCGTCTTCCTCCCGGTCGACTGCCCGCTCGTGGGGGAGTCCGCGCTTCGCGCGCTTGCGGCCGCCTGCCTGGACGCGGCCGTTCCGCAGACGGGCCCCCTCCCCGGCGCCTATCGCCGTTCCGCGCTGAACGTGCTCGAGACGCGGCTCCGCGCGGGAGAGCTCGCGCTCCGCGATGCTCTCCTGGAGCTCGAGACCGCGGTGGTCGAGCTCGCGCCCGACGCGCTCGCGAACGTCAACACGCCCGACGAGCTCGCGGCGCTCTCGACACCGCACGGCTCCGCGTAGGATCGAGGCATGTGCCGAAACATCCAGACGCTGTTCAACTTCGAGCCGCCGGCGACCGACGAGGAGATCCGGGCGGCCTCGCTTCAGTACGTGCGCAAGATCAGCGGGTTTACGAAGCCGTCGCAGGCCAACGCCGAGGCGTTCGAGCGCGCGGTCGACGAGGTCACGGAGGCATCGCGTCGACTGCTCGGACAGCTCGTGACCGCTGCGGCGCCGAAGGACCGCGAGGTCGAGGCAGCACGCCGGCACGAGCGCGCCGAAAAGCGGTTCGCGGCCGCCTGAGCCGCGCGTGACCGCCGTCTTCCCCGAAACGTTCACCGGCGAGGTGATCCGTCCCCGCGACCCCGGCTACGACGCCGCGCGGGTCGTGTGGAACGGGATGATCGACCGGTACCCGGCGCTGATCGTCAGGCCGACCGGCCCGGAGGACATCGCCACCGCGATCCGCCACGCGCGCGAGGAGGAGCTGCCCCTCGCAGTGCGCGGCGGCGGGCACAGCGTGCCGGGGCTCTCCACTTGCGACGACGGCCTCGTGATCGACCTGGCGCGGATGCGCGGCGTCCAGGTGGATGCCGAGGCGCGCACCGCCCGCGCGAACGGCGGTGCGCTGCTCGGCGAGCTCGACGAAGCCTCGCTCGCGGTCGGGCTCGTGTGTCCGGTCGGCGTCGTCTCCCATACCGGCGTCGCCGGGCTCACGCTCGGCGGCGGGATGGGCCGCCTACAGCGGAAGCTCGGGCTGACCATCGACAACCTGCTCGAGGTCGAGCTCGTCGCGGCCGACGGGCAGCTGGTGCGGGCGAGTCCCGACGAGAACCCGGAGCTCTTCTGGGGGCTGCGCGGTGCGGGGTCGAACTTCGGCGTCGCGACCTCGTTCACGTTCCGCCTCCACCCGTTCGGCGGGACGGTGACGCACGGCGCCGTCGTCCACCCGATCGAGCGCGCTCACGAGCTCGCGGCGCTCTACCGCGATCTCGTCGAGAACGGCCCACGGGAGCTTTGGCTGAGCCTTGCGTTCGGCATTGAAGAAGGCCGGCCCTATGCCGCGGTCTCGACGCTCCATGCCGGCACGCCCGCGGCCGCGGAGCGCGATCTCGCCGAGCTCCGGGCGTTCGGGCCCCCGCTCGTCGACTCGATCGTGCCCAAGACGCTTTTCGCGACGCAGGTGATGCAGGACGAGCCCCTCGCCTGGGGGCATCGGTTCTCGATGAAGAGCGCCTTCCTCGCCTCTCTCCCTGAGCAAGCCGTCACCGAGGCCGTCGATCACGTCGGGCGGACCCCGCCGGGCACCCGAGGAGAGGTGTCCTTCATCGCGTGGGGTGGCGCGATCGCAGATGTTCCCGAGGACGACGCAGCGTTCGCCGGTCGGGAGGCGGCGGTCTGGGCGGCGGCGGAGATCGTCTGGGACGACCCCGCACGCGACGGCGCCGCTCGTGACTGGGGCCGCTCGCTGATCACGGACTTCGACCGCTTCGCGATCAGCGGGCGCTATGTGAACGACGTCGCCGAGACCGGCGCCGACGTCGCGCGGTCGGTCTACGGCGAGGCGAAGTACGAGCGCCTGGTGGCGCTCAAGCGCGCCTGGGATCCGGAGAACGTCTTCCGGCTCAACCAGAACGTGCGGCCGTAGCTGCACCGGGTTCGCGCAGCTCCGCCATCTCCGCCCGCCGCTTCGCTGTCACCTCGCGGAGCACGATCTGGATCGAGGCGACGATCGGCACGGCGATGATCGCCCCGACGACGCCGAGCAACGTCCCGAAGACAAGGACGCTCGCGATCACGAGGAACCCGGAGACGTCGGCCGCCCTGCCGAGGATGGTCGGCTGCAGCACGTAGTTCTCGACCTGCTGATAGATGAGGACGACCGCCAGCATGATCACCGCGGCGGTCAGGCCCTGGGTCAGCGCGACGAGCACGATGATCGCACCGGCGACGGTCGCACCGACCATCGGGATCAGGTCGAGGAAGCCGGAGATGAAGGCGAGCGCGAGCGGGAACGGCAGGCCCAGCGCCCACGCGGTGAGGCCGTAGATCGCCCCGCAGATCACCGAGATCGCGATGTTCCCGATCATCGTCCGCGAGACGGCGGTGACGACCGACGGCCAGATCCGCTGCAGCCGGTCCGACCCGGCCGGATCGAGGACGCTGTCGACGGCGCCGAGGAGCCGCGGCATGTCCATGATCAGGAACAGGGTCAGGAAGATCGCGGTGACGACGCTCAGCAGCAGGCTGAACGCCGAGAGCGCGACGCCGAGGATCCCGCCGGCGGCATCCCCGATCCCCTTCGCGATCTGCTTGATGTTGGCCTGTGTTTGCTCGGGCGCCTGGCTGTGGCTGTCGAGCCACGAGCCGAGCGAGGAGTTGCG
>DATLQK010000063.1:0-44442 GCA_035535195.1 Gaiellaceae bacterium | reverse complement strand
CGTACCCCTCGCCCTGCTGTTTCTCGTGCCGCTCGATTTCGCTTAGCACCGACTGGATGACGCGCCACGCGTCGTCGCGAAACGTCTCGCCGCGGTCGGCTTTTGCCACCATGTCGGCGATGATCTCGACCCCGCCCTGGTACATGCGCAGCTTTCCCTCCGGGCTCATCAAGCGGCGGGGCACGTTCACCCGAGGCTAACGAAGGGCCGCCGCGGCTGGCCCAATCCTGGCCCAAACGCCCGAGAACCGGCCGTGGAGCGATGCGGCGTTACTGTGCCGTGACACCTGAAACCCGTGGAGGAAAGCGGCCTCACGGGGCTCGCGTCGTCGGGGGTCGTTTCGCACGGTGTGCCCTGCGGAGGCAGCGGTCGCACGTTCGAATCGTGCCGGGCGCACTAGCCGCGTCTACGTCAGGAGGACAAGGATGGCCGTATTCACGCCGGGCGCATTCGTGCATGTTCGCCGTCGACGGTGAGCTCCGCTTCGTCGGGGACGTCGGTACGCACGTAGCCGAGCGAGAGGCCCGCAACCGAGCTCGTGATGCGGCCGACGGCTTTCTCGTCGTAGAAGACCTCCGTCTCCGGCGGCGGTGAGCCTTCGACCTCGAGCACCCGAAGGGCGCGGTTCGCCTTGCCGCGGTAGTGGAGCCGCGCGATGGGCTCCTGGCCCGGATAGCAGCCCTTCGTGAAGCTGACGTGCGTCTCGGTAAGACCGGCCTCGGCGGGCAGGACCCTGTCGTCGATCTCGCGGCCCCACCGCGGCGTGCCGGCCTCGATCCGGCGCCGCTCGAGCTCCTCCTCGTCGAGCACGTCGGCCGGCGGTTCGGTGTCGAGCACCTCGACCGCGGGCTCGCCGTACTCGCCGTTCGGGATCCCCTCGACCTCGCCTCCGAAGACGACGAGCGAGCTGTGTTCCTCCGGCTCGATCTCGCACTTGGCCGCGAAGCGGGCGCGGAGGAGGGTGGAGCGAACCGCCTCGCCGAGACCGGGCTCCGTGAGCAGGAGGAAGTCCCCGTCGCCGCGACGGACGAGGACGAGCGGCGCGATCACGCGCGCCTTCGGTGTCAGGAGGAGCGCCGGACACGGCGCCTGCGCAACGTCGTTCGAGAGCATCCGATCGAGAAAGTCGGCGGCGTCGGGGCCACGGACGGCGACGTAGTCGCGCGGCCGCACGGCAGCTGTCGGCGTGACGGTGGACACCGAAACTAGTGTAGGGAGCGATGTTTCGGTCACGCGCGGAGCGCAAGGTCGAGGAAGCCGGCTACGACCCCAACCGGCTTCCGCCCGGTCAGTACCTGACGGAGAAGTGGCCGGTGCTCCACGCCGGGACCGTCCCGCGCACCGACCTCACCACCTGGGACTTCCGGGTCTTCGGCGAGGTCGAGGAGGCGCTGACGCTCACGTGGGACGAGCTCCAGGCGCTCCCGAGCCGCGAGGTCACCACCGACATCCACTGCGTCACCCGCTGGAGCCGCTTCGACACGAGCTTTAAGGGCGTCCACTGGAGCGAGCTCGCCAGGCTCGTCCTCCCCAAACCGAGCGCGCGCTACATCGTCGCCCACGCTGAGCAGGACTTCACCGCCAACGTTCCACTGTCGGCGCTCGAGGACGAGGACGCGTTGCTGGCATTCGAGGCCGACGGCGAACCGCTCACCCCAGAGCATGGGTGGCCGCTCAGGCTCGTGATCCCGCAGCGCTACTTCTGGAAGAGCGCCAAGTGGCTGCGCGGGATCGAGCTCCTGGACCACGACGAACCGGGCTTCTGGGAGCGCCTCGGCTACCACAACGAGGCCGACTTCTGGAAGGAGCAGCGATACGGCTTTTAGCGTGAGGGAACCCCTGGTTCCCCCACGAGCCGCCTCCTTGCGACCGGCTGCGCGCCGCCAGCGGTGGCGGAGCCGCTGAAGCCACTCTGGGAGGCAGTCGTTTCCTGCCGCCGGGCAAAGCCCGGCTCCGGCGCCCAGGCGTCGCCCAGCCCTGCGCTCCACAAAGAAGAGACCGGCCAAGGCCGGTCTCTGTCTCTTCATTGAAGCGACCCTAGAAGGGCCGCTTCATGAGGGGTGGGGGAGGTGGGTTGACCCAGGTATCGGCGGTTTTGCGCCTCGACCTATGCCCTTTTCGAGTGATCCCAGGGCTGGACCCCTGACGGGTTGCCGGTCGCTCCCGGCGCCGGAGCCGGGCTTTTGCCCGGCGGGAGACTCACCAAACGAAAAGACGGCGGAAGGAGCGCACCCGAGGGCGGCTCCGACCACCGTCCAATTCGCTCCCCGTCCCGAAAGGAGGGGGCTCGTGGGAGAACCAGGGGTTCCCCCACGCTCCTTACATCATGCCGCCCATGTCGGGCATGCCCCCGCCGCCGGCCATGGCCGGCTGCTTCTCGGGCGCCTCGGCCACGACGGCCTCGGTGGTGAGGATGTTCTTCGCGATCGACGCGGCGTTCTGCAGCGCCGAGCGCGTGACCATCGTCGGATCGATGATCCCGGCCGAAACCAGGTCCTCGACCTCGCCGGTGTCGACGTTCAGGCCGTGGCCAGGGTCGGCATTGCGGACCTTGTCCACGACGACGGAGCCCTCGAGCCCGGCGTTCTGCGCGAGCTGGCGGATCGGCTCCTCCAGAGCACGCGTGATGATGGCCGCGCCCGTCCGCTCGTCGCCCTCGATCTTCTTCGTGTCGATCGCGGTCGACGCGTTCAGCAGCGCCACGCCGCCGCCCGGGACGATGCCCTCCTCGAGGGCCGCGCGGGTGGCCTGGACGGCGTCCTCGACGCGGTGCTTCTTCTCCTTCATCTCGGTCTCGGTGGCCGCGCCGACCTTGATCACGGCGACACCGCCGGCCAGCTTCGCGAGGCGCTCCTGGAGCTTCTCGCGGTCGAAGTCGGAGTCGGTGTTCTCGATCTCCGCCTTCAGCTGCTTGATCCGGGCCTTGATCTGCTCCGAATCGCCGGCTCCGTCGATGATCGTCGTCGAGTCCTTGTCGACGACGACGCGGCGGGCCCGGCCGAGCTGGTCGAGCTTCGTGTTCTCGAGCTTGAGGCCCATCTCCTCGGTGATGACCTCGGCGCCCGTAAGGATCGCGATGTCCTCGAGCATGCGCTTGCGGCGGTCACCGAAGCCCGGCGCCTTCACGGCCACGGCCGTGAACGTGCCGCGCAGCTTGTTGACGACGACGGTGGCGAGCGACTCGCCTTCGACGTCCTCGGCCACGATCAGCAGCGGACGGCCGGCCTGGATCACCTGCTCGAGCACCGGAAGCAGGTCCTTGACGGCCCCGATCTTCTGGTTCGCGACCAGGATGTACGGGTCGTCGAGCACGGCCTCCATGCGCTCGGGATCGGTGATCATGTACGGCGACAGGTAGCCCTTGTCGAACTGCATGCCCTCTGTGAACTCGAGCTCGAGGCCGAAGGTCTGGCCCTCCTCGACGTTCACGACGCCGTCCTTGCCGACCTTGTCGATCGCCTCGGCGATCACGTCACCGATCTCGCGCTCGCGCGCCGAGATCGTGGCGACCCGGGCGATGTCCTCCTTGCCCGAGATCTCCTTGGACTGCTTCTTCAGGTTGTCGACGACCGAGTCGACCGCCTGCTCGATGCCGCGCTTGAGCCCCATCGGGTTCGCGCCGGCGGCCACGTTCTTCAGGCCCTCGCGGACGATCGCCTGGGCGAGCAACGTGGCCGTGGTCGTCCCGTCGCCGGCGACGTCGTTCGTCGCCGTGGCAACCTCTCGGACGAGCTGGGCGCCCTGGTTCTCGAAGACGTCCTCGACCTCGATCTCACGAGCGATCGTCACGCCGTCGTTTGTGATCGTCGGCGCGCCGAACTTCTTGTCCAGGACGACGTAGCGGCCCTTCGGCCCGAGCGTCACCTTGACCGCGTCCGCGAGGATGTTCACGCCTCGCTCGAGCGAGCGACGCGCGTCCTCGTCGAACTTCAGTTCCTTGTGTGCCAATTCAGTTTCCTCCGTTTCTCTGGCTAGGCGCTCGCGCGCGCCATCTCCTTCTTCTTGCTGCCGGACTTGGTGCCGCCGCCCGCGACCTTCGCGAGCACGTCGGACTCCCGCAGGATCAGGTACTCGTCCGCGCCGAGCTTGATCTCGGTCCCGCCGTACTTGGAGAAGACGACCTCGTCGCCCTCCGCGACTTCCATGCCCACGAACTTGCCGTCCTCGTCCCGAGAGCCGGGGCCGACGGCGAGGACGCGGCCGCGCTGCGGCTTCTCCTTCGCCGTATCCGGCAGGACGATGCCGCTCGTCGTCTGCTCCTCCTCCTCGAGGACCTCGACGATCAGGCGGTCGCCCAGAGGCTGCAGATCCATCAATAGACCTCCCTGTAAACCAGACTTTGTGACAGTTGCTGGCACTCTTGGGGGCTGAGTGCCAGCGCAGTATACGGGCAATCGCCGTCCCATCGCAACCGCCACGGCACAAGTTTGTTACAAAGCCTCGGGTGGCTCGGGAGTTCTCGGCGGGGGCGGTCGCAGTGCGCCGCCTACAGGGACGATGGTGGCTGGCGGCGATTCGCCCGGGCGGACGCCGCAAGCCGGTCTGGGCGCTCCCGAAGGGCAACGTCGGCCGGGGCGAGCCGCCGGAGGAGACCGCGCTACGGGAGCTGACGGAGGAGACCGGGATCGAGGGCGTGTCGCGAGGCAAGCTCGGCGACGTGAAGTACGTCTACACGCGCGACGGGGAGCGGATTTTCAAGGTCGTCAGCTTCTACCTCGTCCGCTACCGGAGCGGGCGGATCGATGACGTCGCGACGGCGTTCCGCCACGAGGTCGAAGAGGCCAAGTGGCTGCCGCTCGAGGACGCACCGCGGCTCCTCGCCTACCGCGGGGAAAAGGAGATGGCGGAAAAGGCGCTGGCGAAGCTGGAGACGGACGCCGTATGATCTGCCGGCCTCGGTGGCCCCCGGCGAGACGATGTACGCTCTGAACTTCTACTCACCCATGGTCGCGGACCAGCTACGCAGTCGTCGAAAGACGGCGACGATCCGCGTCGGCGACAAGTCGGCGAAGTACAAGAAGGGCATGGTCGTCCAGGTGCTCGTGGGGGGGCGGTACGGCCCGCGGGAGAAGATCTTCGACGCCGTGATCGACAAGGTGGAGGTCAAGGCGCTCGCCGACCTCTCACCGCGTGAGATCGAGCACGACAACCCGGAGATGCGTCGTCCGGACGAGATGGCGAACTGGCTCGGCCAGCTCTACAACCGGCCGATCGGCGCAGAGGACACCGTCACGGTGATCCGCTTCTCCGAGATCAGGAAGTCCTAGCCGGCCGGCTACCGCGACCGTCTGAGCGTGATCGTCCAGGCGGCGTCGAGTTGCCCGCTCAGGACCAACCCGGACTGGCGCCCGGGGCCGCAGGAGGTCTTGAGCACGAGGTCGACGTCGCTCGACTCGGCGGGGTCGATGCAGTAGCGCACGCTGATACTCGAGCGCAGCGTCTTCGCCCGGCGGTTCTCGAACGTGCCGCCGGTCACCGGCCGGTAGACGTGCGTGCCGAAGACGGCGGCCTCGTAGAAGTTCCGGAGGTCGAAGAGGCGGATGTCGCAGGTAGCCGGTCGGCGCTGGATCCACGGTGTGTCGACCGGGACGTGCAGCGCGATCTGCCGCCGAACGCGCATCAGCACCACGCCGGCCCCGGAGAGCAGCGGGTTCGTGCCTGAACAGCTCGTCCGGAACTCGGTCGGGATCCCGCGGCACTCCGGCGACGGCGCCTGGACGACGCTGTAGCTGCGGTGCTCCGCTCCCCCGAGCGGCACGGTGCGCTTCCACGAGCCGCGGACGAGCGCGCGGAACTCCCGCGTGCCAGCGGGCCCAGCTGTCGGAGCGATCACCTTGACGGCCCGCGACGTGCGGAAGGTCTCGGACTGCTCGCCGTGCCCCTTGAAGGTGCACGGCCGGGGCGACACTTGCTCGAGGGTCCAGTCCACGTGCTGCGTCCCGGCGATCGCCACCAGGAACCGCGGCGCCTTCGTCGCCGCGCTCTCGGTGCCGGCGGCAGCCGCGAGCGCGAGCAGGACGACGCCGCAGAGACACGCGCCGAAGACCTTCATGCCGCAGGCTTTCCCTGGCTCGGCGGTTCCGAATCGCGCTCGACGACTAGCGGTTCTTGCGAATCGGCGTCCCGAAGAGCTCCCGCGGCCTGAGCTCGCCGCCGCAGGTCGCGCACTCCACGGAGAACGCCGAGTCGAAGCGCGCACCGCAGGAGGGACAGCGGGCCCGAAGCTCGCCGGCGCACTGCGGGCAGGCGTCCGGCAGCTCGTCCTCCCACTGCTCGAAGTAGCGCTGCGCGAACCCGCAGGAGAGGCAGACGGCGACCCAGTCGCCGAGTGTCTTCCGCCGCTCCTCCTTCAGCCATTTTCCTGCTTCGCTCACGACCCGACCCTATCGTTAGAGTTCGCGCCCGAATGGCGATCCGCGAAGCTGAGCCCGTCAGCAGCCTGAACGAGATCCGCGAGGCGGGCCTCGATCGCGAGGACCTGCTGACGATGTACCGCAGGATGCTGATCACGCGGGGCGTCGAGGAGCGCGGCCACATCCTCTACAAGCAGGGCAAGATCCCGGGCTCGTTCTACACGGGCCGCGGGAACGAGGCCTCGTCGGTCGGCGTCGCAACCGCGATGACCGGCGAGGATGTCGGGACCCCGCTCCACCGCGACATGGGCGTCCACGTCACGCGCGGCGTGGAGCCGTGGCGGATCTTCGCGCAGTACATGGGGCGCGAGGACGGACCGACGCGGGGCCGGGACGGCAACGTCCACATGGCGGACGCGCAGCTCGGGCTGATCGCGATGGTGTCGCATCTCCCGGCCATGCTGCCCGTGGCCGTGGGGGCTGCGCTCGCGTTCCGGATCCGCCAGGAGCGCCGTGTCGCCGTCGCCTGGTACGGCGAGGGGGCTTCGGCCCGCGGCGACACGCACGAGGGGATGAACCTCGCCGGCGTCCGTCGCCTGCCCGTTGTGTTCATCTGCGACAACAACCAGTGGGCCTACTCGACGCCGACGCACCTCGAGTACGCGTGCGAGACGCTCGCCGACCGCGCCGCCGCGTACGGATTCGACGGCGTGGTCGTCGACGGCACCGACGTGCTCGCGGTCTACCGCGAGGCCAAGCGCGCGATCGAGAAGGCGCGCGAAGGCGGCGGGCCGACGCTGATCGAG
This sequence comes from Gaiellaceae bacterium, assembly GCA_035535195.1. GTDB lineage: Bacteria > Actinomycetota > Thermoleophilia > Gaiellales > Gaiellaceae > JACDAN01. The sequence goes on along the minus strand of DATLQK010000063.1, from coordinate 37,283 downwards.
TCGCTGACGCTGCGGATGGAGGGCCACGCCGTCCACGACGACGCCTTCTACGTCCCGAAGGAGCTCTTCGAGGAGTGGGCCAAGCGCGACCCGATCGAGCGCTTCCGCTCCTGGCTGCGAGAGAACGCCGAGATGACCGACGAGGAGGAGGACGAGATCGCCGCTTCCGTGAAGCGGATCATGAACCAGGCGATCGAGCGCGCCGAGGAGTCGCCGCTGCCCGATCCGTCCACCGTCACGGACCGCGTCTTCGCCCGCCCCGAGGACCTCGACACCCCCCACCACAAGTAAGTGGCCAAGTAAGTGGCTCACCAGGCAACATCACTCGATCCTCTGGCGGCTGCAAAGGGCCGCCAGTCTGGAGCCTCGGTCTGCGCCCAGATCTCCTCGATATGGACACAGCCCGAGTCCGCAGCCTGCCGGTCTTTTCGCTCGCCAGAGAATCGGCAATGTCACCTGGAGAGCAACTAATGCCGGAGCTCACGTACCTTCAGGCGATCTCGGACGGCCTCCGCCAGGAGATGCGCCGCGACAAGCGCGTGTTCGTAATCGGCGAGGACGTGGGCGTCTACGGCGGCGCCTTCAAGGTCACGCTCGGCTTCCAGGAAGAGTTCGGGCCATGGCGCGTGATCGACTCGCCGCTCTCGGAGACGGCGATCGTGGGCGGCTGCACCGGCGCGGCGATCATGGGCATGCGGCCCGTCGCCGAGATGCAGTTCGCGGACTTCATCTCGTGCGCGTGGGATCAATTGGTCACCGTCGCCGCGAAGCAGTTCTATCGCGCGGGCACCCCGATCCCGATCGTCGTCCGTCTCCCGTCGGGCGGCGGCTTCTCCGGCGGCCCGTTCCACTCCCAGAACCCCGAAAGCTCGTTCGCGCACATCGCCGGCCTGAAGGTCGTCTGCCCGGCCACGCCGGAGGATGCGAAGGGCCTCTTGATCAGCGCGATCGAGGATCCGAACCCCGTCCTCTACTTCGAGCACAAGCACCTCTACCGCCGGATCAAGGCGGACGTCCCGGAGGAGCGCTACACGACCCCGTTCGGCAAGGTGCGCGTCCACCGTGAAGGCGCCGACCTCACGGTCGTTACCTGGGGCGCGATGGTCTACACCGCGGGCGAGGCCGCGCAGCAGCTCGACTCGGACGGCGTCTCGGTCGAGATCCTCGACCTGCGGACGATCGTCCCGTGGGACCGCGAGGCGGTGCTCCAAAGCGCGAAGAAGACGTCGAAGGTGCTCGTGCTCCACGAGGACACCCGCACCGGCGGCTTCGGCGCGGAGATCGCGGCGACGATCGCGGAGCAGGGCTTCGAGGACCTCGACGCACCGGTGATGCGGATCGCGGCGCCCGACACGCCTGTCCCGTTCTCGCCGCCGCTCGAAAAGGCGTTCATCCCCCAGGTCGACGACGTGGTCGCAGGACTGCGCGAACTGGCTGAGTACTAGGAGGTCGCATGGCCACGCCCACCGCCGTCGACGTCGTGATGCCCCAGATGGGCGTCTCCGTCTCCGAGGGGACGATCACGAAGTGGCTGAAGCAGGAGGGCGAGGAGATCCAGGCCGACGAGCCGCTGCTCGAGATCTCGACCGACAAGGTGGACACCGAGGTGCCGAGCCCGGGCTCGGGCGTCGTCCAGCAGATCCTCGTCCAGGAGGGCGAGACGGTCGACGTCGGCACGCGCCTCGCGGTGATCGGCGCACCGGGCGAAGCTGCGGCGGAGGCGCCGGCCGTGCCCGAGCCCGCACCCGAGCAGGCGACGACCCAGGCTGCAGCCGAGGCCGAGGCCGCATCGAGCGCCGAGACGCCGGCGCCCCGGGCGGCCGAGCCCGAGGCGCCCGAGCCCGAGCCCGAGCCCGAGCCGGAGCCCGAGACCCCCGCACCGCCGACGCCGCCCGCGCCTGCGCCGCCGCAGGAGGTCGCGGCGGGCGCGAACGGCGAGAGCAAGAGCTTCGTCTCTCCGGTCGTCGCGCGGATCGCCTCCGAGCACGACGTCGACGTCTCGCAGGTGACCGGCACCGGCCGCGGCGGCCGCGTGACGAAGAAGGACATCCTCGCGTACGTCGAGGGTGACGGCCAGCGGGCCGCAGCGCCCGCCGAGGCTCCTGCACCGCAGCCCGCCGAAGCTCCTCCGGCCCCCACGCCCGAGCCCGAGCAGGCGCCGCCGCCCCCGGCTCCGGAGCCCGCGCCCGCTCAGGCGGCCGCGCCGCAGGCCCCGCCTGCTCCGGCGCCCACGCCCGAGCCGGTCGACGCCGGCGCCGGCGAGGAGACCGAGCCGATGACGGCGATGCGGAAGGGCATCGCCGAGCACATGCGCCGCTCACTCGACACGTCCGCGCACGTCACGAGTGCGATCGAGGTGGACATGTCGAAGGTCGTCGCGCTCCGCGAGAAGCTCAAGCCGGAGTACCAGAAGAGCTACGGCGTCAACCCGACGTATCTCTCCTTCGTCGCGAGGGCGGTCGTGGAGACCCTGAAGGAGTACCCGTGGATCAACGGCGAGATCCGCGGCGACAAGATCGTCACCCGCAACTACGTCAACCTCGGGTTCGCGGTCGAGCTCGAGGGCGGCAAAGGCCTGATCGTCCCGGTCGTGAAGCACACCGAGGGACTGAACCTGCTCGGCATCGCCCGCGCCGTGACCGACATCGCGGAGCGGGCGCGGTCGAAGCGGCTCACGCCGGACGAGGTGCAGGGCGGGACGTTCACGATCACGAACCCGGGCGGCTACGGCACCTTCCACGGGACGCCGGTCATCAGCCAGCCCCAGGCCGCGATCCTCGGCACCTACGCGGTCGTGAAGCGCCCGTGGGTGACCCAGGACGACCTCGGCAAGGACGTGATCGGGATCCGCCCGATCATGAACCTGACGCTCACGTACGACCACCGCCTCGTCGACGGCGCGCTCGCCGGTCGGTTCCTCCGCGACCTGCGCGAGAAGCTCGAGGCGTGGGATGAGGCTGAGTACTAGCCTCGTCCTGGTATAGGCTCCGCGATCCAATGCGCCGGGTACCGACGATCCTGCTGCTGCTCGCCGCCGCGCTGACCCTCGGGCTCGCCGCGCCCGCCTGCGGCGGGGACGGCGAGAGCGAGGAGGAGAAGGCGGCCGAGGAGGCGCGGAGCGAGGCGTTCGCACCGATCTGCGAGATGACCGCGATGACCGGTGACACCGGCCTGCCGGCGGGCTTCCCCGTCCCGGGCGAGGTCACCTGGGTGAAGTCCGAGAAGGCCGGTCCGTCGACGATCGTCGAGGGCTATACCGAGGACGACATGGACGACCTCTACGACGAGTGGCACGACCAGTTCGAGTCGAGCGACTACAAGATCACGTTCGACGAGAAGGAAGAGCACGACGCCGAGATCTCGTTCGAGGGCGGCGGGCAGAGCGGCCAGGTCAAGCTCGCCGACGAGTGCGGCGAGAGCGGACGCGTCTACGCCCGCGTCACGATCAGGCCGACGGGATAGCCTGAGGGGCGTGATGCCCATCTCCGGCAGCTGTCACTGTGGCGCCGTCAAGTTCGAGGTCGACGGCCTGTTCCTCGCGATGACGTACTGCCACTGCACGACGTGCAAGAAGCTGTCCGGCGGCGTCGGCACGGCGAACGGGCGAGCGCGAACCGAGGCGATCCGCGTCACCTCGGGCGCCGAAGCGCTGCGCACCTACCAACCCGACGAGGGCTCCGCCAAGACGTTCTGCTCGGTCTGCGGGTCGAACCTCTTCGGCGGCGGCTGGCCCGAGTCGGAGCAGTCGAGCGTCCGCCTGAGCGCGATCGACTCGCCGTTCGAGGGGCGCCCGACCGCCCACAACTTCACTCGCTCGGTCGCCCCGTGGGAGACGATCCCAGACGACGGCCTCGAGCGCTACGACGTGCGGGCGACATGAGCCGGCCAGCGCGGATCCTCGACCTCGGCGTCGTCCCCTACCGCGAGGGCTGGGACCTCCAGCGCGCGGCGGCGGCGGAGGTGGCGTCAGGAGCTCAGCCGGACACGGTGATCCTCCTCGAGCACCCACCGGTGGTCACGCTCGGCCGGCGCGCCGATGCGAGCGAGCTCCACCTGCCGGCTGGAGCCGAGGTCGAGATCGTCGAGACGGACCGCGGCGGAAAGTCCACCTATCACGCGCCGGGACAGCTCGTCTGCTACCCGATCTTCGACCTCACCCGCCACGGCGAGGACGTCAAGCTCTACTGCCGCGACCTCGAGACGGCGCTGATCAGGACCGTGGGCGCGCTGGGTGTCGAGGCGACGACGATCGAAGGCCTGACCGGGATCTGGCTCCACAGCCCGCCGCGGAAGATCGCCTCCATCGGCGTGCACATCTCCAAGTGGATCACCACGCACGGCTACGCCCTCAACGTCGACCTCGACCCCGCCCCGTTCACGGAGTGGATCACGGCCTGCGGGCTCGAGGACGCCGCGTTCACGACCCTGGCGCGCGAGCTCGGGCGGCCTGTCACCGTCGCGGAGGTCAAGCCGCACGCTGTCGCCGCGCTCGAGCGGGTCTTCGAGCTACGACTCGGGCAGCCAGCCGTCCTCGTAGCCGACTCGGCGTGAGGGCGGGAGGTCGGCGTCCGCTTCCGCGGGCTTCGTCGTCTCCTCGCTGACGGAGATTCCATGGCGGGCCGCGAGGTCCGAGACCGGGTAGACGAGGCCTTTCCGCCCGCCGCGCGCGCCGACGGCGACGACGACCGACGGCCCATCGCCGGCGCCGACGATCATGTGATTCGTTCCGGCCGGGCAGTGGAAGAAGTCCCAGGCTCGAAGCCGGCGTTCCTCTCCTTCGACCAGCAGAACGCAGGCTCCGCTGAGGACGAGGAACGCCTCCTGGTGGTTCTCGCGGTGGTACAAGCCGATGCTCTCGCCCGGCTGGAGGACGCTGACGTTGAACCCCAGCTGCCGGAAAGGTCGCTTGCCCTCGAAGTCGCACCACCGCCCGAGGCGTTCGCGCTCCCGCCACCGCGCCTCGCGGGCGTTGACCACGAACCAGCCGTCGACGTCCGCGACGAGGCCGTACTTCGTCTCCCTCAGGGGCGCTTCCGGCATGTGGCTCGAAGGCTACGCGCATTGAACGATGCAGAATCCCTCGCGCGGGGGATGCAGGAGGGCAGGGGTCCCCGACACACTGAGTCGAGTGACGTCTGCAGCCCGTCACCCCAGGATCGTCGTGTTCGCCGGGCCTCGGGCTGCGATCCGTAGTCCCAGGTTTTTCAGGTTGTGGGGTGGCAGGAACGCCTCGTTCCTGGGGGGTTCGACGAAGCAGGCGGTACCGGTGTGACCGCCTGCTTCGGGCTTACCCGCGGCTCCTGTCCCTAGACTTCCGGCGTGGAGTCGCTCCCAGTCGCGGGCCGCCCGCGCCGGCCGCCGTGGATGAAAGTTCGCGCGCCGAGCGCAGATTCGCAGTATTTCGACGTGAAGAAGCTGATCCACGGGGCCAGCCTCCACACGGTGTGCGAAGAGGCCCGGTGCCCGAACATCTCGGAGTGCTGGGGACGGGGCACGGCCACGTTCCAGATCCTGGGTGACACCTGTACCCGGGCGTGCCGGTACTGCTACGTCACCTCCGGGCGCCCGGAGCATCCGCCGGACCCGCTCGAGCCGCTGCGCCTCGCACAAGCCACGGCCGAGATGGGCCTCCAGCACGTCGTCGTCACCTCGGTCGACCGTGATGACCTTCAGGATCGCGGCGCAGGGCACTTCGCTGCCACCGTGCGCGCGCTCAAGCGGCGGTCGCCGCAGACGAGCGTCGAGCTGCTGACGCCCGACTTCCTCGGCGTCGAGGAGGAGGCGCTGCGGACGATCCTGGCCGAGCGTCCCGAGGTCTTCAACCACAATATCGAGACCGTCCGCCGCCTCCACCGGCGCATGCGCGGCGCCAAGGCGTCGTACGACAAGGCTCTGTGGCTGTTGCAGCGAGCGAAGGTGCTCGCGGATTACGACGTGCTGACGAAGTCCGGGATCATCGTCGGGCTCGGCGAGACGAACGAGGAGGTCGTCGAGACGATGCGCGACCTTCGTGCCAACGGCGTGGACGTCGTGACGATCGGCCAGTACCTCCAGCCGTCCGCCAAGCACGCGACGATCGACCGCTGGGTGCACCCGGACGAGTTCCGCTGGTTCCGCGAGCAGGGCAAGGCGCTCGGCTTCGGCTCGGTCTTTTCAGGCCCGCTCGTGAGATCCAGCTACCGCGCGGACGAGCAGCGCCACGCGGCCGAGACGGGCCGCGGCGCCGTCGCCTACTAGCCACGAAGGGCCGCCCGGAGGCGGCCCTTCGTGGGTTGCTGTTGTCCGGAAGCTGGGTTAGTGGATGTCCAGCGTCCAGGCGCCGAAGCCGTGCGTCGCGACGTAGAGGATCCCGTGCTGCTGGTCGATCTTCAGGTGCGGGATCGTCGTCGTGGGCAGGCCCGGATGCGCGTCCTTCCAACCGCCGTCGGTGTCCTTCCGGACGGCGATGCCGAAGTCCGTGCCGATGTACAGCGTGCCGGTGGCCTCGTCCCGCTCGATCGTGCCGACCGGGAGGTCGCCGAGGCCCTTCTTGCCGGTGCCGTCCAGGCTCGTGAACGTCGCCGCCCACGTCGCCGGGTTGACACGGACGTCGAACACGTGGCCCGGCGTGTCGGGAGTCACGTGGTTGTAGCCGCTGTACGTGATGTACGCGTGGTACGGGTCAGTCGGGTCGACGTAGATGTCCGACGGGTACCGCGGCGGGTCGGCCGAGGACGACGTGTCGACGCGATGCCACGCGATCGACGCCGCATTCGCCGCGTCCGCATTGTTCGTGACGAAGATGCGGCCGCCGCTCGTGCCGGCCCAGACCACTGCCTTGTTCGAGGCCGCCGTCGCGTCCATCGAGATGTGGCCGCCGGAGCGGTCGTCGCCCCAGACATACGGGGGCGGGCAGGGGGTGTTCCAGCCGCCTGCCGGATTGGTAGCCGGCGGGCAGAGGGCCAGCGGCCCGTAGGTGAGCCGGCCGAGGTGGCCCGGATCGCCCATCGCCTTCCAGTCGTCGCAGACGTCGATCGGCCGCTCGTAGACACCGTTCTCGTTGATGTCACCGTCGCCGATCCAGAGGTTGCAGTGCTCCTTCACCTTCGCGTACGGGAACGCCGGGTTGACGCCGCCGTTCAGGGAGCGGAACACGTGCTCCCGCCCGGTGAACATCAGCTTGCTGACGTTCTGGTGGAAGATGGTCGGAGCGCTGAACGCCACGGCTTCGCGGTCGTAGCGGAACGGCGCCGCGAGGGCGGTCCGGAGCGTGTCGGCGATCCAGAAGCCCGCCTCCTGGTTCCGCGGCTCGTCGAGGATCGCGAGTGCCCCGTTTTGCCAGGACAGCATCGAGTGGTTCGCGTTGACCGGGTCGAACCCGTTGTAGGTGCCGTCCGCGACGAACGTCTCGATCCACGTCTTCGTACCAGGCTCCCTCATCCACGAGCCGTTGTCCTGCGCGCCTCCGGCGAGCTCGCCGGGGCGGTTCGGGTTGAAGTCGATCTCGTAGAAGTGGAGCGTGTTGAGCCCCTTGTTCACCGACTGCAGGAGCTCCGGAATGCGGCTCGTCACCGCGAGGCACCTCGCGCGCGAGTTGCGCGGGTCGGAGGCCGGCAGGCCGTGGACCGCGGTGCAGTCGCCCGAGTCGTCGACGAAGTTGCCGTTCGAACGGATGATTCCGCCGTCACCCGTCTCGATGAACTGCTTCCAGTCGTTCGGGTTCGTGACGATCGAGTGCTGGTCGGGGTGTGCCCCGTGCGGCTGGACGTTGTCGGACGCGTCGTACGTCATGTCGGTGAACGTCGCACCGGCGTCGGTGGAGAGCATGATCGCCCGACCGTTCGACGTCCCGGGCAGGATCGGTGGGTTCAAGCCGAGCCCGCCGGTCTCGTTGTAGTCGTTGTCGCCAAGCAGGTAGACCGTGTCCGGGCTGAACGCCGAACCGTCGGCCTTCCTCGGGACGTAGACGAAGTTGTCGTAGTTGCACTGCGGGTCGCAGTACCCCTCCGCGCCCGGGCCCAGCGGACCGGTGTTGTTCCCCGCCGTGAGGTCGGTGAAGCTCGGGGTGCCCGTGCGGACGCTGTTGCTGCGGAAGAACTTCGCCGTCTGGCCCGAGCCGCCGCCGACGCCGATGTACATGCGCGTATCGCCGTTCGCGAGCTTGACCACGTCGAACTCGGCCCGCTCGACGTCAGCGCCGGTGGCCGGGTTCAACGCCGGCCCGCGCGGGGCGAAGATCTGCACCCACGTGCCGGGATCACCGTTCGAGTTGGAGCGCCAGATGCCCTTTGCCATGAACGACGCGTAGACCGTGTTCGGGTCGACCGGATCGAACGCGACGCGGCGCGCGCCGCGCGGCGAGCAGTCCGTCTGACCGAGGAAGACCTGCGTCGGCGTCGAGGCCGTGCAGTTGGTGGCGCTCCCCTGGCTGACCAGCGTGAACGTCTGGCCGCCGTCGGTCGAGCGGTACAGCCCGAAGTGCGGGGCACCCGGGATGTCGGCACCGCGGTTGACGCCGGTGCAGCAGGTGCTGCTGATCCCGCGCGAGCCCTGGGCGCCGGAGCCGACGAAGATCGTCTTCGAGTCGCCGGGCTTCACCTGGATCGAGCCGATGCCGCGGCCGCTGAAGTACTGGCTGCCGATCGGGCCGGTCCAGTGGTCGCCGCCGTCCTTCGACTTGTACAGGCCGACGCCGGCGATGCAGCCGCTGCGGCACGTGTTCGGCTCGCCGGTGCCAGCGTAGATCACGTTGCTCGAGGAGTCGTTCGGGTCGAGCTCGAGCGCGGCCGTGTTGTTGTGCTGGAACTCGGCCGACACGTAATCCCAGCTCGGCTGCGACGCGAGGATGTTGTCCGTGCGCCACACACCGCCGCCGGCGTTCGCGATCCAGTAGCGACAGCTCGAGACGTTGCAGTTCGGGTCGATCACGCTGAAGGGCGTCCGGCCCCCGGCGACGTACTGGTTCGGGACGTAGACGTACCGGTTGCGGAACGGATTCAGCGGATAGACCGCGTTATCTGGACCGAGGTTCGTCCACTTCCCGTGGTCACCCAGCTTCGCTGCCGAGTTCCCGCGTGACTTGACGCCGCTCCAATCTTGACGGCTCTCGGTGATCGCGGCCATGGGGATGGCCGAGCCCGGCGCCGAGTGCATGAGCCACTCCTGCGCGCCGTCGCCGATACCTTCGGCGCCTTCTCCGGCCTCACCGGCTTCGTACTGCGTCGAGCCCGGGGCAAACCTCGCCCCAGAGGCGAGCTTCGCCTTCAATGCCGGCGAGATCGCGCCGCCCTCGGCGCTCGCCGCCGGCGACGGCGCCGCCGACTCGGTGGACGCGCCGCCCATCAGCAGAGCTGCGACGACCGCCACCGCGACGAGCACCACGACGACACCCATGCGCGCGACGAGCCCGCGCGACGGGCGACGCCGGTCAGTCTCGTTCAATGACATGCCCCCTCCTCCTGGTCGGAGTACTGAGTTTTCCCGGCCCTCCGGCCGGGGCAATGAAGTTCTTCCGGAGCTTTTGTGGGCATCCGGATCTAGATAGCGGTTTCTCTCCCCCACGAAAGCCGCGAGATCATGACCGATTTAGGGGTGGATATCAACCCCTTTCGAGGCGGAGTGAAGGCGATATCAACGAGGGAAGGGCCGCCGAAGCGGCCCTTCCTCGCTGTGCGACTCAGGCTGTGACTCTAGTGCCTGCCGTGCAGCTTCAGCCTCCAGGCGCTGAGTCCGTGGGTCGCGGCGTAGAGCACCCGCTCCGGGGGCACGATCGTGAGGCCTGCGACCTCGACGTTCGGCATCCCCTGGGCAGCCAGGACCCAGCTCGTTTCGCCGTCCGCCAGCATCGAGACACCGAAGTCGGAGGCGGCGTACAGATCGCCTGTCTCGTCGTCGCGGACGAGATCGGTCATCGGAAGGTCACCCCAGTCGTACGAGATGTTCTTCCAGGTCGACGTCCCTGTCGCCGGGTTGAACGTGACTTCGAACGCGTGACCGGGCGTCAGCGGCGTGTTGGCGTCGTACCCGCTGTACGACACGAACGCGTGGTTCGTGTTGTCGGGGTCGACGTAGATGCTGCTGACGTACCGGCCAGGCGTGATCGCGTCGTCGTCGAGGCGCGTCCACGTCACGGCCGAGGCGGGATCCAGGGCCACGTTCTTCGAGATGAACACACGGCCCCTGTTCGTCGCAGCCCACGCCGTGTTCGTGTCGCCCGTCGAGCGCTCGACGGCAGTCATGGCGCCCTGGGCGGCCGGAGGCGGAGGCGGGGCCCGGTCACCCCAAGCGGCGTCAGTCAAGGGAACGGTTCCGAGCTGCGCCCAGTCGCCGCAGGTGGCGAAGTTCCCGGGCGGGCTCCCCGTGCCGGTCCACTCGTTGCAGATCGCCTGCGCCTCGGCATACGTACGCGTGCCGAGGCCGGCGGTCTTCGTTCGCCACGCCGTGAGCCCGTTCCCGGCGAACATCGTCTTCGAGACGACCGGGTCGCTGATCACGGGCGAGTAGAACTCGCTGAACGGGTTGCCGAGCGGGCCGCCCGTCCAGATCCACTTCGAGAGGTCGCCGTTGTCGAAGTTCACGTCCGGCGACGCTCCGGTGAAGTTGTGCATCCGGAACTCCGGGATCGCGACGTCGAAGCCGGACTGGCCGCCGTCGCCGATCATCGTGTTGACCCAGAGCTTCTTGCTCCGGTTCTCCCACGTGCCGTTGTCCTGCGTGCCGCCCTGCAGGAAGCTCGAGTCGTGGGGGCTGACAGAGAGGCTCTGGAACTGGAGCGTCATCAGCCCGTCGTTCAGGCTGTCGAGCCGCGACGGGATCGCCGACAGCATCTGCTTGCAGCGCGCGTTCTGCACCGCGTTCAGCCCTCGGAGGGGATCGTCACACCAGGAGGAGCGGTTGACGAGCTGTCCGCTAGAGCGGATCACCCCACCGTCACCGGTCTCGATGAACTGCAGCGGCTTGCCCGGGATCGTGACGAGCGAGTGCTGGTCGGGGTGGATGCCGTTCGGGTGCAGCATGTCGGTGCCGTCGAACGTCATGTCCGTCCCGCTCAGCCCGGCGTCCTGCGACAGGATCACCGCACGCTTGTTCGCGATCGTCTCGCCGTAGAAGTAGTCACCGCCGACGTAGACCATGTCGGGCTGTCCCGGCGGGGTGTAGATGAAGATGTCGTACCAGCACTGCGGGTCGCAGAGGCTGCGGAATGCGAAGGCCGGCAGGGCCGGGTTGTCGCTCGACATGTCCGTGAAGACCGGCGCGCCGGTCGCCACGTCGTCGCTGCGGAAGAGGCGTGACCCGTTCGTGCCGTTGTTGCCCTCGTGCACGTACATGCGGGTCTTGCCGTTCGGCAGGGTTGTAACCGCGATCGCGGCGCGGCTCTGGATCACCGCAGGGTTGATCGACGGCTTGATCTGCGTCCACGTCGCACCGGCGTCATTCGAGCGCCAGATGCCACGCGCGTACGACGACGCGTAGACGATGTTCGAGTTCGACGGGTCGAGCGCGACCGCCCGCACGCCGCGCGGCGAGCAGCCGGTGAACGGGGCCGGATTGGAGAACTCGGTCAGATCTCCTGTGCAGCTGGCCGCATTGGTCGAGCCGTTGTGGATGAAGCTCCACGTCTGCCCGCCGTTCGTCGTCTTGTACAGGCCCCACTTGGCGGCGCCCGGCACCGGCCGGGTCACGCCGGTGCAGCAGACCGACGACATGCCGCGCAGAGCGGTCGTCGAGCCGACGTAGATCGTGTTCGGGTCGCCCGGCTTGATCACGATCGCGCCGATGCCCTTGCCCTGGAACTCTGTCTTGCCGAGGTTCGTCCAGCTCTTACCGCCGTTGGTGGACTTGTAGAGCCCGGTCCCGGCGACGCAGCCGGAGCCGCAGATGTTCGCCTCGCCCGTCCCGACGTAGACCGTGTTGCCGCTGGGGTCGTTCGAGTCGATCACCACGGAGCCGGCAGCGTTGATCCCGAGCGGCCCTCCCAGGTACTCCCAGTGCGGGTGGTCGTCGAGGGCGTCCTTCGTCTTCCAGACGCCGCCGCCAGCCGGGGTGATGTAGGCCGTGCAGTGGTTCTGCTTGCACTTCGGATCGAGCGCGATCGAGGTCGTGCGGCCGCCTGCGACGTACCGGTTCGGGACGTAGTTGAAGGCGTTGCGCAGGTTCTCGAAGGGATAGAGCGCCCGACTCGGGCCAACCGGCTTCCAGCGGCCCCTGTGCTCGTTCCCGTGCTTCGAATGGCGGTTCTCCGAGTGCGAGAACGCTGCCCGGGCGCCCGCCATCTCGGCCACGGAGATCGTTGTATCCGGATAGGCACGTTCGTCGAACGCGGCGTCACTCGCGAACGCGGGGCCCTCATTCATCTCGACGCCCGGTGCCGTCGCCAGGTAGCGCGACAACACCGGGGGCCCCTCTCCTGCGGTGAGGATGTCGGACTTCGCCGTCGTCGGCGACGAGCTCATCGCAGCGGACAAGAGCGCTGCGACACCGGCGACTGCGAGGACCACGAGCGCCGCGAAAACAGGGCGCGGTGGTTTTCCTCTCATGTGCTCTCCCTCCCTCGGCACGGTTCGTGCCGTTACGGGGCAGAAATCTGCCAGACAATCGACCTGATATCAACCTCCGAATATCGAATATTCCGGTGAATACCGTCGCAGATATATCTGCAGTGATATTCCAGTCGAGTATTCGTTAGACTTTTGCCGTGCTGCTGCTCGCCCTGGCCGCACTCCTGCTATGTCCGTCCTTCGTCACCGCCGACGGGTCGGCGGCGGGGAGCGGGAGGACGACGCCCACGGCCGTCACCGGCCGCGCGTCGCTCGTGATCACGAGCATCGAGCCGCTCAGCGTCACGGGCCGAGGGTTCAAGGCGGCCGAGCGCGTGACCGTGCGGTTCCAGTCGAGGCGCAGGGCGACGACTGCGACGAGTGCCGGCCGCTTCGTCGTGCGCTTTGCCGGCGTCGACTGCAGCGGCGGCACGATCGTCGCCGTGGGCTCGAAGGGCAGCCGCGCAGTCGCGAACTTCTCGCAGCCCCTTTGCGTCGCACCCTAGGAGGGTTCGGCGTGATGCCGCAGCCCGGCGGCACAGGCCTGCATTGCGTCGAACCCGCCTTCACGAAAAGGGCCGCCCGGAGGCGGCCCTTTTCCGGTTTGGTTTGCCGGCGGCTAGCCGCCGGGGCAGGGAGTGACGAGGAACGCGTTCTCGTCGCTCTCGCTGATCGAGTCGCTCTTGTCCTCCGTCAGCGGGTCGAAGAAGTCCAGGAACATGTCCGACTGCTCGCAGATCGGGTTGCGTCCGGGCTGCGTCGTCGTCGGCGTTCCGGACCCGCGGCCGTTCCGCGCATCCGTCCAGATCGCTACAGCCTGCTTCTTGTCCCCTCCAACATCGGGGAAGTTCGGGAAGCTGACCTGGTCGTAGTCGCCCATGAACAGGCCGGCCCGGAACGAGTAGTCCATGTTGGACGGCACGTCCGAGAGCACCTGGTTCGCGAACGGCCCGAGGTAGCTCGGCCCCTGACCGGGAACCGGGTCGGCGCCCGGATCGACCGGACCCGTCGGCTGCGGGATCGTGGCCGCCGCGGGTGCGAGGCACTCGCGTGACGGCGTGTGGTCGATCTCACACCCGGCGCCGAACCGCCAGGTCAGGTAGTTCCCGGGTCGCTGGCGGCTCGAGGGCCACGCCGACGCGACGGAATCCGTGTCGAACCGGCGGTCGTAGAAGGCCACCGCCAGCACGCCGTCGGCGTTCACGTCGATCCACGGGAACCACTGGTCGTTGCCGAAGTTCCCCCCGCACCCCGCTGCCGCCGGGTTGCAGTCGCGGTTCGCGGGCGGCACGGAACGGTCGTCGTTCACACGGGTCGGCCCGATCCAGGTCGTGCCGCCGTTCGTGGAGCGGAAGAAGAACACGTCGGTGTTCGAGCTCGCCGCCGTGCCGTTCCGGTTGTCGGACAGCACCAGGTAGAAGTCGTCCGCGAACGCACCGCCGCGCTTGTCTACCGCCACGGCGCCGTACGCGTTCACCCTGAAGCACGAGTTCGTCAGCACCCGCCGGGTCGCCGACTGGCCTCGGGCGACGCAGTCGGGCCGGGTCGCGCCGCGCGGGTAGTTCACGTCGAAGACCGGCGAGACGTGGAACGGCCCCGTGAAGGTGTTGCCGCCGTCGCTGGAGCGGACGAAGAGGTACTGGTTCTCGCCCGCCGTGTTGAAGTTCTCGAACGCAACGCCGAGGAGCCCCGTCCTCGGGTGCACCGTCGGCACCGACGCCTGGTTGTCGTCACACGCCGTCGCGGCGGAGATCCCGAGACAGAAGGCGGCGTTCCCGCTGATCGCCTTCGGCGGCGACCACGAGCGGGCCTGGTCGTCGGAGTAGCTGTGCATGATCTTGCCGGTGCCGTCGAGGTCGAAGCGGGTCCACGTCGCGTGGAGCCGGTCGGAGCCGATCACGTTCGGATCGCACGCCTTCGGCGTGTGCGTGATCGGCGTGAAGCAGACCGGTGACACGCCGGCCGGTCGCGGTCCTGTCGCGAGCCAGTTCTTGTCGTCGAACGGAGCGTCGCCGTTGAAGTTGCCCGAGGTCGGATCCCGGTTCCAGGTGATCACGCCGTCGCCGGGCTGGCGCACGTCGCCGAGCCCGCCGCAGACGGCGTCGTCCGGGTCGGGCGTGCCCGAATTCCCGATCGGGATGCAGGGCCGGCTCCAGGTGAAGCCGCCGTTCGTCGAGCGCCAGACGAAGACGCCGTTCGCGTCGTCGAACTGGTACGCGATCTCCTGGTTGTACGCGACGCCGTCGCGGTCGTAGACCGCCACCGGATCGCTGTTCGTCAGTCCGAAGTCGGAACCAGACGGCTGGTCGAGGATGCTCCCGTACAGGGCCTTCGCGCCCGAGCTCGTCGAGTCGAACTGGTTGTAGTCGCCCTGGTAGTCGTTCGCGCCCCCGGTCATGTTCGCGTGGTCGCGGGGGTTGATCGCGATCGTCGTCTCGTCCTGCGGGACGCAGGCGAGGTCGTAGTTGAAGCGGAGGTCGTCGCCCCGCTCGCTCAGCTTCCAGACCGTGTCCTTGTCGATCGTGTGGAGTGGGCGGTCGTCGTCCACGTACTTCGCCTGTGGGCACTCGGTTACGTAGAGGCCGAAGTGCGCGGAGGCGGCGTCGGCGAAGTCGCGCGCCGTCGGCTCGCCGGTCAGCCTCGCGGAATGGCTCGGCGGATGGAGACCCGCCGCAGTCGCCACGCCGACGAGGACGGCGCCGAGCGCAGCAAGCGCTGCCATCGCCCCGAAGAATCGTTTCATGCGTCTCTCCCCTCAGCTCGGGTTCGGGCGCGCCGAATATACGACCGTCTAGCTGGATCCGCAACGCCCGCGATCGGTTTTCGGGCGTCCCGGGCATACTGAAACTGCGATGAAACGAGCTGTCATCAGCCTGCTCGTGCTCGGAGTCGCAGCGATGGCCATGGCTTCCGCGAGCCTCGCCGGCGTCAAGGGCGTGAGGCCCGCTCTCCGATTGACGGACGGCGCACCGCTGACCGTCCGGGGAACGCACTTCCGCCCGGGCGAAAGCGTCCGGATCACGGCGATCTCGCTCGGGAGCGTGACGCGACGGACGAGTGCAGGTCCCGGCGGGTCGTTCGTGATGCGCCTTGCGATCAAGTACAACCGCTGCTCGGGCCTCACCGTGATCGCGCGCGGCTCCAAGGGCAGCCGTGCGGTGATCAAGCGCCCGGCCATGGACTGCCGGCCCTGAGCCGACGAGAAGAAGGGCCGCCCGGAGGCGGCCCTTCTCTCACTGCGGTCGTGGTATGAGCGCTAGTGGTCGTTCCGGCCGAGGATCAGCCGGAAGCCGCCGCGCCCGTGCGTGGCCGCGTAGATCACGCGGCCGCCGTGGTTCAGGTTCGCAAACGTCAGCTCGTAGACCGCGACGTTCGGCAGCCCACGTGAGGCGTCGACCCAATTGGTCGAGCCGTTCGGGAGCCGCAGGACGCCCCAGTCCATCGACGCGTACAGGTCGCCCGTGACCGGATCGAGCTCCACGTCGGTGATCGGCAGATCGCCGAGGTCGTAGCTGAGATCCGTCCAGGTGGCGCTGTGCGTCGCCGGGTTGTAGACGGCCTTGAAGACGTGGCCGCCCGGCGAGTACGCCGAGTACCCCGAGAACGAGATGTACGCCGTGTTGCCGGTCGGGTCACGCGGGTCGACCGAGATCCCGCTCGGGAACCGGCGCGGCTGCGCCGGTGTGTCGATGCGGTCGAACACGACCTCCGGCTGCCGCTCGTTGAAGCCCGTGCCGCAGCAGTCCGGCTCCTTGATCTGCGTGGCCGTGTTCTCGAAGTCCGCGTTCTTCGCGACGAAGATCCGGCCGCGGCGGGTCCCGGCCCAGATGGTGCCGGTGTTCGTCCGGGCCCGCTCGACCGCGACCACGTACCCCGTGCCCTTGTCGGCCGACGGCCCGGTGATCAGGCTGCCCTGGCCGAGCTTCACGAAATCACCGCAGCCCGAATCGACACCCGTGTTCAGCTTGTCGCTGCGCGGGCCCCCGAGGACGGAGCAGTGGTTCTCGAGGAAGGCCTGGTCGCCGCCGGCGTTCTTCGTGCGCCAGACGCTCTCCGAGCCGGCGAACGCGGTCTTGGAGACGACCGGGTCAGCCGTGAACGGGATGTAGAACGCCGAGCCCTCCGGCGAGAACAGGATCGGGTCGAAGATCCACGACCACCACTGCGGGTCGTTCCCGCGGTAGTTCACGTCGCCCTGCTGGGCGAAGTAGGTGTGGTAGCGGATGTTGCCGTGCTCGGCGTCGATGCCCGACTGGCCGCCGTCACCCGAGACGAAGTTCAGCCAGGTGCGGCTGCCGTCGTAGCCGAGCGTCCCGTTGTCCTGCGTGCCGCCGATCACGTCATGCAGCGGGTCGTTCGGGTTCACGCTCAGATCCTGGAACTGCAGCGTCCGCAGACCGGCGTTCATCGTGATCAGCCGCTCGGGGACGTTGGAGAGCCAGTCCTGGCAGTCCTTCAGGTTGACGCCCGTTAGGCCGCGGCCGGCGCAGACGCCGGAGCTGTCCACGTAGCGCCCGTTCGTGCGGACGACGCCGCCGTCGGAGCCGTAGAACACGATGTTCGGGTTCGACGGAACGAACGCGAACGCGTGCTGGTCCGGATGGTTCGCCTCGAACGGCACCCGGGCGTCGCCCGACCCGTCCGTGAACGAGACACCGGCGTTCGTCGAGCGCATCATGTTGCGCCCGTTCGAGCGGTCGGGGCCCGCGTACGGCGGCAGCTCGCCGTACTGCGTTACGCCGCCGATCCAGACCTCGTTCGGCCGGCCCGGAGCGACCGCGATCGGCATGTCGTACGAGCACTGCCCGGCGCAGATGTTGAACGAGCTGAAGCCCGGCGTCCCGTCGACGCTGCTGGACAGCTTGACGAAGACCGGCGTCGCGGCCCGCGCGTCGTCGGTGCGGAGCACCTGCGAGGCCTTGTCGAGGTTTCCGTCGCCGTTCACGTCCACCGGGTTCGCGCCCTCGTGGACGTAGAGGCGGGTCTTTCCGTTCGGCAGCTTCGTCGTCGCGAGCTCGTAGCGGATCCCGAGCGGCGTCGAGCCGGGGTTCGTCGAGCCGTCGTCGGCCTCACCCTGGTAGATCTTCTGCGGCGTTCCGCCCGAGTTCGAGGCCCGGAAGACGCCGTACTCGAACATCGTGAAGTAGAAGATGCTCGGGTCGGCCGGGTCGTATTCGATGTCCGTGACGCCGCCCTTGAAGAAGTCCAAGCCGTTGGGGCTGGTCGGATTGACCGGATCCTGTGGCTGGTTGAAGCGCAGCTGGAACGACTGGCCGCCGTCGAAGGACTCGTAGAGCCCGATCACCGGCGCGTTCGGCGGTGTGTAGCGACCGCCGGAGACGCCCGACAGCGAGTGGCGGGCGACGGCCGTGCCGATCATGATGTGCCGCGAGTTGCGCGGGTCGATCGCGATCGACCCGATCCCCCGGTCCTTCGCCACGGCCACGCTCCCCGGAAGCAGGCTCCAGTGCTCACCGCGGTCTGTCGACTTGTAGAGGCCGAGGCCGGCCTCGCTGTCGCTCGAACCGTTCGGCTCACCGGTGCCGACGTACAGGGTCTTGCCCTTCTTGTCGGTCGGGTCGACGATCAGCGAGCCGATCGACGTCGTGTCGAGCCTCTCGGTGATCGGCCGCCAGTGCGGGTGCCGGCTGAGCGCGTTCTCGGTCTTCCAGACACCGCCGCCCGCCGCCGCCGCGTAGAGCCGGCAGTCGTGGTCGCCGCACTTCGGGTCGATCGCGAGGGCCGTGATCCGGCCGGACCACTGCGTCGGGATGCCGTTCGTCTGCGTCGCCTCACGTGCGACGTCGAGCGTGTACGGCCCGACTTCCCTCCACTTTCCGCCGCCGCGCCAGTCGCCGCCGTTGCGCTTCGCGGCATGAAGCGCCGCCTGCTGCTGCGCAAAGTCGATCGTCTGGTGCGGGAACGCCATGTCGGAGTAGTTCTCCGCGGAGGAGCCGAAGAGGATCTCCCGGCTCGCCTCCTTACCCGGCGTCAGCTTCTCGCGTGCCATCGGCACCGGCACACCCATCACGCTCTGCCGCGCCGCGGACCGCGCGAACGCGCGAGCCTCGGCACCGAGCGTCGAACCGGCCGCCTCGTTCTCGGAGGCGCCGAGCCCGAGCGAGCTGCCGACGCCAGACCCCTGCGTCAGCGCGCCCGCGGTGACCGCCGCCGCGATCACGCAGAGCGCGACCACGAAAGCTGCGGCGAGCCTCGAGTTCCTTCTCCTCATCGATTGTTCCCTCCCCTGTATCTGCGCCCCCTGCGGCTTCCGGAAATCGAATCCGGTGGCAACGGAGCGCCTGATCATGTCGACCTGCAGCAACGCCCTACGAGGGAAACTCGGGCGAAGACTCTGGTCGAGCTGGTGCAGCACCTCTGCGTTGAAGCTTCGGCCACTCGATTCGGCCGCACGGAGCACACGCTCCCGCAGCTCCTGCGGCATGCGAAGCAAATAGCGGTACCTCTCCCCCACAGGCCGGTTTCGTACCAGATGGAGGGCAGAACATCAAGGGAGCGATATCACCGGATCTGTGCTAGGGCGCACACGAGAGTTCGCCTCGTGCATCGGTGCCGGCCGTAGGCTCCCGCCGTGGATCTGGCGCTCCAGGTCGTGGTCACGGGGCTCGCGGCGGGCGGGGTCTACGGGCTCGTGGCGATCGGGCACTCCCTCGTCTTCCGGCTCACAGGGACCGTCTACTTCGCGCTCGGCGACCTGATCGGCCTCGGCGTCTTCACGACGCTGCTCGTCGCAGCGGGCACGGGGCCGGTGACACAGACCAGCGTCGCGACCGGCCGCTACCTGCTCGCACTCGCGACGGGCGTACTCGTCTGCATCGTCGTCGGCGTCGGCGGCTACCTGCTCGTCGTCCAGCCGTTCCTCGAGCGGGGCTCGACCCTCGGCTGGGTCGGCGCCACGCTCGCCCTCGCCTTCGCGATCCACGCCGTGATCGAGTCGGTCTTCCCCCGCTCGGCGTACGTCTTCCCGGATCCGATCCCCTTCCGCCGGGTCGGCGAGAGCGGCTTCGTCACCGTCGGCGGCGCGACGATCCAGGTGCGGGCGCTGTACGTCGCTGCGGTGGCGTTCGCGCTTGGCGCACTCGTCGCGTGGACGGTCGACAGAACGCGGCCGGGTCGCGGCCTGCAGGCGATCGCGGCCGACCGTGAAGGAGCGGCCGTCGTCGGCGTGCCGATCGCGCGACTCGTCCCGCTCGCCTTCGGCCTCGCCGGCGCGGTGGCGGCCGTGGCGGCGGTCTCGGCGGCGCCGAGCGCACCGGTCTCGGTCGACACCGGCACGCTGCTCGGCGTCAAGGGGCTCGTCGCGGCGCTCGCGGTTCGGTTCGGGCCGCCGCTGTGGGCGCTCGCGGCAGGCGCCGCGCTGGGGCTGCTCGAGGCGGCGATCGCGAACATCCACCTCGGCGGTTTCGAGCTCGGCCCGGCGTACAGCGCCGTGATTCCGATGGCGCTCGTGCTCGCCTTCCTCGCGCTGCGGCCGCCTCGTGAGGCGCTCGAGGAGATCGAGTGATCGCCGAGACCGGCACCGCCCTCCGCGGCGCCTGGGACGATGCGCGAGCGTCGTGGTCGTCCCACGCGTGGCTCGCCCTCGCGCTGCTCGCTGTGGCCGCCCTGGTGCCGTTCGTCCTCCCCGGATCGGTCCGCCTCGACGGGCTCGCCGAGACCGCCTACCTCGCCGCCGCCGCGATCGGGCTCGGCTTTGCGATCGGGATCGGCGGGATGCCGTCGGTCGCGCAGGGCGCCTTCGTCGGGGTTGGCGCGTTGGTCGCCGCGCACCTCGCGCCGAGCTGGCCGCCGGTGGCGGCGGCGCTCCTCGGCGGCGCGGCAGCGGCGGCCGGCGGCGTCGCCGTCGGCGCGGCGATCGTCCGCTTCCGGCCCGTGTACGTCGCGGCGGCGACCTGGATCGTCACCTGGCTCTTCGCGCTCGGGCTCGACGCGTTCCCGTCGATCTCCGGCGGTGCGGCAGGCTTGGCGGTGACGCCCGTCTGGACGCCGACGGTCCACTACGAGGTCGCCCTCGGGCTCGTCGCGCTGGCGCTGCTCGGACACTGGGCGCTCGCACGAAGCTCCTTCGGGCTCTCTCTGCGGGCCGCCGCCACCCGGCCGGCGGCAGCCGCGGCGCTCGGTGTGGAGGCTCCCCGCCTCAGGCTCCGCGCCTTTGCCGGATCCGCGGCGCTGGCCGGCCTCGCCGGCGGCTTCGCAGTGCAGCTCGTCGGCGTCGCCGACCCGGCGGCGTACGGGCCGCTGCTCTCGTTCAAGCTGCTCGTCGCCGTGCTCGTCGGCGGCGCCGTCAGCGCACTCGGGCCGGCAGTGGGGATGCTCGTGGTCGCCTCGCTGACGCCGATCGCCGACGCGCTCGGCCGCGTGACCGGGGCTGAGACGGCCCGCTTCGGCCCGATGCTCGCCGCCCTGCTGCTGCTCGCGTTCCTGACTGCGGGCGGGGAAGGACTCGTGCCGCTGGCGACGCGGAGGCTCCGCCGGGGCTCGACTCGCGACGCACCTGCTTCATCGCTCCCGACCGAGGGAGCCGGCCTCGACGTGAGCGACCTCACCAAGCGCTTCGGCGGGCTGATCGCGCTCGACGGGCTCGGCCTCCGCGTCGAGCCGGGCCGCACGGTGGCACTGATCGGCCCGAACGGCTCGGGCAAGACGACCGCCCTGCGCCTCCTCGCGGGGACGATGGAGCCGGACGGCGGCCGGATCGCCCTGGGCGGCGCCGACATCACCCGAGAGTCGACCGGCGCCCGCGTACGGCGCGGGCTAGTCAGGACGCTCCAGGCGAACGCCGTCTTCGCAGGGCTGACGACGCTCGAGAACGCGGTCGTCGGCGCCTCCGTCCGCCGTCGACACGGCGGCGCGTTCCGAACCCTCGTCGCGACGCCGAAGGCGCGCGCGGAGGACCGCGAGACCCTTGGGCTGGCGCTGGCGGCGCTCGACGCGGTCGGCCTCGCGCACCGGGCCGGCGCTCCGGCCGAGACGCTCTCCACGGCCGAGCAGCGCCTCCTCATGCTGGCCTCGGCGCTCGCGACGTCCCCGCGGGCGCTCCTCGTCGACGAGCCGTCGGCCGCCGCTGGGACGGCGGAGCTCGAACGGCTCACCGGCGTCCTGAGCGCGCTCGGCGAGCAGGGCCTCGCGCTCCTGATCGTCGAGCACAACCTCCGGCTCGTCCGCTCCCTTGCGGACGAGGTCGTCGTGCTCGACGCCGGGAAGCGGCTGGCGGCGGGAACGCCCGACGAGATCGCACGCCATCCGGCCGTCCGCGCCGCGTACCTCGGCCGCCAGCCCTTCTGACGCTCGAAGGTACCCTCGTGTCCCTGCGCCGCTCGACCGTTCCAATTTTGCTCCTGCTCGTCCTCCTCTCCGGCTGCGGCGGCGGGGGCGAGTCCGGGCAGAAGACGCTGACGATCGTCGTCAACGCACCGTTCTCGAAGAGCCCGTACGTCGGCGAGACGATCGCGCGGGGCGTCGAGCTCGGCGCGACCGTGTCGAACCCGGTCGACACCACGGAGGCGACGTACCGGATTCGCGTCAAGCGGCTCGACAACGCACTCTCGCCGCGGAAAGCGATCGCGAACGTCCGAGAGGCGGTCGCAGACGGCGCCGTTGCGATCGTGGACGAGGGAACCGGCGTGGATGCGTCGTGGCGCATCGCAGAGAACGCGAAGATCCCAATCGGCATCACGTACCAGGGAGGCGTCGGCCTCGTCGATCCCGCCACCCGCCCGAACGTCTTCCGGATCGCGCCCACCGACCGCGGCATCGCGTTCCGGCTGGCCGAGTACCTCATTCCCAAACGGCCGAACGTGGCGATCCTCACCGACGACAGCGGTTACGGCGACGAGGGACGCGCCGCGCTGCAACGGTCGTTCGGCTCGAATCCCGAGGCGATCGCCGCGCGGATCCGGCTGCCGGCGGATGCGACCGACGTCTCCCCGCAGGTGCTCCAGGCCCGGCGCGCGGGCGCGACCGCGCTCCTCGTGTGGGCGCGCCCGGCGACGATCGCCAATGTGCTGACCGCCGCCCGCAGCCGCCGGTGGCAGGTGCCCGTCTACACGCCCCCGAGCGGCGCCGACCCGCTCGTCCGGCAGCAGCTCGCCGACCGGCCCGAATGGGTCGACGGGCTCACCTTCGCGTCCGGGCGGATGACGGCCGAGCTCGGCCCGCAGGCCTGGCAGTCGTTCGAGTCGCAGTTCGAGGGCCGCTACGGGCCGGACCCGGTGGGCGTCAAAACCTCCGCGGGCGACGAGGTGGTCCAGCCGCCGGAGTACGCGATGTACGCCTACGACTTCGTCAACGTCCTCGCCGCGGCGCTGAAGCAGGCCGGCGGTGCGGGCGACCGCCGGAAGGTACTCGACGCGCTGAACCAGGTCACGGTCCGCGGTGCGAACGGGGACGAGCGCGGCTTCAACCTCCACAACCACGACGGCGTGGTGGACGACGACGTCTACTTCGCGCGGTTCCGCGACATGACGTTCGAGCCCGTGAAGGACGACCCGCTCTCCTCGACGCTGCCGACGATCGACCAGGCGAAGTAATGCGAGCCGCCGTTGCCGTGGCGCTCATCGCGCTCGCCCTTCCGGCCACGGCTGCTGCTCGAACAGCGCTCCTGCCCTCGCCGACGACGCCGCTCGACACGAAGCTCCCGCTGGGCGCCTCCGCCGCCGGTGTGCCCCCGCTCCTTCCGGCGAACGCGCGTGTCTCGAGCCGGCAGATCGTCTCGGTCGACGTCCTGGCGGACGGGACCGTGGTCGCGGTCCGGGTCCGGCACGTACTCACGCTTCTGGGCACCGGCGACTTCTTCTTCCAGGTGCCGGCGCCGGCGCGGGATGCCCGCGCAGCGCCGGGGTCGCAGGGCGAGCCGGGCCTTCGCCAGGGCGCCGTCCTCTGGCAGGGGTTCGCGAACCGGCGCCGGGTACTCGCCGCCGACATGGAGCTCGACCCTGCCGCCGCCGCTCCGGCGCTGCCGCTGCGGCTCGAGCTGCGGGACCGCGTGCTCGTGCTGCGGAACGCGACCGCCGTACGGGCGCGCGGGTTCTCGGCCGCCGCGAGGCCGGCGCAGATCCGGCGGGTCCTCGCGGGGATCGCGCGTCGCCCGACGGAACAGCCGTCGGTGCAGCTCACCGGGCCGGTCCGGGGGCGGAGCGTCGTCGTGGACGCACCACTTCGCGTGGTCGGATCCGTGGGCGGAAGCCGCTTCGAGCGGCTCCTCGGCGGCCCGGCGAGTACCACGGCGCGGATTCCGGCCCGCGAGGGCGCGCGGGTGCGGCTCGTCGCCGAGCCCGTGCGGCTCGTGCCGGAGACGCGGCCGCCGCGTTCCGCGACCGGCTCGGAGCTCGTCTTCCTCGCGACGAAGGGGCTGCTGCGCCTGGCACGGACCTTCCAGTACAACGCGTTCCTCGCCGGCCCGGGCGTCGGAGCTCCGCCGCGGACGACCTACGTGTACCGCACGGTCACGCCGAGACCGTCGGTTCAGCCGCCCGCGTCGGACGATGACTGGGGCCTACCGCTGGCGCTGCTGCTCGGCGCGGCCATCGTCGTCGCCTCCGGCGGCCTCGTCGTCGCCTGGGCCCACTCGTAGGAGGGTCTGGCGCAGGACAGCCTGTGCCGCAAAGCCGCGCTGCTCGCCTGCGACGAGCGGTACTACGCCAGACCCTCCTAGGCGGCCGCCGCGGCGATGTGATCCTGTTGCTTGCGGGCCAGCGCGAGCACCTCGCCCAGCGCCAGCCGCGGCTCGAACCCGTTCGCGCTCACGGACGCCGTGACGTTCGCGTCGCGCCACACCACCTGGTAGAAGCGCACCCCTCCCTGGACGAGCGTCGCCGCGAACGACTCGTCGCCGAGGCCCGGCTCGTCGATCGGCTGCCAGTCGAGCTCGCCGTCGGCGAGGTCCTCGCGCGCGGCGCCGAGGTCGTCCTTGGCGCCATCGGGGGACGAGAAGAGATCCGCGCGCGCCTCGATCACCAGCGGCCCCTCCGTGCGTTCGCCGCCCGGTCGGCGGTACCGCGCCTTCCAGCCGTCCTCGCGGCCGAAGCGCGTGGGGTCGGCGCGCCGGCCTCCCGGCGTGTCGGTGATCCCCTGCCGACCCTCGTCGAACCGGAGGAAGACCCGCGGCAGATCCGACGGCTGCAGCACGACGCGCGGGAGCTCCTGCCGGGAGACCGAGGCGTCGTCACCGCCGAAGCTGCAACCGCAGACGGCCAGGGCCAGCACGACCAACGACACGGCCCGTCGCACGGGCCAGAGGCTAGAGCAAGCTAGCCGCCCGGCTGCAGCGTGCCGTTCACAGTCAGCCGGTACCGGGCGTACTCGAAGACCTGCTCCGTCGGCTCGTCGTACGTGATGATCGCGGCGACGACGTCGGCCTTGGAATCGACGAGCCGGTCGAGCTGCCGCTCGTTCAACGTGAAGTTGAACTGGGAGTCGAGCCGCAGTGTGGCGCGACTGACGTGGCCGTGCCCGCGCGAGGAGTAGGCCACGAGCTGCACGGTGAAGCCGTAGACCGGCGCCGGCCGCGCCTGGGAAAGCGAGAGCCAGCCGGCGAGCGAGGCGCCGTCGGCGACGGGGAACCCATTCAGGGTCAGCATCCGCAGCCAGAAGCCCGGCGGAATCGTCGCGGCGGGATCATCTGGGTCGCCCGAGGTCGACCCGTCGGTGACGTGGCGGAAGGCGAGCAGGATCGACTTTCCGCCGTAGGCGTTCAGCGAGCAGTGCTCGTTCCGCCAGCCGCTGGAATACGCGGTGTAGCCCGGCACGTTCTCCTGCATCACGGGCCGCGAGAACGGGCTCGCGTCGCTGCGCGAGCTCGTGCACGGGATGCTCACGTAGGTCTTCCCTCCGTCGGTCGAGACCTGCACGAAGGTGAAGTCCCAGCCTCCCAGGGGATCCTCCTCGACGTTCCACTGCGCCTGGAAGGCGAGGTCGCCGCCGCCGGCGGAGACGGAGAGCGGGCGCACGATCATGCGGTCGAGGTTGTTGCCGGCGCCGGTGTAGAGCGCTGCACCGCCACCGCCCGGAGGCGCCGCGTCGACCGTCCACTCGACCGGACGACCCGCGAGCTGGGTCGTGCCGTCGAAGGAGAGGCTGCGCAGGTCACGGGCCTTCAGGTACCGGCCGTCGGCGTCGCGCAGGCGAACGTAGTCCGACCCGTTCGGGGCAGCGCCGGGCGTGGCGTACGAAGCCGGCGAGTCCCAGTTCACCGACGTGTCGAGCGTCGGCGCGCGGAGCTCCCGCAGGTCGTCGTCGCGACCGCCGCCGCGGATCGCGTCGTCGAGCGCCACCGAGGCGGCCCAGTCGTGTAGGACGTCTCTGGCGTCCGCCCGGCCGCCGAGCGCCTCCTGGACGCCGGCGAGGCCGTTCGCCTGACCGCGGTGGAGCGCCGTCATCGCGCGAGTCCCGAACCGCCCTTGCAGGTACTCCATGAAGGTGTAGACGGCCCCGTAGTCGCAGTCCCCGTTCCAGGCGTCGCCGAACAGCGTCAGCGAGTTCTCGGGCCCGTTGTCCGGTCCGGCGTCGTTCCCGAGGAAGCACTGGATGTGCTTGTCGGAGCCGAGGCGGCTCGCGGGGAGCGACGGATCGACGTAGCCGGTGAGCGTCCGCGCCCACTCCGCGAGGCCCTCGTCGACCCAGTCGACCTCGTCGGGATCGGCGAAGTGCTCGAGGAGGTGCTGGTACTCGTGCGCGAAGACGCCTTCCATCAGCCTGGGGTAGGCGGGCGCGTCGCGGCAGGTGTCGCCGGGCACGGGCTCGTCGGCCGGGCGCGCCCCCGACCGGTGGAGCCAGTCGAAGGCGTCGATCGTCATCATGTTCCGGTCGAACAGCGCGCCGAGCGCCGACGAGTAGACACCGACGACATAGCCGAAGTCCTGGGTGTTGTTCAGGTCGAAGAACTGCTCGTCCCTGACGTTGTCGACGAGCACCACGGTCTTGTCGCCCGCCCCCTGAGGGCTGAACGGCCCACCGACGAGTGCGTTCGAGCCGTCGTGCGGCTCTGCGACGCTGAAGACCTCGGACTCGCGCGGGTAGATCGTGCGGTCGAACTCCCTGACCAGGTCACGGACCTGGGCATCCGTGACCGTCGTGCGGACGCCGTTCCGGCAATCGCCGGCCATGAAGTCCGTGCCATCGGACTCGACACCGGCGAACTCCGACGGGCCGGTCGCGACCCAGACCTCGATCTTCCGGCCCACGCCGCGCAGCTCGAACGCCTTCGGATAGAGCGTCTCGTTGATGAAGTCGAGGCCGGCCCACAGGCGAACTTCGCCGAGCTTCAACTGCTCCGGGGCCGAGAAGCGCTTCAGGCGGGAGGCCCTTCGGTCCTTCCGTCTCGAGAGCGAGCCGATGCTGACGCGCCGCCCGCCGGGCTTCGCGAAGCGGAAGGGGAAGTCGGGGCTTGCATAGCGGATGCCACCGCGCACGACGCCCGGCTTGACCCCACCCGCCCGATTGGGCACGGCTGCGGCCGACGCGCCCGTTCCGGCCAGCACAAGAAGGGTTCCCAAGGCGGCCAGGAATGGTTTTCTCGGATTGAGCACGGGTCTCCAGGCGTCGTGAACGCGGCTACGGATCGCGCCGCCAGGGGCGGCCAAACGACGAGATCCCGTGTGGCACCTGGAATGTCGGCGGGGCACGCGGAGGGACTACTCCCTCCACCGAGGGATTCCCCCTACCGATTAGCGGTCTCGATCGTGCGGTTTCGCCATGGCGCGGTAGTCCAGCGCCTTGTCGAGCGTCTCGTCGTCGACGCCCGCGTCTCGCGCGACGTCGCGGAGCGGGCGGCCGCTCGAGGCCGCCTCCTTGACGATCTCGGTCGCCTTGTCGTAGCCGATGTACGGGTTGAGCGCGGTCGCCGCGGACAGTGTCAGCTCCGCGTAGTGCTCCGCGCGCTCGCGGTTCGCCTCGATCCCGTCGACGCACTTCTCCGCGAGGAGGCGCGAGGCGGCGGCGAGCAGCCGGATCGACTCGAGCAGGTTCCGGGCGAGCAGCGGGACGAAGACGTTGAGCTCGAAGTGCCCCTGCATCCCGCCGACCGTGATCGCCTGGTCGTTCCCGATCACCTGGGCCGCCACCTGCGTCACGACCTCGGGGATCACCGGGTTGACCTTGCCCGGCATGATCGAGCTGCCCTTCTGGAGCTCGGGGAGGTAGATCTCGCTCAGGCCCGTGCGTGGGCCCGAGCCGAGCCAGCGCAGGTCGTTCGCGATCTTCGTCAGCGAGACGGCGACCGTCTTCAGCGCCCCGGAGGCCTCGACGAGCGCGTCGCGTGCGGCCTGAGCCTCGAACGGATCGGCCGGCGGGCCGATCGAAAGCCCCGTTTCCTCGTCCAGTCGCTCGCGCACGCGCTTCGCGAACTCGGGGTGCGTGTTGAGCCCGGTGCCGACGGCGGTCCCGCCGAGCGGAATCTGCCCGACCCGCTCCAACGTGTCGCGGACGCGCTCCGCGCCCTGCCGAACCTGAGCCGCGTAGCCGGAGAACTCCTGGCCGAGCGTGACGGGTACCGCGTCCATCAGGTGCGTCCGGCCCGATTTCACGATGTCGTCGAACTCTTGCGACTTGCGGCCGAGCGAGTTCGCGAGCTGCTCGAGCGCCGGCAGCAGGTCGTGCTCCAGCTGATCGAGCGCGGCGAGATGCACGGCCGAGGGGAAGACGTCGTTCGAGGACTGGCCCATGTTGACGTCGTCGTTCGGGTGCACGTCCTCGCCGGCAAGACTCGCGAGCACCTCGTTCGCGTTCATGTTCGAGGAGGTGCCGGAGCCGGTCTGGAAGACGTCGATCGGGAACTGGTCGTCGAGCTCGCCCGAGGCGACCCGCTCGGCGGCCGCAGCGATCCGCTCGGCCTTGTCGGCGTCGAGCAGGCCGAGCTCCGCGTTGACGCGGGCTGCCGCCCCCTTGATCCGCCCGAGCCAGTGGGCGACGGGGGCCGGAATCGGCTCGCCGGAGACGGTGAAGTTGGCTATGGCCTTGCTGGTCTCGTCGCCCCAGAGCTCCTTGGGCACAGTCTGCTCGCTCATGCCGCGAGCATAGTCAGCGACGTCGGCCCCGGCTCACCACGACGCCGACCTTCGTGCCCCGGGGGAGGCGAAGCGCGGGCCGCTTCGTCTGCGCAACGACGAGGCCCTTCTTGACCCGCGAGTACGAGCGGCCGACGCGGCCGAGCCGGCAGTGCCGCGCGGCGAGGAGCGCGCGCGCCCTGGCGAGCGTCTTCCCGCGGAGCGAGGGGACGACGCAGCGCGCGGCCGCCCCAGGCGGTGGAGGTGGAGACGACGTCCGCGGCAGCGAGATCCCCTCACAGTCCGTCAGGAGGTCGACGACGTCGGCCTCGACGGTATCGGCGCCGGCGCCGCAATCCACCTCGTCGACGTCCCCGTCGCGCACGAACACGGCGTCGTCACCGTCGCCGGCGACCACGTCGTCAGGGCCGGGGCCACCCGTGATCGTGTCCCGGAGAGCGCCGCCGTCGAGCGAGTCGCGCCCGGCGCCGCCGTCGATCGCAAACGTCATCGGGAGCAGGTCGTCGATCGTGACGTCGTCGTCTCCGCCGTCGAAGTTGAGGCGCAGCTGGTTGGGGGGCCGCCCGCACTCGACGGTGTCCGTCCCGCCGCCTGTGCACTTGGAGGCCGCGCTCGCGTCGGGATCGATCGCACCCTCCGAGGTGAAGATCGTGAACGTATCCGTATCGCCCTCGTCGACGTCCACGAGGTCGTCGTCCGCGCCGGCCGTGAACACGTAGCGATCGAGGTCCGCGGAGAGCTGGGCCGCAGACGCGGCCGACGCCGCGGCAAGCGCTCCGATCATGACCACGGCAACGAGAATCCCCCGCATCGCCCTCCCCGAGAGCGTGCCAGAGAAAGTCCGCTAGGAGAAGAGCACGCGGAGCCGCCGGCGCGCGACCGGCCGGTCCCGGAGCTCGCGGCGGGCCTTCTGCGTCAGGTC
Source organism: Gaiellaceae bacterium (assembly GCA_035535195.1). Taxonomy (GTDB): domain Bacteria; phylum Actinomycetota; class Thermoleophilia; order Gaiellales; family Gaiellaceae; genus JACDAN01. The sequence continues at coordinate 7,824 of DATLQK010000063.1, read as the reverse complement.
GTCGGAGCTCGCCCAGCCGACGTAGCCGCACCGCTGGCACTCACCCGCGTCGACGTGATGCATGTCTCTCGCGACCACGATCCGGCGAGCACCACAGGCAAGGCATTCAACCCGCTTCGTCTCCACGAACCGAATGGTCGGCAGTCAACGGCGGCTGACGAATCCCTCATTTCAGGGAGGGCTAGGAGGGTTTGGCACAAAAAAGCTCGTGCCGCCGGGCCGCGCTGCTCGCCCCTGCGACGAACGTTTCTCCGCCAAACCCTCCTAGTCCGTGGAGTACTTCGGCTGGATTTTCTCGCCGCGGATCGCGGCGATGGCGTTGTTCGCGGCGATCGCCGCCTCGCCCATCCCGACCGTGATCAGCGTGATCTTCCCGGGGTAGCCGGCGACGTCGCCGGCCGCGTAGACGCCCGGCATCGACGTCTGGCAGCTCATCGGGTCGATCTTGATCTGGCGCTTGCCCTCGAGCTCGATCTCCCAATCGGCGATCGAGCCGAGGTGGGAGACGAACCCGAGGAGGGTGATCAGCGCCTGGCAGTCGTGGCGCTCCAGCTCGCCTGTGGCGGTGTTCTCGATCGTGACCGCCTCGATCGTCCCGTCCCCGTGCACCTCCCTGACCTCGTGCGGCGTGAGGATCTTCACCGCGCCCTCGTCTTCGAGCCGGCGGGCCTCGTTCATCGACGACTCGAGCGCCCGGAAGCGGTCGCGCCGGTGGACGAGCATGATCGGGAGGTCGGCCGTGTCCTGGAGCCCGAGCGTCCAGTCGAGCGCCGAGTCGCCGCCTCCGACGATCACGCAGCGCTTGCCCGTGAACTGCGCCTTCTCGCGGACGACGTAGTGCAGCCCGCGACCCTGCCAGTCGTCGATGTCCTCGATCCCGAGCTTCCGTGGCTCGAAGGCGCCGTGGCCGGCGGTGATGATCATCGCGCGGGACAGGTACGTGTTCCCCTTGTCCGTCGTGAGCGCGAGCAGGTCCTCGCCGCCATGCTCGACCCGCTCGAGCGCCTTCGCCTCCTCGCCGAGGCGAACGTCGGCGTCGTACTGCAGACCCTGCTCGGCGCACATGTCGACGAGCTTCTGGCCGAGGATCTTCGGGAAACCAGCCACGTCGTAGACGTGCTTCTCTGGGTACGTCGCCGCGACCTGGCCGCCGATCTGCTCGAGCGACTCGACGATGCGTACCGTGCCGTCGCGATGGCCGACGTAGTAGGCGGCCGAGAGCCCCACGGGCCCGGCCCCGAGGATGGTCACGTCGACGACGCCGTCCGTCTCAGCCACGGGCACGAAGACTAGTAATGAGGAGTGGAGCTAGTGCGAGCAGCCGGAGCCGCAGCCGGGCGCCCCGCCCGGGTCCTCACCGTCCGCGACCTGGAACGAGTGGCCACAGCCGCACGAGGCGACGACGTTCGGGTTGTTGATCGCGAAGCCGCCCTGGAGCCCGTCGACGAAGTCGATCTCGGTGCCCTGGAGGTACGGCGCGCTGTAGGGATCGACGACGATCGTGACCCCGTGGGCCTCGAGCTCGTGGTCGCCTTCCATGGCGCCGCGGTCGAAGCCGAGGGCGTACTCGAACCCGGAGCACCCGCCGCCCTGCACCGCGATGCGCAGGACCGACGCCTCGCCTTCGGGCTCTTCCGTGCCGAGGTCCTTGATCTTGGCGGCGGCCGCCTCGGTCAGCGAGACGAGAGTGATCGGGCGCTCGGTGAGTTCCATCTGCGAGCCATCGTAGCAGCGTGCTCGGCGGCCGCGTCCCCCGTCGGAGTGCCTCTGGAGCAGGGACTTTGTAACAACTGCTTCAGGCTCTGTTGAGCCGTTTGCCAGCCGGTTCGTAACACGTCGAGAAGGGTGTAGTGTTCGCGCCGACGTGGGGCCCGTGGGGGCATGCAGCTGTGCTCGATGACTGGCTGCCGTTTCTGATCTACGGCGCGATGGCTGTCGCCATCCCACTCACGATGGTGGCGATGTCGTTCGCCTTCGCGACGCGCCCCGTGGCCGCGAACCGGACGCGTCAGATCCCGTTCGAGTCCGGCGTCTCGCTGGGGCCGCCGAACGTCCAGCGCTTCACGATCAGCTTCTACCTGACGGCGCTCCTGTTCATCGTCTTCGACATCGAGATCGTCTTCCTCTACCCGCTGGCCGTCGTGCTCGAGCCGCTCGGCTGGTTCGGGTTCTGGGAGCTCGCGTTCTTCATCGGGATCCTTGCGCTGGCGTACGTCTACATCTGGCGCAAGGGGGCGCTCGAATGGCGCCGGTGAACGGGAACGGCCCGCCGCGGAAGCGGCTGAAGGACTACGGCCTCCGCTCGGAGCGGCTGCTCATGCGCAAGCCGGAGGAGCCGGCCGTGATCGAAGAGGAGCTCGGGAACCTCGAGGAGAAGCTGCTGCTGACGACGGTCGAGAAGGCCGTCGCCTGGGCGCAGGGCTACTCGATCTGGCCCGCGACCTTCGGGCTCGCGTGCTGCGCGATCGAGATGATGTCGATCGTCACCTCGCGCTACGACAGCGCGCGCTTCGGCGCCGAGGTCTTCCGCTCCACGCCCCGTCAGGCCGACCTCTTGATCGTCTCCGGACGGGTCGCGCACAAGATGGCGGCGCCGCTGCGGCAGATCTACGACCAGATGCTCGAGCCCAAATGGGTGATCGCGATGGGCGCCTGCGCCAGCTCAGGCGGGATGTTCAACAACTACGCGATCCTCCAGGGCGTCGACAAGATCGTCCCCGTCGACATCCACATCCCGGGGTGCCCGCCCCGCCCCGAGGCGGTGCTCGAGGGCGTCGTCCGGCTCCAGGAGAAGATTCGGGCCGGCGTCCCGCCCGCGTACGAGATCCGCGGGGTCGCATCCTGACCTTCGAGGGCGTCCCCGGCCTCGTCGAGCGCCGAGACGAGCACGGCGAGACGACGCTCGTCGTCGACCCGGCCCGACTGACCGACGCCTGCTTTCACCTCCGCGACGTCGAGGGCTTCCGCTTCCTCTCCGACATCACCGCCGTCGACTTCCTCGGCTGGGGCAACCGCGGCGTCGCCGGCTACTACGGGACGCTCGCCGGCCGCGACCTCAACTTTCCAGGCGGAACCGGCGGCGCGACCGGCTCGCAGGGCTTTGCGCGCGTCCCGCGGCCGAAGCCGAAGCGCTTCGCCGTCAACTACCACCTGCTCGCGCTGCGCGACGGCGCCCCGCGGGTCCGCGTCCAGGTCTTCCTAGACGACGGCCAGTCGGTGGCGACCGTGATCCCGGTTTGGCCGACCGCCGACTGGCACGAGCGCGAGGCGTGGGACCTGATGGGGATCCGGTTCGAAGGTCACCCGAACCTGACGCGGATCCTCATGGACGACGACTGGGAGGGGCACCCGCTGCGCAAGGACTATCCGATCGGGGGCGAGCCCGTCCGATTCTCGGACGAGGTATAGGGCACGGCTTTGGCGATCGTCGAGCGCCCGCAACTCTACGAGGGAACGCACATTCCGTCGCCGATCCCAACGGTGCTGGAGGTGCCGGAGCAGCTACGCGGCTCCGAGAACCTGCTCCAGGTCAACTTCGGCCCGAACCATCCGTCCACCCACGGCGTCCTCCGCCTGATCGTCGACCTGAACGGCGAGGAGGTCGTCGGCCTGAAGGCGGTGATCGGCTACCTCCACACGGGCTTCGAGAAGAACATGGAGGCGAAGTCGTGGTGGAAGGCGATCACCTACGCGCCGCGGATCGACTACCTCGCTTTCCAGGCGAACGAGTTCGTCTTCGTCCTCGCCGTCGAGACGCTGCTCGGGATCGAGGTGCCGGCGAAGGCGATCTGGATGCGGACGCTCCTGAACGAGCTCAACCGGATCCACTCCCACCTCGTCTGGCTCGGCACCTCGGCGCTCGAGCTCGGCGCGATCTCGGTCTTCTGGTACGCGTTCCGCGAGCGCGACACGGTGCTCGACCTTTTCGAGCTGGTCACCGGCACGCGGATGCACACGCGCTACTTCCAGGTGGGCGGCCTGGCGGAGGAGATCCCGCCGGGCTTCTACCCCGAGTGCCGCAAGTTCGTCGACTACATGCCGAGCGCCGTCGACGACTACGAGGCGCTGCTCTCCCGCAACGAGATCTGGCTCGAGCGGACGCAGGGGCTGGGCCTCCTCTCCGCCGACGACGCGATCGCGCTGGGGCAGTCCGGCCCCGTGCTGCGTGCGTCGGGCGTCGATTGGGATCTGCGCAAGGCCTCCCCCTACCTCGCGTACGGCGACGTCGACTTCGACGTCCCCGTCTACCCCGAGGGCGACGTCTATGCGCGGTACCGCGTCCACATGGACGAGATGCGCCAGTCCGTCCGGATCGTCGAGCAGTGCCTCGAGCGGCTCGAGGGGATGAAGGACGACCCCTGGACCTCCGACGACCGCAAGATCGTCCTCCCGCCGCGGGAGGAGCTCCACACCTCGATGGAGTCGCTGATCCACCACTTCAAGCTGGTGACGGAGGGCTTCCGCGTCCCGGAGGGCGAGGTCTACGTCGCGGTCGAGTCGCCGCGCGGCGAGCTCGGGTGCTACGTCGCCTCCGAGGGCGGTCCGCGACCGTGGCGCGTGAAGTTCCGCGCGCCCTCCTTCGTCGCGCTCGAGGCGACCGCAACGTGCATGCAGAACGCGCTCGTCGCTGATCTGATCGCGATCGTCGGCTCGCTCGACACGCTGATGGGTGAGGTCGACCGCTGATGCGGATCCCGCCCGCCGATTACGTCGACCAGGTGCACCGCCTGCGGGCGCGCTACCCGCGCGGCCGCTCGGCGATCATGGGCGCCCTGCGGCTGGCGCAGGAGCGCCACGAGGGCTGGCTACCACCGGAGGCGCTCGAGGAGGTCGCGTATGCGATGGACGTGACCCCGGCGCACGCCGAGGCTGTCGCGTCGTTCTACGACATGTACAACCTCGCGCCGATCGGCCGGCACATCGTCGAGGTCTGCACCAACCTCTCGTGCGCGCTCGTCGGCGCGCAGCAGGTCGTGGAGGCCTTCGAGGAGGAACTCGGCGTCCGCGCCGGCGAGACCACGGAGGACGGCCAGGTCACCCTCCGCCTCGTCGAGTGCGCGGGCGGCTGCGGCTACGCCCCGGTCGTGATCCTCGACGGCCGCTACAAGGAGCCGACGAGGCCGGAGGACGTCCCCGCTGCGCTCGAGCAGGTGAGGAACGGCGCCGGTGGCTGAGCTGACGGTCCTCACCGGGGTCGAGACCCGCGACCTCTCGAAGCTCGACGACTACCGCGCGATCGGCGGCTACAGCGCGCTCGAGCAGGCGCGCGGGATGGAGCGCCAGGCGATCATCGACACGATCTCCGATGCCGCGCTGCGCGGGCGCGGCGGCGCAGGCTTCCCGATGGGTCGCAAGCTGAGCCTCGTCCCGCCGCCGGAGAAGCGCGGCGGCCCCGCCTGGGTCGTCGCGAATGCCGACGAGTCCGAGCCGGGCGCCTTCAAGGACCGCGAGATCATGCGCCGCGTCCCCCACCGGTTCGTCGAGGGCTGCCTGATCGCGGCGCAGGCGATCCAAGCCGCCGCGGTCTTCATCTACATCCGCGGCGAGTATTTGACCGAGTACGAGGTGCTGTCCGCAGCCGTCGAGGAAGCGCGCGGCGCCGGACTGCTCGGCGACACGGATGTGATCGTCCACCGCGGCGCCGGCGCCTACATCTGCGGCGAGGAGTCGGCGCTGCTCGAGTCGCTCGAGGGCGACCGCGGCCAGCCCCGCCCCCGACCGCCGTTTCCGCCCGTGGCCGGCCTGTACATGCAGCCGACGCTGATCAACAACGTCCAGACGCTGGCGAGCGTCCCGGCGATCTTCCAGCTCGGGCTCGAGGCCTACAAGAAGCTCGGCGTCGAGTCGGCGCCCGGCACGGTCGTCTACTCGCTCTCCGGGAACGTCAACCGGCCCGGGAACTACGAGCTCCCGCTCGGGACGACGCTACGCGAGCTGATCTTCGAGCACGGCCACGGCGTCGCGGAGGGCCGCGCGCTGAAGGCGATCATCCCGGGCGGCTCTTCGGTGCCGGTCTTTACGCCCGACCAGCTCGACGTGAAGCTCGACTTCGACTCGGTGCAGGCAGCCGGCTCGTATCTCGGCTCGGCGGCGATCATCGTGGTCGACGACCGCGCCTGCATGGTCCAGCTCGCCCTGCGGGCGGAGAAGTTCTACATGCACGAGTCGTGCGGCAAGTGCACGCCGTGCCGCGAGGGCACGCGCTGGCTCGTCCAGCTGCTCGAGAAGATCGAGGCCGGCCACGGAACGCAGGAGGACCTCGACCTCGTCGTCGAGGTCTGCGACCGGATCGAGGGCAAGTCGCTCTGTGCGCTCGGCGATTTCGCCGTCTGGTGCGTCGGCAGCTACGCGAAGAAGTTCCGCGACGAGTTCCAGCGGCATATCGACGAGGGCGGCTGCCCGTACCACGGCGAGTCGTCGATCGCTGGGATCCTGGCGCCGAGCGACCAGCACACCCACACCGCGATGGCCGAGGTCCCTGCGTGAGCGCGCCGGAGCTCGTCACCGTCACGATCGACAGCGTCGAGGTGTTGGTGCCGAAGGGCACCGGCCTCGTCGAGACGGCCGCGGCCGCCGGGATCGAAATCCCGGTGTTCTGCTACGAGCCGCGGCTGGGGCCGCCCGTCGGCGCCTGCCGCATGTGCCTGGTCGAGGTCGAGGGGATGGGAAAGCTGCAGGCGGGCTGCACGATGAGCGCCACCGACGGGCTCGTCGTGAAGACGGCCGCCGCCTCGGAAAAGGCCGCGGACGGCCAGGAGGCGACGCTCGAGTTCATCCTCGTCAACCACCCGCTCGACTGCCCGGTCTGCGACAAGGGCGGCGAGTGCCCGCTCCAGGACCTGACCTTCCGCTGGGGCCCAGGAAACACGCGCATGACCTTCGAGAAGCGCACCCTGGAAAAGCCGATCCCGGTCTCGCCGGCGATCGCGCTCGACCGGGAGCGCTGCATCCTCTGCTACCGCTGCACGCGCTTCTCCGAGTCGATCGCGGAGGACGGCCAGCTCGTCGCGCAGAACCGCGGCGCATCGTCGGTGATCGCGACCTTTGAAGACGAGCCCTATCGCGCGCCATTCAGTGGGAACGTGATCGAGCTCTGTCCCGTGGGCGCGCTGACGTCGACGAGTTACCGCTTCGAGGCCCGCCCCTGGGAAATCCAGGACGTGCCGACCGTATGCGGGCTCTGCCCTGTCGGCTGCAACGTCAACGTCACGACGCGCGAGGGGAAGGTGAGGCGCGTTCTCTCGCGCAACCACGCCGAGGTCGACCAGGGTTGGCTCTGCGACAAGGGCCGGTTTGCGTACCAGCACCTCGGCGCGGAAGACCGCCTGCGCGACCCACTCCTGCGCGTTCGCCGCCGCGGGTTCGAGGAGGTCTCGTGGGAGCGCGCCATCGACGAGGCGGACCAGCTTCTGCGCGGGGCGGAAGGGCGGATCGTCACTGCACTGTCCGGCTCCGAGACCGTGGAGCAGGCATACGCCTTGGCGAGATTGCTCCGTCGCGGGCTCGGCTCGCACACTGCAGTGCTGCCGGAGGAGGTCTCGGACGCTCTGGACGGTTTCCGGCTCCCGCTCTCGGCGATCGCAGACGCCGACGTGATCGCCGTGCTGGGGGACGCACCCGTCGTCGAACGCGCACCCATCGTCGAGCTGTGGATCAAGCAGGCCCGGCGGAACGGAGCGCGCCTCGTCAACTCGGCCGACGACCTCGCGGGCGCCGAGAAGACGATCCTGATCTGGTGCGGCCCCGACGGCGGCGGCGGGGCGCGGGTGGCGGAGATCGCCCAGCGGATCGGTGCCTCGGGCGCGTTCTATCTCCCGGAGACGG